>NZ_CP068983.1:3398181-3706022 GCF_016801025.1 Paradevosia shaoguanensis | reverse complement strand
GCCAGCGACCTTGGCGTGTCTCTCCAGCAGATCAGCCAGACCCTGCGGCCCCTGCTCTCGGGCGAAAAGGTCAGCGACTGGACCTACCCGGACGGCAAATCCTTCGATGTCGTCGTCCGCCTGCCCGAGGGCGCGCGGGACAGCGTCGAGGCGCTGGCCGGCTTGCCGATCATGCAGACCGGCGCGACCAGCAGCACGTCGATCGTTCGTCTCGACCAGGTCGCCGACATCGTGCAGTCGGTCGGCCCGAGCGAGATCCTGCGTGAGGACCTCTCGCGGCAGGCCAGCGTCTCGGCCAATATCTCGGATCGTCCGCTGGGCGAGGTCAGCACCGATGTCGCCAAGGCCATCGCCGATATCTCGGTGCCGACCGGCTACCGCATCTCGATGGGCGGCGATGTCGAGCAGCTCGGCGACACCGCCTCCGCTGCGGGGTCTGCTCTGCTACTGGCGGTCATCTTCATCTACCTGGTGCTGGCGTCCCAGTTCGGCAGCTTCATCCAGCCTCTCGCCATCATGATGTCGCTGCCGCTCGCCATCATCGGCGTGCTGGTCGGTCTACTCGTGGGCGGCACGACGCTCAACATGTTCTCGGCTATCGGCTTCATCATGCTGATGGGGCTCGTGGTTAAGAACGCCATCCTCCTCGTCGACAACGCCAACCAGCATCACGCGGCCGGAATGCCGCTGGTGGAGTCCCTCATTGAGGCCGGCAGCACGCGCTTCCGCCCGATCATCATGACCACGCTCGCCATGATCTTCGGCATGCTGCCGCTCGCGCTGGGTCTGCACGCCGGCAGTTCCCAGACGGCGGCTATGGCCCATGCCGTCATCGGCGGCCTCATCAGCTCGACGCTGCTGACGCTCGTGGTGGTACCGGTGATCCTCATCTACCTCGACCGGCTGGGGCAACTCTTTCTGCGCATCGTCCCCCAGGCGCCGGACGACCAGAAGGCAGCCGCCGACGCCGCCCACTAATTCCGAGCGAAAACCTCGCACTCTGTCGAATCCCGCCAAATCCGTTCGACCAATTGGCAGGAAGCCGGTTGGGCCGGCGCTGATGGGAGATTTGCAATGACCATTACGATCACAGCCTTTGAGCGATCGCCGGACGGTGGCATGGGACTTTCGCGCGACGTGCGGGTGCGTTGGGCGCTCGAGGAGCTTGGCCAACCCTACGATGTCCGCCTCGTCTCGTTTGCGGCTCTCAAGGAGCCGGCCTATCGCGCCATGCAGCCCTTCGGTCAGATTCCCGCCTATACCGAGGGCCATCTCGTGCTGTTCGAGACCGGCTCGATCATCCTTCACCTCGCCGAACAGCACGAAGGCCTCCTGCCCCGCGATGCGGATGGCCGCTCCCGCGCCATCACCTGGATGTTCGCCGCCATCGGCACGATCGAGCCGCCCATCCTCGACCTGGCAACCGCCAAGTTCGCGGAGGGACGCGAGCCCTGGACAGAGCAGCGCCTGCCGCTGATCGAAGCCCGCATCCACGCGCGGCTGCAGGAACTTGCCGATTATCTCGGCGATGCCGACTGGCTCGATGGCGACTTCAGCGCCGGTGACCTGATGATGGTGCACGTGCTCCAGCGGCTCAAGCCATCCGGCCTTCTCGACAAGCATCCGACCCTTGCCGCCTATGTCGCTCGCGGCGAGGCGCGGCCCGCCTACCAACGGGCGTTCGCGGCACAACTGGCCATCAACGCGCCACGGGGCTAGAAATCCGATGCCGACATCTTGGGGGGACCAGCATGCAGGGCATCGAACTTTCACGCCGCTTCTATGACGACGTCGTCGGGCCCTGGCTAAGTCAAGCGGCGCCTGGGCTTCGCTACTCAGCGGCGCTCCTCGCCTATGGCTCCGAACTGCTCGGTTTCGATGACGAGCTGTCGAGAGACCACAATTGGGGCCCGAGGGTCCGCATCTACGTCTCTCGCAAAGACTTCGACACCCATGCGCGGCGGCTCGTCGAGGAGTTCAAGACAGCGGCGCCGGCGCAGTTCCACGGCGAACCCGCCGGCTGGCGCAATCGGCCCCATCCTCCGGCGAATGGAGCGGAAGCGGCGGGGAGCTACGATCACGGCCTCGAAGTCCACACGCTGGAAGGCCAGCTCGAAAGCGCCCTTGGCATCTCTTCCGTTGGGGAGTTGACGCCGCTGAAATGGCTCGGCCTCGCCGAACAGCGGCTGCTGTCCTTCACAGCCGGCGCGGTTTTCCACGACGATGGCAACCGCCTCGGGAAGGCGCGAGAGGCTCTGGCCTATTTTCCCGACGATGTCTGGCTCTTCAAGATCGCCTGCCAATGGCGACGCATTGCCGAGGAGCAGGCCTTCGTGGGGCGAGCCGGCCAGGTCGGCGACGATATCGGCTCGCGCGTGATCGCGGCCCGGCTGGTGCGCGACGTGATGCGCATGAGCTTTCTGCTGGAGCGTCGCTACGCCCCTTATGCAAAATGGTTCGGCAGCGGTTTTGCCCAGTTGCCGCTGGCCGCAAGCCTCTCACCGCACCTCGAAGCGGCCCTCTCGGCCAGCGAATGGAAAGAGCGCGGCGAGGCGCTTGCAGCAGCCTACCTCACACTAGCGCGGCGACAGGCAGCGGACGGTATCGGCGGCAAGTTCGAGCCGGTGATCGGCCCCTATTTCGAGCGCCCCTTCACGACGATCAACACCGATGACCTGGTCGCGGCGACACGCGCCGACATCACAGATCCGGCGATAAAGGCGCTTCCGACAATCGGTTCGCTCGATCAGGTGACCGACCTCACGCC
The DNA here is from genome assembly GCF_016801025.1 of Paradevosia shaoguanensis. Classification (GTDB taxonomy): domain Bacteria; phylum Pseudomonadota; class Alphaproteobacteria; order Rhizobiales; family Devosiaceae; genus Paradevosia; species Paradevosia shaoguanensis. The sequence continues at coordinate 3,703,255 of NZ_CP068983.1, read as the reverse complement.
AGTACTCGAAGCTCCACGCATCTGGCCGGGGATGATGGCACCGCTTCTTGAGCCGGCAAAAGAGCATTGAGGAGAGGCGTGACGCCGCGTCTCTCCGTGCGGTCGGGGTCAGGCCGGAATACTCCGGCATCCCACTTCGACCTGAATGCCGCCGGGGATGGTGCAATAGAACAGCCAGCCACCGCGAATGGCGCGAGGTGGTCGAGCGAGCTGGACGTCGGCCGAGCCCAGGCGGACATAGATGTCGTCGACCATCTCCGGCGCATCGACAATGAAGCCGATGTGATAGGTCGCCGCACCGATCGAGAGCTGGTCTGTGGTGCCGAAGCCCGGTACGGGCTCGCTGATGACGAGTTCCAGGGAGGCATCGTCGCGAAGGACGACGAGGCCGTCGCGGGCGAATTCCTTGCGGAGGCCGAAATGCTCGGTGAGGACGGCCACGGTTCTGGCGACGTCGGGAACGTGAAGATCGAGATGATTGAGGCGCATGCGCATATCCTTGGATTTTCCGGCGGATATGAGCGTCGAAACAGCCCTGGAGAATCCGCCGAGGCAGCGTGCGGAGTGCACGCTGTTCTCGTCGTGGGTTCTCATGCCTGGGGCACGGACAGAGCTTCCGGGCGGAAGGGGTCAGGCTTACCTCATCTGACCCTGCCTTTTTCGACATTGCCGCTTTAGAGCGCGCCGACACAGTCCGTCAAGCGATCGGATGTTGCGCAATGAAGTTGACAAACACCATCAACATTATCTACTTGCGATGGCTCCAATGCGCCCCAGGGGAACATCCATGAAATCCATCGTATCGTCTCTCGCGAAGGGACTCGCAGCCGGCGTTGCGCTCGCCGTGCTTTCGACCGCCGCTCTCGCGCAGAGCGCCGGCATCACGGTCTACAACGCGCAGCATGAATCGCTGACCCAGGAATGGGCCGACGCGTTCACGGCCAAGACCGGCATTCCGGTGACGCTCCGCCAGGGCAGCGACCTCGAGATCGGCAACCAGATTGTGCAGGAAGGCGCGAGCTCGCCCGCCGACGTGTTCCTGACCGAGAACTCGCCCGCCATGGTTCTCGTGGACAATGCCGGCCTCTTCGAGCCGCTGCCGCAGGACATTCTCGACCAGGTTCCGGCGCAGTATCGCCCCGAGAACGGGCACTGGACCGGTATCGCCGCGCGCTCGACGGTCTTTGCCTACAACACCGAAAAGCTCAACGCCGACACGCTCCCGAAGACCATGGAAGAGCTGGCCGACCCCGCGTGGAAGGGCCGTTGGGCCTCCTCGCCGAGCGGCGCGGACTTCCAGGCCATCGTCGCTGCCTATCTCTCGCTCAAGGGCGAAGAGGCGACCGCTGCCTGGCTCAAGGGCATGAAGGAAAACACCGTGGTGATCCGCGGCAACCGTGCCGCCATGGCCGCCGCCAATAACGGCGAAGTCGATGGCGCATTGATCTACCACTACTACTGGTTCGGCGATCAGGCCGGCACCAAGGAGAGCAGCGGCAAGGTCGCCCTGCACTATTTCAAGAACCAGGATCCGGGCGCGTTCGTCTCGATCTCGGGCGGCGGCGTGCTGGCCTCCAGCCAGCACAAGGACGAGGCCCTGCAGTTCCTCAAGTTCGTGACCGGGCCGGAAGGCCAGGCCGTGCTGCGCGACGGCAAGTCGTTTGAATATGCGGTCGGCGTCGACCAGGCTTCGAACCCTGCCCTGCCGCCGCTGGCCGATCTCGGCGCTCCGGCGGTCGATCCCACCCAGCTCGACAATGCCAAGGCTGTCGAGTTGATGACGGCGGCCGGGTTGCTGTAAGACAGCGCGAACGCTTTTCGCCATCGGCGCGCCTCGCGCCGGTGGCCTTCGCACCGGAACCCGCCTTTGTCCCCAGCAACGCCCTCGGCATCGACGCTCCTGAAACCGCGTCGCCGCGTTTCGCTGGTCACGGTGCTCGCGACGCTGATCGCGCTCATCAGCCTGATGCCGCTCCTCTTTGTCGTCTGGGTAGCCTTCGATAGCGGCTGGGAAAAAGTCAGTGACCTGATTTTCCGGCCGAAGGTAGCTGGCCTACTCGTCAATACCGCCCTGCTGCTGGTAACGACGCTGCCCGCTTCGCTGGTTGTTGCCGTGGCACTGGCCTGGCTCATCGAGCGCACTGATCTTCCCGGGCGCCGGATATGGTCATGGCTGGTCACGGCACCGCTGGCCGTTCCGGCCTTCGTCCACAGCTATGCCTGGAATTCGGTGGCGCCTTCGTTCCACGGGCTGGGGGCAGCGGTGACTGTGTCGCTCTTCGCCTACCTGCCATTCGTCTACCTGCCCGTCGCGGCGCAGCTCCGGGGACTCGATCCGAGCCTTGAGGAAACGGCAGCTTCGCTCGGCAAGTCGCCGCTGGAAATCTTCTTTCTCGTCGTGCTGCCGCAATTGCGGTTCGCCATGCTCGGGGGGGCGCTGCTGATCGGGCTGCACCTGCTGGCAGAATATGGCCTCTTCGTCCTCACGCGGTTCGATACCTTCGCGACCGCGATCGTCGATCAATTCCAGTCGGTCTATAACGGCCCGGCCGCCAACCTGCTCGGCGGCGTGCTGGTTCTCGCCTGCCTGGTGCTGCTGCAATTCGAGTCGCGGCTACGCGGCGAAGAGCGGTACGCGCGCGTGGGTTCGGGTTCGACGCGCAATCGGATCGAGCGGCCGCTGGGCGGCCTTCGCTGGATCGCGATATTGCTGCCGCTCGGCTTCGCGGCCTTTGCGCTCGGCGTTCCACTGGTGACGCTTTCGCGCTGGCTCTATCTCGGCGGTACCGCCGTGTGGCGCATGGAATTCGTTTCCTCGGCACTTATCCAGACGGCGCTCCTCGCCGGTATTGGCGCCCTGCTCACCACCGCGGCCGCATTTCCGATGGCGTGGCTGAGCGTGCGCAAGCCGAGCCGGATGCAGCGGGCGTTGGAAACGGCGCACTATTATGTGGGCGCCCTGCCCGGCGTCATCGTCGCGCTGGCGCTGGTGACGATCACGGTGCGAGTAGCGCTGCCGCTCTACCAGACCGTCTTCACCCTGGTTTTCGCCTATGTGCTCATGTTCCTGCCGCGGGCGCTCGTGGGCCTGCGTGCAGGCATCGCGCAAGCACCCGTCGAACTCGAGCGGGCGGCGTCGAGCCTCGGCAAACCGCCGTTCTGGGCCATTCTCCACACCACCGCCCGGCTCGCCGCCCCCGGTGCCGCGGCGAGCGCTGCGCTGGTCGCGCTTGGCATTGCCAACGAACTGACGGCTACGCTGATGCTCGCGCCGAACGGCACGCGGACGCTGGCCATGCGCTTCTGGGCCTATACTGCCGAACTCGATTTCGCCGGCGCGGCCCCCTACGCCCTGTTGATGATCATCCTTTCGGCGCCCCTTGTCGTCTTGCTGCGGCTCGAGGCCAGCGCTCGGGAAACCCTATGACGGAACTCCGCATACAGAACGCCTCCAAACGGTACGGCTCGACCCTCGCCCTCAACGAGGTGAGCCTCGTCGTGCCGTCGGGCAGCCGCATGGCAATCGTGGGCCCCTCGGGCTCGGGCAAGACCAGCCTGCTCCGCCTCATCGCCGGGTTCGAGATGCCTGACACCGGCCTCATCGAGATGGGCAGCAATACGCTATGCGATGGGGGCACCTTCGTGCCGCCCCACCGGCGCGACGTCGGCTACGTGGCACAGGAAGGCGCACTGTTCCCGCATATGTCGGTGGCCGACAATGTCGGCTTCGGCATCACGCATACGCCCGGGCGCACCGAACGGATCGTCGAACTCCTGCAGCAGGTCGGCATCCCGGCCGACATGATGACCCGTCGCCCGCACCAGCTTTCCGGCGGCCAGCAGCAGCGCGTGGCGCTGGCGCGCGCCATGGCGCGATCGCCCAGCATTATGCTTCTCGACGAGCCGTTTTCGGCCCTCGATGCCGGCCTGCGCGACGCCGTGCGCGACATGGTCGGCGCGGTGCTGGGCGCAGCGGGCATCACCACCATTCTCGTGACGCATGATCAGGCCGAGGCCCTGTCCTTCGCCGACTATGTGGCGGTCATGCGCGACGGGCGCCTCGTGCAGACCGGTAGCCCGCAGGACCTCTACCTGCACCCGGCCGACCCGCAAACGGCACGGTTTCTCGGCGACGCCATCATCCTGCGCGCCGTGGTGACTGATGGTATCGCCCATACGCTGCTCGGCCCGGTTGCCGTGGCGGCGAAGTCCGGGCCGCAGACGATCATGCTGCGCCCCGAACAGATCCGCATCAGGCCGGCCGATCCCTCGCCCAGCACGCGCGGCCGCGTCGTCTCCCGCCGCTACGAGGGCGCTGCCTGGCGTACCGTGATCGAACACGTGCCGACCAAGACCGGCCGCGACGACTTCGTGCTGGAAACCGCCAGCGTCTTCGTCGCCTGGGTCCCCGGCTCAGACGCGTTCCCGCCCGGCACCGAAGTCTCCATCGACCTCGTCGGCTCCGCACACGTCTTCGGCAAGAACTAGCCTACCGGGTCGAAGCCTCGCCTTCGGGCATCTCGGCAACTACGGCCTCCGTCTCCGCCGAACTGCCAGCGCCCGCCGAAAGCCGGGCGTTGAGGATACAGGCGGCGATGATCAAGGGACCGCCAACCCAGAGCTGCGGACCGGGCACTTCGTGGAAGAAGACAAAGCCGAAGACGGCCGCCCAGATGAGGGCGGTGTAGTCAAGGACAGCGAAGGCCGCGACTGGTAGGCGCTTCAGGCCGTGAACGAGCAGCAGGAAGCCGACCGCGCCGAGGAAGCCGATAAGGCCGGAAAGTCCGGCAAGGCGGGCGTCGAAGGCAGGCCAGTCACCCAGGGCCAGCGGCAGCACGAGGAGTGCGGCGAGGAAGGATTGGCCCAGGGTCATGGCGGCCGGCTCCTCGCGCTTGGAGTGGTGCTTGAGGGCAATGACCGTGAAGGCATAGGTCAGTGGCGCCAGGATCGCCGCGAGCCAGGCGAGCGGTTCGCCGGTGCTGCCGACAACCTGCTGCAGGCCACCGCCCAGCACGATGATGGCCGAGCCGCAGGCGCCCAGAGCCAATACGGCGAAGACGCTGAGGCCAAGACGTTCCTTGAACAGCAATCCGCCCAGCAGGGTGACATAGACCGGTGCCGTCATGCCGAGGGCGGCGACGATGGCGAGCGGCAGGCGCGCCACGGCGAAGAAGAAGAACGACGCGGTAATCACCAGCAGCACCGCCCGCTGCAATTGCGGCCACCAATCGGCGCGACGCGGCCAGGAGGCACCAGTCAGCGCGATCCAGACGGCGAGCCACAGCGCGGCGCCGAGATAGCGCAGGAAGACGACCTGGAACGTGGTGAAGCTGGCGCCCAGCGTCTTGGCGACGGCATCCATCGCGCACATCAGCACGATGCCCGCGGCACACATGATAAATCCGGCCCTGGCGCTCATGCGGCCACGCTCCCATCCTGCCCTGTCCGGTGTCTCATGGGCAATGCCGCGAAGCAAGGCAAGCGAGTCTTAACGCTGCTGATTCACCGCAAGGCAACGGCTTATGCCTAGCCTAGGCGGGCAATTGCAGTCGGAGCCTCCATTGACCGCGCCAGCCCTCGCCATCACCGGTCTCAGCAAGACCTTCGACCGCCCCGTCGTGCCCGATTTCGCGCTGACTGTCGCGGCAGGCGAGTTCTATGCGCTGCTCGGCCCGAACGGGGCCGGCAAGACCACGATCCTGCGCATGGTGGCTGGACTCATGCAGCCCGATGCCGGCGAAATTTCCATCTTCGGCATCGACGCGCGGCGCGATCCGGTCGCGGCCAAGCGCATCACCGCATGGGTCTCCGATGAGCCGATGGTCTACGATCGCCTGACCCCGCTCGAATACCTCGAATTCGTCGCCGGGCTCTGGCAGATCGAAAGCGCGCTGGCCGAACGGCGTGCGAACGAGCTGATCGACTGGCTGGGGCTGCGTCCGCATGCCAACGACCTCTGCGGCAGCTTTTCCAAGGGCATGCTCCAGAAGGTGGCCCTGGCCGGCGCGCTGGTCCACGATCCCAGGCTCATCATTCTGGATGAGCCGCTGACCGGGCTCGATGCCGGGTCGGCGCGGCAGGTCAAGGACGTGCTGCTCGACAAGGTGCGCCAGGGCGTCACCGTGATCATGACCACGCATATCCTCGAGGTCGCCGAACGCATGGCCCAACGCATCGGCGTCATCCGCGAGGGCCGCCTTATCGCCGAGGGAACGCTGGCCGAACTGCGGGCGCGGAGCGGCGCGACGTCGAGCCTCGAAGACATCTTCCTCGACCTCGTCGGCAAGGACACGCAGGCGGCATGACCACGGCGCCCGATACCCTCGCCTGGTTCGCACGTCACGAGCTGCGGCTCGCCTGGCGCGAATGGATGGCGATGATGACCGGAGGGCGCCCGGCCCGACGCGTCGGCGTTATCATCTTCCTCGCCGTCCTCGTGATTGGCATGCATCTGCTGAGCTTCGCCCTGCTCTCCCCCTGGGTGGCGAGCGGCGCGGCCATCGACAAGGCGATGCTGGTCATGCTGACCGGCACCGGCCTGCTGTTCTGGACCGTGATGCTTTCGCAGGTGCTGGAATCTGTGACCCGGGTCTACTATTCCCGCTCCGACCTCGACCTGATCCTCTCCTCGCCCGCCTCTTCGCGCCGGCTATTCGCCGTTCGCACTGCGGCCGTGGCGCTGTCGAGCACGGCGCTCAGTGCCCTGCTGGCCAGCCCGCTCATCAACGTCCTCGTCCTGCTCGACGGGCCACACTGGCTCGCGGCCTATGGCGTGGCCGCGGCCCTGGGAGCGCTGGCGACGGCCATCGCACTGGGCATGACCATCGCGCTGTTCCGCCTCGTCGGCCCCAAGCAGACGCGCTTCATCTCGCAGATCGTTGCCGCCATCGTCGGGGCGGGTTTCGTCATCGGGGTGCAGGCGGTGGCGATCCTGCATTTCGGCAGCATTTCGCGGTTCAGCCTGTTTCAGTCGAACGAGGTTATCGAGGCGGCGCCGGATGTCGGTAGCCTCCTCTGGTGGCCGGCCCGTGCTGCAACGGGCGAGCCCTTGCCCGCCCTGGTCGTGATCGCGCTGGGCCTTGCAGCGCTGGTGCTGACGGTCGTGGCGACCTCCAGCAGCTACGGCTTCCATGCCATTTCGACAGCCGGTCTCAACCATATCCGCGGCCGGCGCAAACCGACCCGCCGCCTGTTTCGGCTCGGCTCGCAGCGGCAGGCGTTGCGGCGCAAGGAATGGCTGCTGCTGCAACGCGACCCCTGGCTGCTGTCGCAGACGCTGATGCAGATCCTCTATCTCGCCCCGCCCGCGCTGCTGCTCTGGCTCAACTATGGCAGCCATGCCGGCGCCTATGTCGTGGTCGTGCCGGTGCTGGTGATGGCGGCAGGTCAATTGGCCGGCGGCCTCGCCTGGCTGGCCATTTCCGGCGAGGATGCCCATGACCTGGTAATGACCGCGCCGGTGACGCCGCGTGCCGTGCTCCAGGCCAAGATCGAAGCCGTGCTGGTCGTCATCGCCATCGTGCTGGCGCCGCTCCTGATCCTTATGGCTCTATCCTCGCCGACCCTGGCGCTCATCACCGCCGGCTGCGCGGCGCTTTCGGCCGGGTCGGCGACCGCCATCCAGCTCTGGTTCCGCGTCACGGCCAAGCGCTCGATGTTCCGCCGCCGCCAGACGGCGTCGCGTGCGGCGACGCTGAGCGAAGCCTTCGCCTCCATCATGTGGGCAGGCACCGGTGCGCTGCTGGTTGCGGGACAATGGTTTGCCATCGCGCCGACCCTTGCCGCCGTGCTCGTGCTGGCACTGGCGCGCCTCCTGAGCCCGCGGCGCCCTTGAGCGTCACGCAAGGTTTAGCAAATGGCTGCAACTTCGCGGCTATGATGGCGCGGTGATTCACGATCGGGGTACCGATGCTGCCTTTCCGCCTCCTGGGCTTTCTAGCCATCTTCCTCATCGCCTCGCCTGCCCTGGCGCAACAGCCGGCGCGCGACCTTTTCGGCGCTGTCGACCACCCGACCGAGGGCCCCTCGATACCGGTGGGCGGCTATGCCAAGGGCTGTATTGCCGGCGCCGTGCAATTGCCGGCAGACGGCCCCAACTGGCAGGCAATGCGCCTCTCGCGCGATCGCCGCTGGGGCACGCCCGAGCTGGTTCAGTATATCGAGGCGCTGGCGCAGTCCTCGACGCAGGATGGCTGGCGGGGGCTGCTCGTGGGCGACATGGGCCAGGCGCGCGGCGGGCCGATGAAGAGCGGACATGCCTCGCACCAGATCGGCCTCGATGTCGACATCTGGCTGCAGCCGATGCCTGACCATACGCTGAGCGCCAAGGAGCGCGAGACCATCTCGGCCATTTCAGTGCTCAAGAAGGGGACGCGGCAGATCGACCCCAGGCACTTCGGCGAGGCAGAGCGACTGCTGCTCTATCGCGCCGCGCAACTGCCCGGCGTGGCGCGCATCTTCGTGGCGCCCGGCATCAAGCGCTCCCTCTGCGAGACCAAGTGGCGCGACCGGAGCTTCCTGCAGAAAATCCGGCCCTGGTACGGGCACGACGACCACTTCCACGTTCGCCTCTCCTGCCCGCCCGGCGTCGCCTCGTGCCTCGACCAGAATCCGGCTCCTGCCGGCGATGGCTGCGGCGAGGAGCTCGACTACTGGTTCACCGATGCGCCCTACAAGCCGAGCACCAGCCCGCCGGCCCCGCCGCTGACGCTGGCGGACCTGCCCAAGGCGTGCGCCGCGGTTCTGGGCGCGCGCTGACGGCGCGCTACGGGCGGAGAACCCGCGAGCCGCGCCAGATCTCGTGGAATTCGTAGACGATCTGCGGCTTGCCCCATTCCTTGTAGAGGCAGCGCGCTTCCACGGCGAGGTCGTAGCCGATCACCGGCTTGCCGGCGGCGAGCGCAAGGCTCGGCGCCATGCCGTTCCACACTTCGCCGTCGCAGGTGAAGGGGATGGCCGTCGGGCGATCTGAGGCTGCGGTCTCGGCGCGTTCGGCGAAATCCGAGGTCCAACGCGCCGCCTCGGAGTTTTCGCAGTCGGTCGTGCAGCTCGTATAGCCGAGCTCGAAGCCATCGGTGGTGAAGGCGATGTGCGGAATGCCTGAGCCATCGAGCTTGATGCTCGGACTCTCCCCGATCCCGTCGCCGAGACCAAGAGGATAGCCGAACCAGTTCTCACCATCGGCTTTGGTGCAATCCTCGTCGCAATAGATGTAGAGCAGCTGCTTATCCAGCCCTTCGACATCGACGCCGTAACCGGTGAAGAGCGCCACGCGCGGCCGGCCGTCGGAGGTCAGGTCCATGCTCCAGGTCGGATTGGGATAGGAGCCGCTGCCTTGCTCGATGACCCGCGTCCGCTTCCAGTTCGCGCGCGTCGAGCAATCCCCGTCGCACTCGTAATAGTAGAGCCCGTCCGGCAGGTCGTTGCCCTCCTCGTCGAAGGCGTAGACGCCGGCGATCACCCGCGCCCCGCCGCCCGGCCCGAGGGCCAGCACGGGATAGCTGAAGCTTTCGGTGTTGTAGCCGTGCTGGTTGGAGAGGTTGGTCTCGGTCCAGTTGCCAGCCTGCGTGCAGTCTTCGTCGCAGGCCATGTAGAAACCGCCGTAATGGTCAGGCTCGACGAAATAGTTGGAGTCCGAGACCATGAAGCGGGGCTTGCCGTGTTCATCGAGGGCGAAGGTGCGCTCGGGCAGCCGGCTGCGGCCGATATTGGACATGAGGCCATCGGCAGTCGAGGCGATCCTGCCGATCTGCCAGTTGCCGGCGTCGAGGCAATCCTCGTCGCACTGGGCGAAGTAGTAATTGGTGCCGTTGGCCTGTTCGGGGTTCCATCCCGCCCCCAGGATGCGCGGCTTGCCTTCGGGCGTCAGCGCGAGCTGCGCCTTGACTGCCTGCGGCAGCTCCAGGGAAACGCTCCGCCAATCCTCGTTCTTCTCGCAGCCACCGCTTGCGCAGACGGCGTAGTAGAGCCGGTTGCCGTTGCCCTCGCCATATCCGACGAATGCCGCCTGCAATCCGGTTGCCGCGTGATGTGCCAGCGAGACGCTGGTGCTCTGCTCGGCCGGGAGGAGATAGGCCCCGTGTTTCTCAGCCGCGACAGCTGGGGCAGCGGCAAGCAGCCCCAGAACAACAACCGTAGCGATGCGCAGCATTCTGCCCCCCAGAGCGTCGAACGAAAGCGCGGGAACCTACAGGCGAAAAGCGGCGCCCGCACTGGGTAAACGACCAGGGCGACGCCGACCAGGATGTGCCTCGGCCGGCGGGAGGATTCGCCGGCGTCAGGCCTTGCCGAACGGGCGAACCTCGACCGGGGCGCGGCAGGCGATGGCGGCCTTGCGGCCCCATTCGAGGGCTTCATCGAGGCTGGCGAGCTCCAGCACCCAGAAGCCGCCGATATGCTCCTTGGTTTCCATGTAGGGGCCATCGGTGACCAGCAGCTTGCCGTCCGGCCTGGCGCGTATGGATTTCGCCGTGGAAACCGGCTGGAGGCCGCCCACGAAGACGCGGATGCCCGCGGTTTTCATCTCGACATTGAGCGCCGTGATGTCATCGCGCATGGCCTGGTCTTCGCTGGCGGGATCGTAGTTGTCGGGGTGATGGATGGCGACGAGGTACTCGGTCATGATGGTCTCCTCTGGGTCCGGTGCGAGGCACTTCGGCCTGCTTCATCTTGTGGTCGAACGGGGAACGCCGATTTCGACAGAGAGGTTCGGAAAATCCGGCGCGATCTCAGAGATGCTTGAGCACCCGGGCCGGAACGCCGGCTGCCAGGGTATCGGCCGGTACGTCGCGGCTGACGACGGCGCCGGCGGCGATGACGGCATTGTCGCCGATCGTGACGCCCGGAAGGATGGTGGCGGCCGCGCCGATCCAGACGTTGTTGCCGATGACGATCGGCTTGGCGACGATGCCGTTGCGCCGCTCGGACGGGGCGACGGGATGGCCGGCGGAGACGAGGTTGACCTTGGGGCCGATCATGACGTCGTCGCCGATGGTGATGCCACCCATATCCATGAAGTGGCAGCCCTGGTTGATGAAGACGTTGCTGCCGACAGTGATGTTGAGCCCGCAATCTGTGGAAAACGGCGGGATGAGCATGAAGCGGTCGCCGACCGGCTTGCCGATGAGCTCGCAGAAGGCAGAGCGCAGGCCCTCCGCGTCATCGAACCCGATATCGCTGAGCCGCGCCGAAAGTCGGACGGCGCGCTGCACGTTTTCGAAGCGGGCACGGCCCTCGGGCGAGCGGGCTGGATTGGTCATGGCTGCATCCGGATTTGAGTCGGGCGACAATGATAGCGCGCTCGACACCCGGAGATGCGAACGGGAAATTCTGCATAGTATTTGGGACGCTGAGCCAATCTCAAACGGGCGCGCCGGTGGCACGATGGACATCGGTTCCATGGGTGCTGGTTGCGATGCGTTCCTTTCTTCTGTCGATCGGTCTGTTAGCCCTACTCTCCGCGCCGACAGCGGCGCAGGAAACTCGGGTCATTGTCCCGGATCACCCTCAAGGGGTGCCGGTCAGCGGCTGCTTTCGGGCCAACCAGGATCTATTCGGACCCTATAGACTTACCTTCTGCCTCGACCGGCGCGGCACCTACCAGGTGCGTGGCGGCGGCGTCTCCTGCGATGGTCGGCTGACCTGGAACGTTTCGGGGCGCGATATCTTCGTGGACCTCCAGCGCACCTCGTGCGGCCGCGGCCGCGCGTGGGAAGCTGCCTCGATGGAATGCCGCCATGTCGGCGGCCTGCTCGGCGCGATCGCCGGGCGCGTCCTGGGCACGCCGGTGCTCTCGACGCTGCGGTGCACCTACCGGCCGACCGTGCGCGGCGTCGGGCCCCGGACCTTTACTGCCACCCGCGTCTAGCCAGCGAGCGTTTCCCATGACCAAGCCACGCAACGGCGTTGATCGCCGCGATTTCATGTTTTCTCTCGCGGCCGTCGGCGCTGCAGGCGTCGTGGCGGGCGCGACCGCGGCTTCCGCCCAGGAAAAGGCCACCGCAGATACGGCGCAGGGCGGGACCGTCTATACGGGCGACGTGGTGCAGGGCAAGAAGGTGATCTCGGCGCTCGACGTCAACGACCTCGAGCCGGGCCGCCACCACTTCTTCTTCGAAGGCGTGCAGATGGTATCGGGCAAGACCTGGTACGTGTCGGTGATCGTGGTGAAGGGCGAGAAGCCCGGCAAGCGGCTGCTGCTGACCAGCGGCGTGCATGGGGACGAAATCAGCCCGCTGCATATCATCCACCTGCTGCTCGACGAGTTGAAGCCGGCCGAGATGGAAGGCACGGTGGTCGCCGTTACCGATATTTCCTCGCCGGCCATCGAGGGCATGGCGCGGCGCTGGCCCAATTCCGGGCGCGGTATCGACCTGGTCGACATGAACCGGCAATGGCCGGGCCATGAAAGCGCCGGCAGCGCAGCCGGACGGCACGCCGCGGCGCTCTTCAACCGGCTGCTCAAGCCCAATGCGGATTACGCCATCGACTTCCACACCGCCGCGACCGGCATGGACATGACTGCGTTCATCCTGGCACGGATGGAGCTGCCCGAGGTCAAGGCGATGGTCGACCTCTACCCTATCGAGCAGGTCTACGACGATCCGGCCTATCCGACACTGTTGCCCAATGCGCTGATCGATGTCGGCATCCCCGCCTTCACCCCGGAACTTGGCGCCTCGCGCATCCTCGATCCCCGGCAGATCGACATGTTCATCGAGGGCACGAGAAACGTGCTCAAGCATCTCAAGATCATCCAGGGCGAGATGGGCAAGACCGCAGCCGATGCGAAGACCTTCGTGGCCAAGGGCACCGGCGCGGTGCTGACGACGCATGGCGGCGTCGTGGAGCTGCTGGTCAAGCTCGACCAGGAAGTGGCGCAGGGCGACCTCGTGGCCCGGCAGCGCAACACGTTCGGCGAGATCGTGGCGGAATATCCGAGCCCCGTAGCCGGCAGGATTGCGGCGCGGCGGACGGATGCGACGGCCGAGCCCGGCACGCCGCTGGTCTTCCTGCTGTTCCAGTCGCCGGAACCCGAACTCGATCCGGACTACGTGGAATAGGCCAGCCGTCGCACTGCTTGGATGGCCTGCCGGCAAGGCTTTCAGGGAGGAACGGAATGAGCAAGCATATTGGCGTGACGCTGGGCGGCGCGAGCCTGCTACTGCTCTGCGCACTGGGTTCGGCGCAGGCGGCGAGCCTGACGGCGCGGGGGAACGAGCCCTCCTGGCGGGTGGATATTTCCGACGAGCGCATCGCGTTCAGCATGCTGGACGGCGAGACGGTGACGCTTGAGCCGGCCCCCGCCCCGACGGTCTCGAACGGCATCAGCGTCTACTCGGCCACGACCGACCAGGGCGCGTTCGCGCTGGTGGTGGCCGATAAGGTCTGCATCGACACGATGTCGGGCATGCCGCACCCCAAGACCGCGATCGTGATCAGCGGCGAGCGTAAGCTTGTCGGCTGCGGCGGCGAACCAGCAGACCTGCTGCGCGGCGAGTGGCGGGTCGAGGAGATCGGCGGCAAGGCGATTATCGCCGGCTCGGAACCGTCGCTGGCCTTCGAGGCCGACGGCAGCATCCACGGCAACGGCTCATGCAACCGGTTCTTCGGTACCTTCACGCTGACGGGCGAAGGGCTGACGGTATCACAGGTCGGCGCGACGATGATGGCTTGCGACCAGGGATTGATGGACCAGGAACACCGGCTGCTGCAGGCATTCGAGACGGTCGGACGGTTCGACGTCGGGGACGATGGCGGGGTGCGGCTGGTTGGACACGACGGACGGGTGCTGGTGAAGCTCGGGAAGTAGCCTCCCCGAACACGCAGTCTCATCCCCGACGAACCATGGAGCGCTCCGTGCGGCGGTGTTCCCCGGGAGGAGATATCTGGGGATGGGCGGAACTGTGGGAGGCTCGGGGCAGGCTTTAGGGGCTAGCGGAGGGTCGAATCGGCGTGAAACAATGTTTCACGCGCATTTATGCATGATTTTTCGACCATTTTCGTTGAGCGTTTCGCTATAAGCATCTGATATTATTACACTTTGCTTTTAACCAGCGCCCGCAAATCGTTAAATTTTGACTCAATTTCGACCCATCTTTGCGGATCTTTTCCGGGTTTTGCAGCGAATTGGGTGGGTTTTGGCTAATTCTTTTCCGCCTCGCCCGCCTTCGATCACCGCCGCACGACCACGGCTTCGGGATTGTACCCCAAGCCGCAGCCATGGGGATAACTCCCCGCCTCACCCCTCGCCAGTCGGCTCGGCGGCTTCGCCATAGGGGACGTTGCGGCCGCCATAGCGACGGACGCGTATGTTGGCTTGTTCGGCGTGGCCGACGAAGCCTTCCAGCATCGAAAGGCGAGAGCCGTATTCGCCGATCATGGCGGAGGCCGCGTCAGTGGTGACGGTCTGCCAGGTGCAGGTCTTGAGGAACTTTCCGACCCAGAGGCCCCCGGTATAGCGGGCTGCCTTCATGGTGGGCAGCGTGTGATTGGTGCCGATCACCTTGTCGCCGAAGGCAACATTGGTGCGCGGGCCGAGGAAAAGCGCGCCGTAATTGGTGAGGTTGTCGCGGAACCACATGTCGCGATCGGTCATGACCTGCACGTGCTCCGAAGCGATGCGATCGGCTTCGGCCAGCATCTCGTCATAGGAGTCGCAGACGATCACCTCGCCGAAATCGGCCCAGGATTTGCGGGCAATATCGGCAGTGGGGAGGATGGCGAGGAGCCGCTCGATCTCCGCCATGGTCTCGCGCGCCAGCTTTTCCGAATTGGTCAGGAGGATGGCGGGGCTCGTGGGGCCGTGCTCGGCCTGACCGAGAAGATCGGTGGCGCAGAGTTCGCCATCCACGGTTTCGTCGGCAATGACCAGCGTTTCGGTGGGGCCGGCAAAGAGGTCGATGCCGACCCGGCCATAAAGCTGGCGCTTGGCTTCGGCGACGAAGGCGTTGCCGGGGCCGACCAGCATGTCGACCGGCGCGACACTCTGCGTGCCGAGCGCCATGGCGCCGATGGCCTGGATGCCGCCCAGCACGTAGATTTCGTCGGCACCGGCCATGGCCTGTGCCGCGACGATTGCCGGTGCAGGACGGCCGTTGAACGGAGGCGCGCAGGTGATGACACGCGGGCAGCCGGCGACCTTGGCGGTGACGACGGACATGTGCGCGGACGCGAGGAGCGGATATTTGCCGCCGGGCACGTAGCAGCCGACCGCGTTGATCGGGACGTGCTTGTGGCCCAGCGTTACGCCCGGCAGCGTCTCGACGCTGAGCTCGAGCATGGTATCCTTCTGCTTCTGCGCGAAGTTGCGCACCTGAGCCTGGGCGAATTCGATGTCGCGCAGGTTCCGGTCGGTGAGCTCGGCGAGGCAGGCATCGATCTCCTGCCGGGTGAGGCGGAAATCCTCGCGATCCCACTTGTCGAATTTGATCGACAATTCGCGCACGGCTTCATCGCCCCGCTTCTCGATATCGGCGAGGATTCCCTCGACTGTAGCGCGAACCTGCCGGTCCGCCTCGGCACGCGCCTCAACATCCTTGCCGCGCTTGAGCCAGACAGGCATGGATCATCTCTCCTTGGGTTTTCGTTTCTATCCCGGCGAGCGGGGTGGTCAGATGGCGTCGAGCCCGTCGCGGAAATCGTTGAGGTCGGCATCCACCGAGGACGGCGCATCGATCCATTCGCGCATCGGCTCGCCATAGACCGGGTCCTTTGCGGGGATGGGCAGCATCATGATGCGCTTGGCGGCAGCGCGGCGCAGTTCCTCGGTGAGGTGATCTTCCTGGACGTTGTCCCAGTCCCTGCCCTCGGGATACCCGCCGATCATCATGATGTCATCGGACTGGCCGGTCATCATGTGCGAGACGCCGGCCGGCATGACGACGACGTCGCCCGCCGAGACGCGCATGCGCAGACCGCCGCGGCCGAAAAGCTCGACCTCCATCCAGCCGGTGGCCACGCCAAGGCATTCATGGGTGGTCGAGTGGAAATGCGGGTAGGTGTAGATGCCCGGATAGCGCCAGTTGTTTAGCCAGCCATTGGCCCGAAGCCGCTCGCGCACGGCTTCCTCGCCGCCCCCGGGGATGCCGTTGCGGAAAACCAGCAGCGGAAAGCGACTGTTGGGCAGCATGCCCCTGGGCTTGGACCAATGCGCCTCTGGCGGTGACTTTCGCATGCACTCCCTCCCTCGTGATGCACTTTCGCCCGGCCACGCACTCCCTCAAGCGCGGTCCATCTCCCTGCGCGGCAAGATGAAATCGGTCAGGCTGGAAATCGAATTTGGATGAGCCTTGCCGGCTTGTCCATGCCCCCAATGGCCATGGTCGCCCAAGGCCCTTCCTATGGCACCCATTGCTTCCAACGAACTTGAACCCGGCCGGTAGCAATTCTAATGAGGAGCGGTCCTCGAAGAAATTCCAATGAACCGCCAGGTCCTGGATTCGCCCCTCTAACCGCTGGCACAAAGGACATGCGCATGACCGAGGAGTTGGCGACGCCCGTGAATCGCCCGGAAACGCTGCTGCCGCCCAAGGTCGAGAAAGCGTCCGCGACCAATACGATCGCCGAACGGGCCCGCAAGCGCCGCCTGCGGGAGCGCAATCTCGTGGTGGGCACGCAGGTGGCCCTGGTCATCGCGCTGCTGGCCGGGATGTATGCGCTCAACGCCACTTCGGGAAACCTCGTGATGCCGCGGCCCGACGACGTGCTGCGCCGCAGCATCCAGATGTGGTCGGACGGGACGATGATCCGGGCGCTGGGGGAATCCCTCACCGTCCTCGGGCTCGGCTTCCTGCTTTCCGCGACGACGGGCATCGCAGTCGGCGTCCTGCTGGGCGGGTTCCGGTTCGTGGGGCGCGTGCTCGATCCCTTCGTCAATGCCATGAACTCGACGCCGGGCGCCGCTTTCATTCCGCTGATCATCGTCTGGTTCGGGCTCTATTCGGAAGCCAAGATCGTGGTGGTGTGGAACGCGGCGGTGTTTCCCATCCTCATCAACACGGCCGCCGGCATCTCCAACGCCAACAAGGACCTGGTCGAGATGGGCCGCGCCTTCGGGGCCAAGCGAGCGACGCTCTTCTGGAACGTGATGGTGCCGGACGCCCTGCCCTCGATCCTGAGCGGGCTGCGGATCGGCGCGGCGATCTCGACGGTGGGCACGGTCATCGCCGAGCTGACCATGGCCCAGTCGGGCCTCGGCGGCCTGCTCGCCTCGGCAGGCAACCGCTTCCAGATGGACAAGTATTTCGCCGTCGTCATCGTGCTGATGGTGCTCGGCACGCTGCTCACCGCCCTCCTGCGCTACGCCGAAACCCGGTTCGCGCGCTGGCGGGTCTCGCTCTCGGACAACCGCTGATGGACGCCTCTCTCTCGCCGCTGATCTCGCTGCGACATGTCGGCAAGTCGTTCAAGGACGGCGAGGTTCGCGCTATCGAGGATATTTCGTTCGACGTGAGGCCGGGCGAGTTCGTGAGCCTTGTCGGCCCGAGCGGCTGCGGCAAGACCACGATCCTGCGCCTTATCAACGGCCTGATCACGCCCGACGAGGGCGAGGTGCGGGTGATGGGCGCGGCGCCCGAGCCGGGACCGGACCTGGCCATGGTCTTCCAGTCGGCACGGCTCATGCCCTGGCGCACGGTGGCCGGCAATATCGAATTCGCACTGGCATTGCGCGGACTCAACCGCAAGGACCGGCAGGAGCGCGCGCTGGCGCTGCTGGGCGCGGTGGGGCTGCGGGACTTCGCCAACGCCTATCCGCACGAGCTTTCGGGCGGCATGCAGCAACGCGTGGGCCTGGCGCGGGCGCTCTCGGTGGAGCCCAAGGTGCTGCTGATGGACGAGCCTTTCGCCGCGCTCGACGCCATGACGCGCGAAGTGCTGCGCAACGAGCTTCTGCAGATGTGGTCCGAGCGGCGGATGGCCATCGTTTTTGTAACGCATGATATTGAGGAAGCCGTCTTGCTTTCCCAGCGGATCGTGCTTCTGCGCCCACGGCCGGGGCGCGTGGACGAGATCGTCGACGTCGACCTGCCCGAGCCGCGCTGGCAGAAGGACCCCCGGCCCCTGCCCGCCTTTATCGAGATGCGCGAGCACCTCTGGAACCGCATCCGCGGCATGGCTGCCGACGGGGTGGAACTGGAGGAATTGGCGGGTGCTTTCCCCCGTCTCGGCACCCCGGAGAAAGGCGCCCGCTAGGAAGCTTCTATCGCAACGATAGGTGTTTCCTTGGCCTCCTCGGCTGGCTTTGCAGTGACCCGTGGCCTAAGTTTTTCGGGCCCGAATATCACTGAAGTTATAGTCACATGGACCGTCTACGCGCTGAAAACCTGTCGCCCATCCGGCGCGAGGATTGGGATGGGCGTCGCGCGGCGCACCTGCTTGAGCGCGCCGGTTTCGGCGGCACTCCCCGCGAGATCGAACGCCTGGCGAAGATGACGCCCGAAGAGGCCGTGGCCTCGTTCGTGGATTATGCCGGCGTCGACAACAGCCACCTGCTCCCGTTCGAGGAATCCGGGTTCTGGGATACGTCGCTCACGCAATTTCCCGTCAGCCGCCCGGCGGCGACGACGCTGGCCGAGAACCATGGCGAAGCCATGGGCATCAAGGTCAAGCCGGCAGGCTCGCGCCCGCTCCAGCCGGTGACCAACCGCTTCTTCTACTGGCTGCGCGCGACCGTGCTCGAAACGCGGCGGCTCGCCTTCTGGTGGCTCGACCGCATGGTGCGCAGCAGCCGGCCGCTCGAAGAGAAGATGACGCTCTTCTGGCACGGCCACTTCGCCACCAGCGAGGAAAAGCTGCGCGACTATCGCAAGATTCAACTGCAACTGGAGACGCTAAGGCGCGGCGCCACCGGCAATTTCGGGCAATTGCTCGAAGCTGTGGCCAAGGACCCGGCCATGCTGGTGTTCCTCGACGCGGCGCAGAACGTCAAGGGCGCGCCCAACGAGAATTTCGGCCGCGAGGTCATGGAATTGTTCACGATGGGCGTGGGCAATTACACCGAGGACGATATCCGCGAGGCGGCCCGCGCCTTTACCGGCTGGGGCAATGACGACCTGCGCTTCGTCATCGACGAGGCCAAGCACGACGGCGGCGTGAAGTCCTTCCTCGGCCGCTCCGGCAATTTTCGCGGCGAGGATATCCTGGCGATCATCCTCGAGCAGAAGCAGACGGCAATCTACATCGCCACCAAGATCTATCGCTTCTTCGTGCGCGAGGACGTCTCCCCTGCCTTTGGCGAGGCGCTGGGCGACCTGCTGCGCGAGAAGGACTACGAGATCGCGCCGTTCCTGCGGACGATCTTCCTCTCGGAGGACTTTTACAGCGAGCCGTCGGTGGGGTCGCACATCAAGTCGCCTACCGAGCTGATCGTTTCAACCTACCGCAAGTTGGGCCTTGCGGTGATGCCGGGCATTCCCGACCCGTACCTCGTGAGCAAGACGCTCGGCCAGGTGCTGCTCTACCCGCCGACCGTGGCGGGCTGGGGCCAGGGACGGTCGTGGATCACGCCCGGCATCCTCTTCGAGCGCGGCAACTTCGCCCGCGAGGTGATGTTCCCCAACATCATCGATTTCGTGGACCCGAACTACAATCCGGGCGCCGAAATCCGCCGCGTGAACCAGAACATCAATGCCGGCATGGAAATCACGGCGGCCACCCTCGAAGAGGGCGCGGCCCCGAGCAGCGCCGACGGCATCCAGGAAACCTTCAACACCCGCTATGCCAGCCTCATCGGCTACCAGGAAGCGCTGCGCAAGCTCAAGCCCACACCGCGCGGCGCCGCCCAGTTCAGCCTCACCGACATGGTGCTCGATGCCGGAGCGCGCACGAGCGCGGAGGCGGTCGACCACCTGCTGGCGCGGTTCCTGCGCGTGCCGCTGACGCCAGCCGGCCGCGAGGCGCTGATCAAAACACTCGATGAGCAATTGGGCACGAGCACGCTCGCGGAGGCCGAAAGCTACATGGAGCACGGCCTGCGCATGGTCGCCCACCTCATCATGAGTTCCCCCCAATACCAGCTCGCCTGACGGGCTACGGAGACGCAAATGGCCAAGAAACCCAAGCTGAGCGGCGCGGACCGGAAGGGTCTGCTGCAGTCGGGCTTCGGCAGCATGGTGCTGGAAGGCGCCAGCGGCATCACCACCTCGCCCGTCTGGTCCAAGGTCGCCGACGCCCAGGCGGGCGCCAACGAGCGCATTCTGGTGATCGTCGAGCTCTCGGGCGGCAATGACGGGCTCAATACCGTCATCCCCTATGCCGACGACGCCTATTACAACGCACGCCCGCATCTGGGCATCCGCAAGGACAAGTTGCTGCGCATCGACGACCATTTCGGCTTCCAGCGGACCATGGCCGGCTTCGAGCGGCTCTACAAGGACGGCAAGATGGGGCTGGTACACGGCGTGGGCTACGACCAGCCCTCGTTCTCGCACTTCTCGTCCATGGCCTTCTGGCAGACGGGTGCGCCCAATAGCGGCGAGGCCTATGGCTGGCTCGGCCGCATGGCCGACGCCATCGACCCGCTCGGCCACACCACCAATTTCCTGGTCAATATCGACGACCACCAGTCGCTCGCCGTGCGCTCGATGAACCACGTGCCGCTGGTGTTCGACAACCCGGACAACTTCACCCGTCACATCTACCACGACGAGATGGCGGCCATGAGCGCCATCGACCTGCGCGGCAATGGCAGCGCCAATGCGGCTGAGAATTTCCTCTTCGATATCGCGGCGAGCGCCAACACCTCCGAGCAGCTCGTACGCGACGCCTGGAACGCCTATGAGAGCCCGATCGACTACGGCCTCGTGCCGTTCGGGCTCGAGCGCGTGGCGGCGCTGATCGCGGCGGATTTCCCGACCAAGGTCTACTACGTCCCCTACCGCAACAACGCCTTCGACACCCACGTCTACCAGGGCGACCTGCACGCCCGCCTCTGGTCCTATACCTCCGACCACATCGCCGCGTTCGTCGAGGACATGGAGCGCATCGGGCGCGGGGACGACGTGGTGGTCATGGTGTTCAGCGAGTTCGGCCGGCGCGTCGCCGAGAATACGAGCCTGGGCACCGACCACGGCACGGCCGGGCCGGCCTTCGTCATCGGCAAGTCGGTCAATGGTGGCCAGTATGGCGGCGTGCCGAGCCTCACCGATCTCGACGACGGCAACCTCAGGTTCACCACCGATTATCGCCGCATTTACTCGACGCTCATCCAGGGCTGGATGGGCAACAACAAGGCGTCGTCGATCCTCAAGGACGACTTCAGCCCGCTTCCAATGTTCGCCTCCAGCTGAGGCAACCAGGCACGACATCGCAAAAGGACAACGAAAAAATGTCGAATAAAATCGGACGCCGCCCGGTCATCGCGGCAATGGGCATGGGGTTGGCGCTTTCCGCACTGCTCGGCGGCACCGCCTTTGCCCAGGACATGCTGGAGCTCAAGCTCGCCACCGCCGACACCGACATCAACCCCACCACCGATTCCGTGCTCAAGCTCGCCGGCATCCTGGGCTTCTACGAGAAGCACGGCGTCAAGGTCGAGATCGTCGCCCTCGAAGGCACCCCGCAGGCCGTGGCCGCGCTCAATTCGGGCGCAGTGGACCTGGCCGATATCAGCATCGACGCGGCGCTGCGCCTGCGCGCCGACAACAACCTGCCGCTGCGCGGCGTGGTGGCCGGCACGCTCGGCGCGCCCTACCTCATCGCGTCCAAGGCCGATATCACCAAGGTCGAGGACCTTGTGGGCAAGAGCTTCGCCATCGCCGACAATGGTAGCCTGGACCACACCTATACCCAGCTCGTGCTGAGCAGCATGGGCGTGGCCGCCGACGGCCCGAAATATGTCGCGATCGGCGCTCCCGCCGCGCGCGTACAGGCGCTGGCCGCCGGCAAGGTGGACGCCACGACGGTTTCCTACGGCACGTTCCTGCCCATCGCCAACACGCCGGGCATCAACATCCTCGTCGCGCCGGAAGACTTTTCGGCCGCGACGCCGGGCGTCTCCAAGTTCGTTGCCACGCTCGAAACCACGGCCACCGAGAAGCGCGAGGCTATCCAGCGCTTCGTCGACGCCCTGATCGACGCCTCGCGCAGCTTCGAGAAGGACCCCAAACAGTGGGTCACCGCCATGGAAACCGCCCGTGACGACCTGTCGCCGGAAAACCTGCAGAAGACCGCCGATTTCCTCGCCGGCCGCTGGTGCGTGAATGGCTGCCTCAACCCCTCCGCGATCGCCAAGACGGTGGAATTCACCTACACCACGCCCGACTTCAAGGATGTGAAGGTCGTGGCGGCCGATGACATCGTGGACGAGAGCTTCACCGCCGAATCCATCAAGCGCGAAGGCACCTTCGACGGCCACACCCTCGACCCGCGCTGAGCGCGCCCTACCCCATGACGCGCGGCCGGGCAATGCCCGGCCGTTTGCGTTTGGCCTTTCTTGTTCCATGTTCGGCGGCACTTATGTTAGTCGACGCCGAACTCTCGGCGCGGGAGTGGCGGACCGCTAGACTGACAACATGAACCTGATTCCCGATTTCGACCTCTCCCGGCTCAACACGATGGGCCTTGCCTCGCATGCGCGGTTTGGCGCCGTGATCTCGACACCCGAGGAGATCGATGAGCTGACCGGCCTGTCGCAGGAGACCGGCCTGCCGTTGCGTATCCTGGGCGGCGGCAGCAACCTGGTGCTGCGCGACGAGATCGCGGCGGTCGTCGGGGTCATGGGCACCAAGGGGCGCACGGTCGAGCGGCGGGCGGACGGCACGGCGCTGGTGACGGCGCAGGCGGGCGAGGACTGGTCCGAATTCGTCGGCTGGACCATTGCGCAGGGCATTCCGGGGCTGGAAAACCTGGGCGGCATTCCCGGCACTGTCGGCGCAGCGCCCGTGCAGAATATCGGGGCCTATGGGGTGGAACTGGCCGAGCGGCTGGATTCACTGGTCGTTTGGGACCTGGTGGACCGGCAGCGGCGGCGTTTTTCGGCGCAGGATTGCGAATTCTCCTACCGGCAGAGCCTTTTCAAGTGCAGCGGCAACCGCTTCGTCGTGCTTGAGGCGACCTTCGCGCTGCCGGACACCTGGACGGCGAACCTGAGCTATCCCGGGCTCGACAGCCTGCCGGCCGATGCCGACGCGGCGACCATCCACGAGCGGGTCTTGGCGGTGCGCGGGGCGAAGCTGCCCAACTGGCGCCTGCTGGGCAATGCCGGTTCGTTCTTCCACAACCCGATCGTGCGCCCGGAAGTGGCTGACGGCATCGCAAACGTGCCCCGCTATCCGCAGCGGGACGGAACGGTGAAACTCTCGGCGGCCTGGCTGATCGAGGCCTGCGGGCTCAAGGGCGTGCGCGAAGGCCAGGCGGGTGTCTATGACCGGCACGCGCTGATCCTGGTGAACCATGGCGGGGCCACCTATGCCGAGATCGCGGGGCTGGCCTCGCGGATCGTCAACACCGTGCGCGAGCGGTTCGGGGTTGCGTTGGTGCAGGAGCCGATCGAGCTCTAGGGTCCGTAGTCAATCAGTTCCGGCGCCGCCAGAGCGCCTTATCTTCCCATCCGAAAAATTCCAACGGAAGGCGCTGTCCGTCTGCCGCGCCACACCCGCTGAACTTCCCCGGCCGCAGAGCCGGCGGGGCCACCTATGCCGAGATCGCGGGGCTGGCCTCGCGGATCGTCAACACCGTGCGCGAGCGGTTCGGGGTTGCGTTGGTGCAGGAGCCGATCGAGCTCTAGGGTCCGTACTCAATAAATCCCGGCGCCCCCAGAGCGCTATCTCCCCATCCGACAAATTCCAACGGAAACGCTGTCCGTCTGCCGCGCTACACCCACCGGACTTCCCCGGCCGCAGAGCCGGGGCCCACGGATACCTCCACTCGAGTGGAGGATGGCAATGGGCCCCGGATCAAGTCCGGGGAAGTCCGGTGGGTGGGGCGGGCTATCGCAACCTCATCTACCGGTGCTATTGAGTACGGACCCCTAGCGCCATGCTGGAGCCTCCTCTATTTCCTGTCACAGTCTGGCGCTAGGCTGCGCTCCTCAACCTGAGGAGGAACCCATGCCCACACGCCTCAATCCCTATCTCGGCTTCCGCGACAATGCCCGCGAGGCCATGTCGTTCTACCAGTCGGTTTTCGGCGGAAAGCTCGACGTGATGACGTTCGACCAGATGGCGCACGATCCGGCCGAGAAGGACAAGATCATGCATGCCATGCTCGAGGCGCCCAACGGTCTGGTGCTGATGGGCTCGGATACGCCCGCCGGCATGACGCGCAACCCGGGCGACAATATCAGCGTGTCGCTCAGCGGGGACAACGATGCCGAACTGCGCGGCTATTGGGACAAGCTCGCACAGGGCGGCCAGGTGACCGTGCCGCTGGAAAAGGCGCCGTGGGGCGATTCCTTCGGCATGCTGGTCGACAAGTTCGGCATCCCCTGGATGGTCAATATCGCCGGCGCGCGCTAGGCGCCGTATTCAATAAGTCCCGGCGCCCCCAGAGCGCTTATCTCCCTATCCGACAGATTCCAAACGGAAGCGCTGTCCGTCTGTAGAGCCACAACCACTGAACTTCCCCGGCCCCGGATCAAGTCCGGGGAAGTCCGGTGGGCGGGGCGGCCATCGCAACCTCATCTGCTGGTACAATTGAGTACGGATCCCAGGCGCCTGGCGCCCGAGTCCCCCTGCCCGCGCCAATGGCGCGGGCATTTTCTTTTCAGCCGCCCTTGACGGTCGCCGTATCATGTAACATATGAAATTACATGAAACGAGATAGCAGACTTTCGGGCGTCCTGCACGTCCTGTTGCACATGGCGCGCCATGATGGGCCGCTGACATCGGAAATGCTGGCCAAGGCCATGGATACCAATCCGGTGGTGATCCGGCGGATCATGGCCGGGCTGCGCGAGAGCGGCTACGTGCAGTCCGAAAAGGGCCATGGCGGCGGCTGGACGCTGGCGCGGCCGCTCGAAGCCATCACGCTGCGCGACATCTACGACGCGCTGGGCAGCCCCTCGCTGCTGGCCATGGGCAACCGCACGGAAAGCCCGGGCTGCCAGGTGGAGCAGGCCGTCAACGCCGCACTCGGCGAAGTGTTCGACGCGGCCGAGGCCATGCTGCTGGAGCGGTTCGGCCAGGTGACGCTGGCCGTGCTCGACGCCAACGTTTCAAACCTTCCCCGCATTCACGATCTGGAGCATTCCCATGCAGTATGACGCGATCATCATCGGCGGCAGCTTTGCCGGCCTCGCCACGGCGATCTACATCGCCCGCGCGCGGCGGACCGTCTGCATCATCGATACCGGCCTCCCCCGCAACCGCTTCGCCGAGCACTCGCATGGCTTTTTCGCGCAGGACGGCAAGGCGCCCGGCGAAATGCTGGCCATTGCCCGCGAACAGGTGGCAGCTTACCCGACGGTGAGCTTCAAATCCGACGCCGCGATTTCGGCTTCAAAGGCAGGCGACGGCTTCGAGGTGACGCTGGCCTCGGGCGAAGTGCTGGGCGCAAAGCGGCTGGTGCTGGCTTATGGGATTTCCGACGAGCTGCCCGAGCTTCCGGGGCTGGCCGAGCGCTGGGGCTCGACGGCGATCCATTGCCCCTATTGCCACGGCTATGAATTCAGCGGCCAGAAACTGGGCGTGCTGTCGCTCTCGCCGATGTCGGTGCACCAGGCGCAACTGATCCCCGAATGGGGACCGACGACCTTCTTCCTCAACGGGCAGGATGCTCCCGACGAAACCATCATGGCGCAGCTGCGGGCACGTGGCGTCGTCATTGAACCGGACCGCGTGGTGGCGCTGCACGGCGAGGGCAAGGCGCTTTCGGGCGTGGAGCTGGAGAACGGGCGGATCGTCGAGACGGCCGCGCTCTATGTCGGCCCGCGTAACCGGCTCAACAGCGATATCGCCCAGCAATTGGGCTGCGAGATCGAAGAAGGGCCGCTGGGTGCGATCATCCGGACGGATGCGATGAAGCAGACGACGGTGCTCAACGTGTTCGCGGCCGGCGACGTGACGCGCGCCGCGCACAATGTGACCTGGGCGGTCTCCGACGGCGTGATGGCAGGTTCGGCGCTGCATCGTTCGCTGGTGTTCTAAGCGGTCGGCAGAGCCCAAGGGTCCTTATTGCCCCAGCGCGGCGCGGGCGAGCTTGACGGTGATGGTGAGACCTTCCTCACCCCATTTGCGCTCGATCGCGCCGCCCATCTGCATGGCGGTCGCGCGGCCGATCAGCGAGCCGAAGCCCTCCGAGCGCGGCTCCTCGGCGGCAGGACCGCCCAGCTCGCGCCAGACGATCTCAAGATCGTCGCCGCACTCGGTGCTCGAAATCTCGACACGGCCGGCGGAGACCGAGAGCGCACCGTATTTGGCGCTGTTGGTCGCAAATTCATGCATCAGCAGCGCCATATGAGTAACGGCCTTAGGGCCGAGCTCGAAGTCGTCGCCGTTAAAGACGACGGGCACGCCCTCCTCCGACGCGTAGGGCGCGAAAATGGTCTTGAGGAGCGTGTGGAACGTCGTGCCCGGACCGTCCTTGCCGATGCTGGACATGGTGAGCGCATGGGCATTGGAAAGCGCCATCATGCGGCGGCTGACGCTTTGCGCCAGGTCGGTGGGCGAGGTGGCGCTGCGGGCGCTGATGGCAACGATGCTGCCCGCCAGGGTGAAGAGGTTCTTGATGCGATGGTTCATCTCCCGCAGGAGCATCTGCATCTGCTCTTCCTGCCGGCGATGCTGGGTGATGTCGCGCGCGATCTTGGAGGCGCCGATGACGCCGTAGGGGCCATAGACCGGCGAGATCGAGAGGGAGACGTCGACCATCGTGCCGTCCTTGCGCCGGCGGATGGTCTCATGGTGATCGACCCGCTCGCCGCGCCTGATCTTGCTGAGAATGGTCGGCTCCTCATGGAGGCGATCCTCGGGGATCAGCATGGTCACCGGCTGACCTACGGCCTCCTCGGCGGCATAGCCGAAAAGTCGTTCGGCGCCGGCATTCCAGGTTTCGATGACGCCGTTGAGATCCTTGGAGAGAATGGCGTCGTCCGACGATTCCACGATGGCCGCGAGGCGCTGGGAAACCTCCTCTGCCTCCCGCTGCTGCTGCAGCAGGCGGCCGATCCATGCGGCCGCGACAAGGAGCGCGAGGAGCACCGGCGTGGCGAAGAAAGCGGCGCCGGTGAGGCCCGACCAGAAATCGCGCATGGCCGGAGCCAGTGCGATGGCGGCTATGGCGACGAGATTGGTGCCCTCGACCCGGTGATAGCCGACAATGCGTTCGACGCCATCGGCGACCGAGGTAGACACATATGTGCCCTGCGCGGCCTTGGGCAGATAGGTGGTGAAGAGCGGCGACTGTCGCAGGTCGACCGACCCCTCGGGCGCGGGGAAACGGGTGACGACGTCGCCTTCATCGGTGGCGAGGCTGGTGGTCGAATTAGGGCCGAGCTGGAGCGAGGCCCAGATCTGGGCCATGAGCGAGGCGGGAATGGAAACCACGGCCACGCCCACGAACTGCCCATCGCGCGCAATGCGCTTGCCCACCACAAAGAATTGCTGCTTGTCGGCGCCGATGAGGAGCGGCGAGATATACCACTCGTTGCCGGCCTGGAGCCTGGAGAAGTAATCGGTGCTGGCCGAGCCGCCGAGCGTCATGGCGGGATCGTCCGCGTAGCGGACATTGCCGACAGCATCGAGCACGAAGATCTGGACGTTCTGCGGCAGGCTCGTCACCGCCTCGCGCAGCGCCCCGACCTTGTCGGAGGTGACGACCATTTCGGCACCCAGCACCTCATCGATGCGGCGCAGCGACTGGCGCGCGGTTTCGATGACCCACTGGGCGTTTACGGCCACGAGCTGAGACGATGCCTGAGCGCGGTTCTCGATGTTGTGCAGCGTGTCGTTGTAGCGCTGCCAGTAGAGATAGACGCCCGCGCCTGCAAAGAGCGCGATAAGCATCACCAGCAGCGCGACGGCAACCACTGCCGCGCCCCGGCCTGCGCTTAACGTCTGTCTGAGTGTAGCCAAGTCCGCCCCACCGTTCTGCTCTTCAACCTATGGCCTCGTTCGCCGCCTGTCATCGACTAAAACGTCACACGATCCAGATACTTATGCCTGCTCGCTAGAGCGGCAGTTCGGAGGTCTGCTTGACGATCTGGCTGGGCACGTCGGTCTTGACGTTCTGCACGCCCCTGATACGGCTGAGGTGCTCGGACTGGAAGCGGCGATAGCCGTCGATGTCCTCGGCCACCACGCGCACCATGACGTCGCAATCGCCCAGCATGAGATAGCATTCGAGCACTTCGGGGAGCTTCAGCACCTCCTCGACGAAGTGCTCGATCGTGTCCTCGTCCTGGGCCTTGAGCCAGATACGGGCAAAGAGCGTCAGGCGCTTGCCGATCTTGGCGGGGTTGAGCACGGCCACATAACGGTCGATGATGCCGGCTTCTTCGAGGAGCTTCACCCGGCGCAGGCAGGGCGAGGGCGACAAGCCAACGGCTTTTGCCAGTTCGATATTCTGCATCCGGCCGTCTCGCTGGAGGGCCGTCAGAATCTTGCGGTCGATATCGTCGAGCTGCATTGGCACCAGATTCCATGATTGGACGAATTGACCATATCCAATGCCAGTTTTCCTGAAAAGACGGCGGCATTCGCAATCCGATTGCGTCCCGATTGGAATATAACTTGGGCTTCCGATTTCACGAGGCGGCCATGACCGCGATTGACACCGACAACGCGCCGTTCGAGCGCCCCGTTGCCAGCGAACTGCGCCGCGGCATGGCCGACTGCATGCCTGTGCTGCTCGGCATCATTCCCTATGCGCTGGTGCTGGGCGCACAGGCGAGCCAGAAGGGCCTGACGGTGGCCGAAGTGCCGCTGATGACCGGGCTCAACTTCGCCGGCGGCTCCGAATTCGCCGCCATCCAGCTCTGGACCTCGCCGCCGCATGTGGCGCTGATCGCGGCCATCACCTTCCTCGTCAACAGCCGGCACCTGCTGATGGGCGCGGCGCTCGCTCCGTACCTGCGGCATTTGCCCAAGCGCAAGGCCCTGCCCGCGCTTTTCGTGATGACCGACGAGAGCTGGGCACTGGGACTGGCCGATGCCAAGGCACGCATGGCGCGCGGGCTGGAGCCGGCCTTCAGCCTGCCCTATTACATCGGCACGGCGGTCATCTTCTATTTCTCGTGGATTTTCTTCACGACGCTGGGCGCGGCGCTCGGTCCGGTTCTCGGCGATGTCGAGGCCTATGGCTTCGACATGGCGTTCCCGGCCGTCTTCCTCGTGCTGATGCGCGGCATGTGGAAAGGTTTTCGCGCGGCGCGACCCTGGCTGGTGAGCCTGGTGGTGGCGGCGCTGACCTATCTCTTCGTGCCTGGCGCCTGGTTTGTCGGCGCGGGCGCGGTTTCGGGGCTCATCGCGGCCTATCTGCTGGCGGGAGACGAATGATGGTCGATCCGCTCGTTCTGCTGACCATCGTGCTGATGGCCTCGGTCACCTACGCCACGCGTATTGGCGGCTACCTGCTGCTGCGTAACCGGACACTGAGCCCGAGGGCCACGGCGGTGATGGAAGCGGCCCCTGGATGCGTGCTGATTTCGGTGATCGCGCCGAACTTCGTGGCGAACAATCCGGCGGATTTGATCGGGATTGCCGTGACGCTGCTGGCAGCGACGCGGTTCTCGATGCTGCCGACGGTGGCGATCGGTGTGATCGCTACGGGGTTGTTGCGGCATTTTCTGGGGTGAGTGGGTGGAGGCGCGCCCACTGAGGCTCGCGTTGGGTTGAAACGGGTGGGGTTTGGAGAGCTACTCCAACCTGAAGCTCGCTAAACGTACCTCCCACTCGAACTTCCCCGGCCGAAGAGCCGGGGCCTACGGATGGCGCCACTCGGGTGGAGGGGTGCAATAGGCCCCGGATCAAGTCCGGGGAAGTGCGGTGGTGGGGATGGGGTTCGAGGTAGTGCAGAGGGGCCGGTGCTGCCCTGCTCGGCTGCGTTCACCACCCCAAGATCTTCGCGCTATCCCCGCGCCGTCCCAAACCCTCGCTACGCCTGCTCTTGAGCGGCGGCGGCTTCAATCGCTTCCATGTCGTCGTCGGAAAAGCCGAAATGGTGGCCGATTTCGTGGACGAGGACGTGGGTGATGATTTCGCCCAGGGTTTCGCCGTCCTCGCTTTCGGCCCAATAATCGAGGATCGGGCGGCGGTAGAGCCAGATGTGGTTGGGCAATTGGCCGGTATGTTCGAGCACCCCGCCCTGCGGCATGCCGACGCCGCGGAAGAGGCCGAGGATTTCGAACTCGGATTCGAGCTCCATTTCCTTGACGGTTTCCTCGTCGGGAAATTCGGACACCATGCAGGGCACGCCGCCGACCAGCGAGCGGAACTCATCGGGCAAGGCGGCGAAGGCGGCGGCCGCCATTTCCTCGAAATCATCGAGCGATGGCGCGGCGCGGTCCGTCCATTGGTTGAGGGCGTCGGTCATGACCATCCTTCCATGGCAAGTGCTTGTCGCCACTACTTAGGCGATCGGCACGTCCGTTGCGATGGCCTCAGGTCTTCTTGTTGAAGGTATCGTCGCTCCGGTGCGGCGCCATGACCTTGTCGAGGAGTGCGAAGAGCGTGTTCTTCTCGTCGTTGGAGAGCACGTCGAGCCACTGCTTCTCGCGCGCATTGTGCTTCTGGAAGAAGACCTCGAACGCGGCCCTACCCTCGGCGGTGCTTTCGACGATGACGATCCGGCGGTCGGTCTCGGAGAACGACCGGCGGATGGTGCCCTGTTTTTCCATGGTATCGCAGAGCGCGGACACCGCGGCGCGGCTCATGCCGGCATAGTTCGCGATGTCCTGCACGCGGCAGGGACCGGCAACGAAGAGGATGAGCAGGATGCGCATCGCCCCGGTCGAGGAAATCGTGCCGTCCTTGGTGAGAAGGACGTGCAGGTCATAGAACATGGTGTCGGTCGCCCGACGCAGGCCCATGACGAGGCGCATGGTTTCGGCATCGATGATGGGAATGTCGCGCTGCATGCGCGACACCGCAAAATCGATGAAGGTCCAGAAATCGAGATCCTGCCCCTCGGCGTCCTTGTGCTGCGTGAGCGTTGGCTGCTCCGACACTGTCCCTCCGTCTATCAAGCGGCGCTTTTCTGGCGAGTGATGAAAGCCCTGGTTCGGCCGTCCAGCGGATCGACCAGCACCTGGCCGGGTGCGCCGTACTCTACAATCACCCCACCATCCATGAAAGCAACGAAATCGGAGATTTCCCTCGCAAATTCAAGCTCATGGGTGACCACCACCATGGTGGTGCCCGCATCGGCCAGCTTGCGCATGACGTCGAGCACTTCGCCGACGAGCTGCGGATCGAGCGCGGAGGTGGGTTCGTCGAAGAGCATCAGCTCCGGCTTCATGGCCAAAGCCCGGGCGATGGCCACGCGCTGCTGCTGGCCGCCCGACAATTGGCGCGGGTAGAAATCGGCCTTGGCGGAAAGGCCGACGGCGGCGAGAAGCCCCCTCGCCTCCTCGATGGCCTGCTTGCGTGGAACCTTGCGGACATGGACCGGCGCTTCGATGATGTTTTCGAGCGCGGTCATGTGCGGAAAGAGATTGTAGCTCTGGAAGACCATGCCGCAGGTGGCCCGCTGAGTGGCGAGCTCGCGCTCGGTGAGCTCGTGGTAGCTGTCGCCCACCTGCTTGTAGCCGACGAGGCTTCCATTCACCCAGATCATGCCGCCCTCGATGGTCTCGAGGCTGTTGATGCAGCGCAGGAACGTGCTCTTGCCCGAGCCGGACGGACCGACGAGGGAGAGCACCTGCGAGCGTTCGAGGCGCAGGTTGATATCGCGCAGGACGGTCAGCGCGCCGTAGGATTTCGAGACGTGCTCGGCCAGGAGCATCGGCTTGCCACTCATGCGCGCCTCCAATTGGTGACCCAGCCCCACGAATTGCGGGCCCAGGAGGATTTGGCGGGAACCGGATCGGCATCAAAGCCGCGACCGAAACGCTGCTCGAGCTTGCGCTGGCCGTACATGGCGAGGGACGCCAGCGAGAGGTACCAGATGCAGGCGACGACCAGCAGCGGAATGGTCTGGTAGGTGCGGTTGTAGATGAGCTGCACGGTGGTGAGCAGCTCGGAATAGCCGATGACCGAAACGATCGAGGTGCTCTTGAAGAGCGAGATGAACTGGTTGCCCATGGCCGGAACCATGACGCGCACCGCCTGCGGCAGGATGATGCGGCGCATGTAGAGGCCGCGGGTCATGCCCAGCGACTTGGCCGCCTCGGTCTGTCCGACATGCACCGACATGATGCCGCCGCGGATGATCTCGGCCTTGTAGGCGCCCTCGATGAGGACGAGGCCGATGACAGCCGCCGTGAACTGGGAAATGAGCAGGTTCGTGTCGACCGCGAAGAAGATCGGGCCGGTGAACGGAATGCCGAAGCCGATCTCAGGGACGAGCGCGGCGAGGAAGAAGATGAAGAGCAGCGTCACCAGCACCGGGACAGCGCGGTTGAACCAGAGGAAGATACCGGCCACGAACCGCAGCACCGGGTCCTGCGACATGCGCATGAGCGCCACGATGAGACCGAGCGCGAGGCCAAGCACGAAGGCGACGAGCGTCAGCTGAATTGTGCGCGCCACGCCCAGCAGGATCGGCGGGGAGAACAGGTATTCCCAGACGACCGGCCATTCCCAGCGCGGGCTGGTCACGAAGAGCTGGATCAGGAGGGCCAATGCAAGCAGGGCAACGCCCGCCGTCACCAGCCTTTCGGGGTGACGGCGGGGTACCATGCGCATACCCCCCGGGACTTTGGGGAATGGCGCGTCGGTCATGGGTTAGAACTCGGATCCGTTGATCAGGGCCTCGGGCTCGGCAATGGCTTCCATGCCCCACTTGGCGAGGATCTGGCCATAGGTGCCGTCATCGATGAGGCTCTGGAGCGAGGCCTGGATGGCGTCGCGTAGCTGGGTCTTTTCCTTGGGGATGCCCACGCCATAGGGCGCCAGGTCCTGCGGCTTGCCGGCGATCTCGAACTCGTTGGACTGCTTGAGGCGCCAGGAGGCGGGAGCCAGGTCGTCCCAGAAGACGTCGGCGCGACCGGCCTGCATGGCGAGGATGCCCGCAGAGCTATCCGGGAACGGCATCAGCTCGATGGCAGCCTTGCCCCCGGCGACGCACTTGTCGGAAAGATCGGCAGCCTCGCCTTCCTGGATCGAGCCCTTGGCGAGCGCCAGCTTGCGGCCGCAGAGGTCTTCGAAACCCTGGACGCCGGTGGGATTGCCGGCCTTGACGAGGAGCGCCGTACCGCCCTTCACGAGGTCGACGAAGTCGAGCACGTCGCGGCGGCTCTTGAAGTCGCCGGCGGAGGCGACGATGTCGTAGCGCCCGGCAACCACGCCCGGAATGGCGCCGCCACCCGTAACCTTCTCGATGCGCAGCTCGAGGCCGAGGCGCGCCGCATAGGCCGCGCTGATCTCGGCGACGGCGCCCTTGGGCGTATTCGCGTCGTCATCAGCATAGAGCAGCGGCGGCACGGCGAGGCTGGCAGCCCCCACGATATAGCCGCGGTCGCGGATATCCTGCGGCACCATTTCCGCCAGCTTGGGGTCGACCTTGATTTCCTGCGCCATCGCCGCGGTCGCCGACAGCAAGGCAGCAGCCGATACCAGTGCGGCCAGGCCGCGCTTGAAAGCCTTCATTTTTCCCTCTCTTTGAAGATCCGGGGAGAACCATCTCCCCGGGACACTGCCTCTTTTCCGAGGCTAGTTCATGATGAAATCACCGGTGAGCGGCGCGGCGTGCTGATACGGCGCGTCATTCTCATGCCCTGCAACCGCTAGCGGCGCCAGCAGCGGGCGAAGTTCCGCACCGTGCTTTTTCGCCAGTTCCAGCGCCTTGACGTTGTCGTCGAGCTGCGACTTGCGCGTGGCGCCGAAAAGCACCGAGGTCGTGGCCGGGTTCATGGCGGCAAAGGCCAAGGCCACCTGGGCCGAGGTCGCGCCGAACTGCTGGCCGATTTCGGTCAGACGGGGCACGATGGCGCGGATTTCGTCGCGGATCTTGCCGGTATCGATTCCGATATTGCGCTCGGGCTGGAGACGGCCGGCGAGGATGCCGCCTTCCATGACGTCGGACGCGTGGAGCGTCATGCCGGTTTCCCTGAAGACGCGCTGGTAGTCCGGCCCATCCACGACGCCGCAACGGGCGACGTTGTACTTGAGTTGGGCGAGCTGGGGCGCCGGCAGGTTGTGCCTGGCGGCATGCTCATGGGCGACCAGCAGATCCTGCGGGGTCCAGTTGAGGGTACCCCACGAACGCGCCCTGCCCGCAGTCACGATGGCGGCCACGTCTTCGGTGAGCTTGCGCACATCCATGCCCGGACGCGGATGCTCGGTGATGACGACGTCGACATATTCCTGGTTGAGGCGCACGAGCGACGCATCGAGCTGGGACGTCAGGCTCTGCTCGGGATAGGCGAAGAACCAGACCTTCCCGACGATCTTGTAGGCATCGCGCGGCTTGCCGATGACATCGAGGATGCGGCCGAACAGCACTTCGGTATGCGGCTTGTCGCGATAATAGGCCACGTCGAAGGTGTTGATGCCCAGCCCGAATGCGTGCTGCACCAGATCCACGCCCGCCTCGAACGACAGCCGCGAATAGGTATTCCACGAGCCCATCGATAGCGCCGAAAGCTCCGGCCCGGTTGCGCCTGCCTTGCGAAATTCCACGTCAGATCTCCATTGGTCATTCAATGGCCAGAGATCAGCACGCCGTTTTCATTTTGTCAAATCATTGACAGTCAATACAAAGGCGATTTTCAGGAGCGCCAGCTAATCCGTTGAAATCTCTAGGCAGCAAAGGAAACGGCCGGTGCTCGAAGGAGCGCCGGCCGGGCAGTTTGGGAGACTTGAGGAAGGCTCAGCGGCCGCCGAATGCGCCGCTGGTGAGGCCGGCGATGAACTGGCGATTGCCAAAGGCGAAGACCAGCAGGACCGGGATGATGGCGATGACGCTGCCCGTCATGAGCAGCGGCCAATCGGTATTGTACTGTCCCTGGAGGGTGCTGAGCGCCACGGTCGCAACCTGCATTTCGGGCTTGGTCGTGGTGATGAGCGGCCAGAGGAAATTGTTCCACTGCGCGACGAAGGTGAAAATGGCGAGCGCCCCCAGAGCCGGCTTTGCCAGCGGCAGCACGATGGTGCTGTAGATCTGGAAATGGTTGGCGCCATCCATCCGCGCCGCCTCCATCAGCTCCTGCGGGATGCTCTTGAGGTATTGGCGCAGCAGGAACGTGCCGAAGCTCGAAAAGGCGAAAGGCAGGATGAGGCCCTGGTAGGTATCGATCCAGCCGAGCGTGCGCACGAGGATGAAATTGGGGATGAGCGTCACCTGCGACGGCACCATGAGGGCCGAAAGGTAGATGAGGAAGAGGATTTCGCGGCCGCGAAAGCGCAGGCACGCAAAGGCATAGGCGGCCAGCGAGCAGATGATGAGCTGGAGGATGGTGACCGAGGCCGAGACAATGAGGCTGTTGGCGATCGCCCGGCCGAAGGGAATGGCCGAGAAGATGCGGACATAGTTCTCGTATTGCGGCTCGGCGGTGAACGGCGTCGGCGGATAGAGGAAGACCTCGGGACCAGGCTTGAAGGATGTCGAGATCATCCAGGCGAAGGGGCCGCACATCAGCAGCGCGCCGGCGAGCAGCAGAACGAAAACGACCCAGTCGCCGAGCGTCTTATCCATAATGCACCCAACGATCCTGCAGCCGGTATTGGGCGAGCGTGAAGACGAGGACGATGAGGAAGAGGATCATCGCCGCGGCACTGGCATAGCCCATCTGATAGAATTGAAAGCCGTTCTGGTAGATGTAATAGACTAGCGTATTGGTGGCGTTGGCCGGCCCGGCCTTGGTCATGACGAAGACCAGCTCGAACACCTGGAAACTGCCGATGATCGAGATGATCAGCACGAAGAACATGGTCGGCGACAGGAGCGGCAGCGTGATGGTCCAGAACCGATCCCAGCCGGTCGCGCCATCGAGCTCTGCGGCATCCCTCACCTCCTGGTGGATGTTCTGCAGCCCCGCGAGAAACAGCACCATCGCATAACCCAGGTTCTGCCAGATCGAGACGATGATGACGGCCGGCATGGCCCATTTCGTCGAGCCCATCCACTTTGGAAGGTCGGTGACGCCCACGAGGCTGAGGCCGGCATTGATGAGGCCGAAATTGGAATTGAAGAGCCAGGACCAGACGAGAGCCGCCGCCACCGTGCTGGTGACGACCGGCAGGAAATAGACCACGCGAAAGAAGGTCTGCCCGCGCACGCCGCGATTGAGCGCCAGCGCGCAGAGAAGCGCGATGGCAATCTGGATGGGAACGGAAACCAGGACGAAATAGCCGGTATTGCCGAGGACCTTGAGGAATATCTCGTCGTGCAACAGCCCGACATAATTGCCGAAGCCCACGAAATTGACCGCGTTGAAGAGGTTCCATTCCGTGAAGGAGATGATGAGGGCCGAAATCACCGGCACGACGGTGAAAGCCAGGAACAGTACAAGGCTCGGCGCCAGGAACAGCCACGCCGCGCGCTCTTCGGCGCGCGCCATGGCTCCCGGCTTGTCCGGTCTTGGCGCCACTATTTATCGATCCCGAATATGTAGGCCGCGTTGCGGTAGAAGATACGATCCTGATCGTCGGCGGAAAGCCCCATCTTGTCGAAGGCAGCCTTCCAGCGGGCGATATCGCCCGGTACACGCTTGAGATCGGAATCCGAGCCATAGACGAGCTTGCGCGGCGAGATTTCCTTGCCGATATAGCCGCCTTCCACGATGTGGTTATGCACCACGTCGCCGCCGCTGATGTCGAAATAGAGCCGCGGACGCCAGCGCGCGACGGCACAGGACGTGCGGTAATCCGGCCAGCCCAGATGCGCCCCGATGATGAAGAGTTCGGGGAAGTAGAAGGCGATGGTATCGAGGTAGATCGGTTGCATGCGCGCGCTGGAGAAGCCGTAGCGCTCGCGCTTGATCTCGCGCGAGAGCCGCGTCACCAGCGCCTCCTCGGCCTCCCCTTCGGGAATGGCCTTCCACGCATCCTCCTTGCCGCCCTCGAGATAGTCGACGGGACCACCGAGAATGCCGGTGTGGAAGAGGATGCGCAGGCCGCGGGCCTGGGCAGCTTCGTAGAACGGGTAATAGGCCGGATCGTCGTAATTGCGCGAAACGCCGGTGATCTTGATGCCGTGGAAACCGCGCTGGTAGAAGTCCTCGACCAGGCTCACCGGGTCCTTGTCGAGCTGGAGCCGGCCCATGGCCACGATGAGATCGGGGCGGCGCTCAAGGGCACCGGCCAGCGCATCGTTGCCGCGCCCCGGATTGGCGAGCAACGCGACCTT
The DNA here is from genome assembly GCF_016801025.1 of Paradevosia shaoguanensis. Taxonomy (GTDB): domain Bacteria; phylum Pseudomonadota; class Alphaproteobacteria; order Rhizobiales; family Devosiaceae; genus Paradevosia; species Paradevosia shaoguanensis. The sequence goes on along the minus strand of NZ_CP068983.1, from coordinate 3,665,872 downwards.
CTCGATGCCGGACTCCGCGCAGACATCGGAGAGCTTTTCGAGGAAACCTTCCTCCGCATTGCGCGAAAACAGCTTTTCCCAGAACCCGTAATGGACGTGTGCATCAAAGACGCGCATTCGAATTTCCCATGCTGGAGAGAATGCCGGGGCGCGGGCCGCCCCGGCGGGAGGCGTGTCTACTTCTTGGCCAGCTCGGCGTTGACCTTGTCCTTGATCGCCCCGAGCGCATCGGCAGCGGTGCTTTCCCCGTTCCAGACCAGGTCGAGCGCCGGCTGGATGTAGAGGTTGGACAGGTCGACGAAGCGCGGGAATTGCGGGAACTGCTCGCCGGTATCGGCTTCCTTGAGGAAGACATCGGCGAAGGGCGCCTTGAACGCCGCGCGTACTTCTGGATTGCCCGTCATGGCCGGAACCGCAGCCGCCGTCGCGCTGGCGAAGATCGACTGACCTTCGGGCCCCGCGAGATATTGCAGGAAGGCCCAGGCAGCATCCTTGTTCTTGGTATTGGCATTGATGGCAAAACCGGCGCCGCCCGTACGGTTGGAATGGATGCCGGTGGGGCCGGCCGGCAGATTGGCCACCGCCCACTTGAACGGCGCCTGCGCGAACGTGCCGAGACGCGACGGATTGGTGATGGTCATCGCCGCCTGCCCGCTGCCGAAGAGCTGGGCGGTGCCGCCCGCCTGCTCGGCCTCGAGGAAGTTGGGCACCACCTTGTCCTTGTTGATGAGGTCGCCGATGTACTGGATGGCCTCGACGCCAGCCGGCTCGGCCAGCAGGAACTTGGTGGGGTTCAGCGGATCATCGAACACCTGACCGCCATTCTGCTGCACCCAGGTCGCCCAGTCGTTAGATTCGAGCGCGAGACCATAGCGCGTCACGCGACCGCCATCGGTCTTGGTGAGCGCGACCGCCGCCTTGCGCAGATCATCCCACTTCCAGTTCGCATCCGGCGGCGAGACGCCAGCCTCGGTGAAGGCATCGATATTGTAGTAGAGGGCACTCGGTGCGCTATCGCGCGGGATCGAGTAGAGCTTGCCCTCGTAGGTGTGAGTCTGGAGCGACTTGGGCACGTATTGATCGATCGGGAAGGCATCGGCCTTGATGAGATCGTCGAGCGGCATCAGGGCGCCACGGGCCGCATAGCTCGGCACGTTGGTGATGAAGAACACGTCCGGCCCGCCGCCGGCGGCCAATTGAGCATCCAGCCGCGTGAAATAGCCCGACCAGGGCGCGTGTTGGATCTCGATCTTCACGTCGGGATGAGCCGCCTGATACTTGGAGACGATCTCCTCGAACGGCGGCAATTCCGGCGGATCACCCCAATATCCGAATGTAATAGTGGTTTGCGCGAAGGCAGGTGTAACTAAAGTAAGAGCAGTTAGCGCAGACGCCAACAAACTTTTCAGCATTTCCATCTCCCCTGAATCTGCGTTCGTTGCTTTAGTCTATTTGATCTCTACGCAAGGCTATCGGCCGTCGCCGATGGTTACAACATCACCTCTTGGAACGGAATTTCGCGCCCGTGGCGATTTGCGAACTCTTTGAGCTCCATCAGCGTCGGCGCCGCCAAAGCGCCGTAACCGGTGGTGGAAAGCGATCCGCAAAGTACCGCCAGTTCGACGCAGGCCTGAAGCGGCAGGCGATTGACGAGGCCCAGAAGGAACCCGCCATTGAAGGCATCACCGGCCCCGGTCGCATCGACGACCTCGACGCGCGGCGCGGCAATGTCGAAGCGCTCGCCATTGACGATGACACTCGCCCCCTGCCCGCCGCGCTTCATGGCGACGACCGGCACGAGTTCGCCCAGACGGTCGAGCGCGGCCTCGGGGTTAGGCAGCCCGGTCATGCCGATGGCCTCGGCCTCGTTGGGCGAGAAGATGGTGAGGGTGGCAAGGAACGCTCGGACGCCTGGCGTGTCGAGCGTGAAATCGGGGTGCCGGCAATCGGCGAAGATCTTGACGCCCTGCTCCCTGGCCGCCTCGATGAACGAGAGCCATTCGGGCTCGAAGCGGAACGTCTGCACCAGCCATTGCGGCCGCGCCTGCTGAAGCGTGTTGGCGGGCGGCGGAGCGACGGGCGTTTCGCTGAAGCTGAGAAAGCCGCGGTCACCCGCCAGCGAGAACGCCGAGGTGACGCGCTGGACCGACCGGTCGAGGTGGTTGAAGAGGCGTCCGTCGAGACCATCATGCTCAGCCTGCTCCATCACGAGGCGGCTGAAGAGGTCGTTGCCGAAATCGCAGGCCCAGAGGGTATCGAGACCAAGCCGGCTCAGGGCCAGCGCGATGTTGTAGGTGCCGCCAGGCAGAACCGTGAGGTCGCGGGCGTAATACTCGGCCCCGAGGCGCGGCGCCTCTGGCAGGCCGGCATAAATGAGGTCGCAAAAGTACTCGCCCGTGACGAGGACATCGCAATTGAACGCAGGCCTGTGCATCAGCGCCACTCCCCGACATAGTCGGCATGGACCGCCAGGAACTTGTCCACCAGCGGCTCTGCCCGGGAGTATGAAAGCACGAGCGGGTGCGCGACCAGAGCCTCGACCGCAATATCGCGGCGGCGCTCGGCGATTGCCTGCACGGTGAGGCGCTCGTAGTGCTTCACGGAATTGACGAGATAGGCCTGCGCCTCGGGCATCGCGCCGATCGGCAGCGGGGTAACGCCATTGGCGTCGACGACGCAACTGACTTCCACGACATCATCGTCGTGAAGACCCGCTATCGCGCCGCGATTGGGGACGTTGAGGCCGGTGCGCAGCGGCTCGCCGCCGCTCAGCGCCTCGATAAGGTTGAGGGCGACGCCGGCATAGCCCTCGCCATCGTGGTCGTCATCAGCGGCGGTCGAGACGAGCGGCGCATCTTCGCCATCGGTATGGTTGGCGTAGTGCATGTAGGTGGCGCTGCGCTCGCGCTCATAGGCGAAATAGACGTCGAGCGCCCTGCCCGGTTCCGCAACGACATCGATCGAGCGCAGTTGCGGGATGAGCTTGCCGTTGAGCGCGCGGATTTCCTCGCCGCGCGTCGGCCCGGCCGAGATAGCAGCCACGGCCTCCTCGGCATAGTAGAAATAGTAGAGGTATTCGTTGAGCCAGAGTCCATGGCGGCGCACCACATGGGGCGCAAAGACGCGCTGGGCCGTGGTGGCAAGGAAGGCATCGTCGGCCAGTGCGTCAGGCAGCATGTCGCGGCCGTTGACGGTGGCGCGGCGCGTGAACGAGAGGTGGTTGAGGCCGAACACCTCGGCATCCACCGCACGCTCGGAGACCTTGAGCCACTTGGCGATGGCGGTCTGTGCGCCGTTGGCGCTGTCGCAGATCCCGATTGTCCTTTCGAACCCCGCATTCCGCAGGGCCTGCGTCACCAGGCCCGCCGGATTCGTGAAGTTGAAAAGCCATGCCTTCGGACTCACCCGCTGGAGGATACGGGCATAATCCAGGATGGTCGGGACGCTGCGCAGCGCCATGGCAAACCCGCCGGCACCGGTCGTCTCCTGACCGAGCACGCCCGCACCCAGGGCAATACGCTCGTCAGTGATACGACCTTCGATGCCGCCGGGCCGGACCGTCGTAACTGCATAGTCGGCGCCATCGAACGCCGCTTCGATATCGGTGGTGGTGGTGATGGCGACCTTGCCGCCTGCGCGGCGCGAAAGCTCGTTCGACAGTGCGCCGATCAGCGCAAGCTGGTCGGGCTGGATATCCATGAGGCAGATTTCGGTGAGGCCGATCCGATCGCCACGGCGAAGCGCCGACTCAACGAAGAGCGGCGCACGCAGACCTCCTCCACCGATGAGCGCCAACTTCATGGCGTCCCCCACATCGAAACTGTCGCAAACTGGTTATATCCAGTTATAATCAGTTTACGCAAGCGCGAAACGCGGCGTTGTCCCCATGCGTTTACGTTGTCATTGACCCGAGCGACCAAGCCCGCTCTTTCGCCGCCCGCAGAATTCGGTTAACCCAAGCCATGCTCAACAGCGTCACCCGCGATGATCCCCGCCCGCTCTACAAGCAGGTCAAGGCACGCCTGGTAGAAGCCCTGGAAAGCGGCCTCATCCCGCCCCATTCCAAGCTCGCCTCCGAGCGCGAGCTCGTCGAGCAATACGGCGTCAGCCGCATCACCATTCGCCAGGCCATGACCGAACTCGTGCGCGAAGGCCTGCTGCGCAGCCATCCCGGCAAGGGCTTTTACGCCACCGGCCGGCGGCGCGGCTCCTACGAACTCGAGCTGATGCGCAGCTTTACGGCGACCGCCATGGAGCACGGGCGCAATCCGGGCAGCCGGCTGCTGACGGCCGCTATCGAGCCGGCAAGTGAAGGCACCGCACAGCAACTCGAAGTCGAGGCCGGCACGCCGGTGATCTCGCTGCGGCGGCTGCGCCTCATCGATGGCGAGGCCGTGGCTATCTCGCATGACTGGCTGTTGCCGGTGCGCGTGCCGGGATTGCTCGATCTCGATTGGGCCAATGGCAACCGTTCGCTCTACGCGGAACTGGCCTCCCGCTACGGGCTGGTGCCGTACAACGGCCACACGCTGCTCTCCGCGCGGCTGGCCGACGCGGCGGAGGCCAGGCTGCTGGACCTCAAGCCACCGGCGGCTTTGCTGAGCGTCGAGCAGATCGCCTATGACGTGCATGGCAGCCCGATCAACCACACGATCTCCCTGCACCACCCGACCCGCTACCCGCTGCGGCTCGACCAGGAGCAGCGGGCGGGCTAATCGCGCCCAATGACATTGCCGAACCGGCCTGGGCAGGTCATAGATTGAAGCAGTTGCGACACGGAGATACGCGCAAGTGCTTGGCCCTCACGATTTTCACTCGCCCCAGCCCTCTTATTCCAGGGACGACCTGCTCCAGTCGGGCCGCGGCGGCTATTTCGGTCCGGGCAATGCACAATTGCCAGCACCCCCGATGCTGATGATGGATCGGATCACCGAGATCAGCATGGATGGCGGCGCCCATGGCAAGGGCCATGTGATCGCCGAACTCGACATCCACCCGGACCTCTGGTTCTTCGATTGCCACTTCCCAGGCGATCCGGTCATGCCCGGCTGCCTTGGCCTGGATGCGATGTGGCAGATGGTCGGCTACTGGCTCGGCTGGTCTGGCTCGCCCGGCAAGGGGCGCGCCATCGGCGTGGGCGAGGTGAAGTTCCGCGGCGACATCACGCCCCAGACCAGGCAGGTCCGCTACGAGGTGGAGATGCACCGCGTAAAGCGCGGGGCGATGACGCTCGGCATGGCCGATGGCCGCGTGCTGGCTGACGGCGAGTGCATCTACACCGCCAAGGACATGAAGGTAGGCCTCATCCGCTCGGCGCAGAACGGCGGCTAAGCCACCAGCGCCTTCCACAACTCCCATTCGCGCCGGGCGTCCGAGACGGCGCGGTGCTCCTGAGCGGGCTGCTTCAGCGATTGGCGCACCTGTTCGATATGGGCGGCGGCAAGGGTATCGTCGGCGGTACCGAGGTGGTTTCGGGCCGCGGCCAGGAAGAGTTCGCTGGTGCCGCTGAGCCGCAGGAGATGGCGCGGTTTGCCGGAGGCACGCAGCAGCATGCTCAGCCAGTGACCGTCCCATGAAGGGGCGCTGGCATAGATATCGTTGCCCTCGAAGACCGAGATGACACGCTCGCAGACGAGGTCGTGCGGCTCACCCTCCCCCAGCAATTGCGCCCGGCTGAGGCCGTGGATGAGTTCGGCGCGCGCATCCCATTCGGTCCAGATGGGCGCGGGACGGATGAGGTGCCCCTCCTCCGCGCCGGCCTCTGTGACCCAGCCGATCTCGATCGGGTAGCTCTGCTTGCTGAGCGAGGACGCCTCGAAATCGATGAAGATCAGCACGACGACACCTCCCCCATCCACCGGAATCGGTGGCATACAGTAGCGCTCGCCACACAAGGAGACCGCAAGCCATGAACGCCGCACTCGAACGCCTCAAGGGCAAGCTCGTGGTTTCCTCGCAGGTGATGGACCCGCGCAGCCCGCTCGGACGGCCAGATATCCTCGCAATGATGGCCGAAGCGGCGGGACTTGGGGGCGCAGGCGGCTATCGCGTGGATGGCGTCGACGTGGTCCGCGAACTGCGCGCCCGCACGAGCCTGCCCATCATCGGCATCGCCAAGGACCGACGCACGGGATTCGACGTCTACATCACCACGACCGTAGCCGATGTGAACGCATTGTGTGACGCCGGCGCCGATATCGTCGCCGCTCAGGCGACGAGCGGAACGCGGCCTGGCGAGAGCTTTGCCGAACTCACTGCGGCTACCCATGCACGCGGGGCGGCGATGATGGCTGATATCTCGACATTCGAGGAAGCCATCACGGCGGCCGAGCAAGGCGCTGATGTCATCGCCACGACAATGGTCGGCTATACCCCGCAAAGCACGGGCGCGGTCCGTCCGGCGTTCGAGCTCGTACGCGAACTGGTCGGCCGGCTCGACGTGCCGGTTATCGTCGAGGGCGGTGTCTGGACGCCCGAGCACGTGGCAGCCTCGTTCGCGGCCGGTGCCTTTGCAGTGGTCAGCGGCTCGGCGATCACCGCGCCGGACCTCATTACCAAGCACCTGCTCTCCGGGCTCTAGGCTACATTCCCTCGACGAAGCCGAGGATGTTGCCCTCGGAATCCTTCACCCACGCGTTCTTGACGGGACCGAACTCGACGAGGCCGTTGACGGTCTTGAGGCCGGGCAGATCGTATTCCTCGAAGACGACGCCCTTGCTGCGCAGCTCCGCCATGTCCGCGACGAGGTCGGGACTGCCGAACGAGAGCAGCGTGTGCTGGGCCGTGCCGGCGAAATCGGTGACGTAGAGGAATATGTCGGTGCCGCCCAGATTGTAGGCGGCGCCGTATTCGTCCTGCCGCACGGGGCGCAGGCCGAGCTTGTCTTCATACCAGGCAATTGCCCGCTTGAGGTCCTTGGCGGGCAACATGGCGGTGGCGTGTCGATTGGCGAACATCGGGTCTCTCCTCTGGTGCATGGGATAACTAACCAAGCTCCAAGCAGTTCAAAATGAACCAAAATCGCCGCCGCGCATTGTTTAGCAGACTGACCTTGTTAGGGACGCAAACTTGCGAAAGGGGCAAGAAATGGATCTCACTTCTCTTCTGATCGTACTGGTAGTTGGCGGCATTGCCGGCTGGGTCGCCGGCCTGATCGTCAAGGGCTCGGGTTTCGGCATTATCGGCGACATCGTGATCGGTATCATCGGCGGTATTTTGGCAGGCTGGCTGCTGCCGGTCGTCGGCATCAGCTTCGGCGGTATCGTGGGCTCGATCATCGCCTCGATCATCGGCGCCGTGATCCTGCTGCTGATCATCCGCGTGATACGCCGCGCCGCCTAGCGCAGCGCGCACTGGAAACGACAAGGGCCGGAGCAATGCTCCGGCCCTTTCTCTTTGCCTAGACCCCGTAGACCTCTTTGGCCCGCTCGGGGGTGATGAACCCGTTCTTGATATCCTCGGCCACCGCCGCCTTGTCTCGTAGCTTCGGATCGCCAAGACCGCCGCCGGTGCCGGTGACGATGCGGATCACGTCGTCCGTATTGACCGTCAGGTTCGAGACGAACGAATAGCGCTCCGAGGTACCATCCTTGCGGAAGACGCGCACGTAGTTGGGCGAGCCCTCCTCGCCGCCGTCCAGCGCCCAGGGCAGGATCTTCGAGCGGGTGTAACCCGCCGTCAGGAACGAGCCGTCGGCGCGCACGCGGTAATCCATGACGATGCCATGGCCGCCAACCCACTGCCCCTCGCCGCCCGGCTCGGTATTGAGCTCCATGCGGTCGACGAAAAGACCGTTGCGGGCCTCAGAGATTTCCGCCGGGCAATTGTAGGTTTCGCCGTGGAAGCCCGAGAAAATGGCCGAGTTGCCGTCCCGTCCCCGGCTGGCGCCCCAACCGCCAAGCTCGGGCTCGACGATGGTGTAGTGACGTCCCGTATCCGGGTGCGGGCCGCCGATGAAGGTGCCGCAGATCGATGAGAAGTGCCCGGCGGGCAGGCGCTCCGGGATCACGTTGGCAAGGCAGCGCCAGATGAGGTCGTAAACGCGAACCTCGGTCTCGAAATAGAACCCGATCGGCGACGGCTCCTTGGCGTGGAACACTGAGCCTTCGCGGGTCAGCACCTTGATCGGACGGAACGAGCCTTCATTGGCCGGGGATTCCGGGTCCGTCAGCGACTTGAAGATGATCTGCGCACAGATGATCGCGCCGTCGCGGCTGGTATTGGTCGGGCCGACATCCTGGTCCGGGTTGTCGCGCAGGTCGACAAGGAACTCGGTGTCCGAGATCGTCACCTTGACGTTGTAGAAGCGGCCGTCGTCCTGCTCTTCGGTCAGCTCGAACGTGCCGTGCGGAAGCTTGGCCAGCTCGCGCAGCGAAACCTTCTCGCCGAAATCCATGAACGAGCGCATGGCCTTCTCGAACGTGTCCACGCCGTACTTGTTGGCGAGGTCGGTCAGGCGCTTCGCCCCGATGCGCACCGAGGCGATGGCCGCCCAGATGTCGCCTTCGAGGAAATCGGGTGTACGCGAATTGACCTTCATGATGTCAAAGACCGCCGCGGTCGGCTCGCCCCTGGAGACCATCTTGATGGCCGGCAGGCGCAGGCCCTCCTGGAATATCTCCGTCGCATCAGCCGAGAGCGACCCCGGCGACTTGCCGCCGATATCGGCATTGTGGGCGATGTTGGCCGTCCAGGCGATCAGCTTGCCATCGGCAAAGACCGGCATCGCCACCACGATGTCGTTAAGGTGGGTCACGCCGCCATAATAGGGGTCGTTGGTGGTGAACACGTCGCCCGGCTGGATATCGCCCGGCTTGTTGAACTTGGCCACGATCACCTGCACGGCCTTGTCGAGCACGCCCACGAACGACGGGATACCGGCGCCCGAGGAGGCCAGCCGCCCTTCGGCGTCGACAATGCCCGTGCCCATGTCGAGCACTTCGTAGATGACCGAGCTCATTGCCGTCTTGCGCATGGCCGCGAACATTTCGTCGGCCGTCGCCTGCAGCGAGTTCTGGATGATTTCGAGGGTAATCGGATCGTTGATGGTGTCAGTCATGTCGATGCCTCACGCCGCCAGAGTGATTTGGATATTGCCGAAGCCATCGATTTCCACCCGGTTGCCCGGATGGATGACCACGGTGGTACCGGGGTCCTCGATGATGGCGGGACCGGCAAAGGTCATGCCCGGCTCGAGCCTGGCGCCGTCATAGATGGCAGCCTTGTGGATGCCTTCGAGGGCATAGTCGACATTGCGCTCGCCCTTGAGGGCGGACGAAGCCGGGATGCCGGTCGGCGCACGCTTTTCCATGGTGAGCTTGCCGACTTCCGCCGACGCCACGAGGTGGATGCCGACGATCTCGACCGGGGCCTTGAGGCGATAGGTGTATTCGCGCTCGTAGGTCTGGTGGAAATCGGCCTCGATAGCGGCAAGCCGCTCCTCGGTCACCGGACCGTCGATCAGCACTTCGGTCGTGTGCTCCTGGTTCTGGTAGCGGAACTTGCCGAAACGCAGGACCTTGACCTTGGCCGGGTCGATGCCTTCCGCCGCGAACTGGGCGCGGGCATGGGCTTCGCCTTCGGCAAAAGTCTTCTCGATGCCTTCGGCAGCGCCGGGGCGCAGGTCGCCGAGACGGGTGACGAAGTAATCGCGACGCAGGTCGCTCATCATCATGCCCCAGGCCGAGAACACCGAAGCGCCGGTCGGGATCACCACCTTCTTGACGCCCAGCTCCATGCCGAGCGCCACCGCATGCATGGCGCCACCGCCACCGAAGGCGACGAGCGTAAAGTCACGCGGATCGTGGCCACGGTTGAGCGACACCAGCTTGAGGGCGTTGACCATGTTGTTGTTGGCGATGCGGATGATGCCGCGCGCGGCTTCCTCCGGGCTGATGCCGAGCTTGCCGCCCACGGCCGTCAGCGCCTTCTCGGTCGCGGCCATGTCGGCCACGACTTCACCGCCGCAGAAATAGTCTCGGTTGATGCGGCCGAGCCAGAGATTGGCGTCGGTGGTCGTCGCCTTGTCGCCGCCACGGCCATAGGCCGCCGGGCCCGGGCTGGCGCCGGCCGATTGCGGGCCGACATGGAGCTTCTCGTGTTCATCGACCCAGGCGATGGAGCCGCCGCCATTGCCGATCTCGACCAGGTCCACCACCGGCACCATGATCGGATAGCCGGCCGACTTGCGGTCGCGCTCGATCCAGTAGTCGGTCATGATCTTGACGTGCCCGTCCTCGATCAGCGAGCACTTGGCCGTCGTGCCGCCGATATCGAGCGCCAGCACGTTGGTTTCCCCGATCAGCTTGCCGAGTTCCGCCGCGCCCCAGAAGCCGGAGGCAGGGCCGGATTCGACCATGGTGATGGGAATGCGCGACACGGCTTCGATCGAGTCCACGCCGCAGTTCGACTGCATGATGTAGGCGTCGCCATCAAAGCCGGATTGCTTCAGGCCATCGGCCAGGCGGCCGAGATAGCGTTCCGCCGCAGGCTGCACATAGGCCGAGAGCACCGCGGTGTTGGTGCGCTCGTATTCGCGCCATTCGCGGGTGATCTGGTGCGAGGCCACGGCCGAGACTTCCGGCCAGAGCTTCTGCACTTCGGCCAAGGCAGCCTGCTCATGGGTCGGATTGGCATAGGAATGCAGGAAGCTGATCGCCACCGCTTCCACGCCTTCGGCCTTGAAGATGTCGAGGATGGCCGGCAAGCCCGAAAGGTCGAGCTTGACCATCTCCTCGCCCTTGTAGCTCATGCGCCCGGCAACCTCGCGGCGCAGGAAACGCGGCACGAAAGGCTCGGGCTTGGCGTAGTGCAGGTTGAAGAAATCCGGACGATTGCCGCGGGCGATTTCGAGCGTGTCGCGGAAGCCTTCGGTGGTAATGAGACCGACCTTGACGCCCTTGCGCTCGGTCAGCGCATTGATGACGACGGTCGTGCCGTGGGCAAGGAAGTCGATCTCGGAGACATCGACGCCGCCCTTGGCGAGAACGTTCAGCACGCCCTTCTCGAAGTTCGGCGGAGTGGTGTCCGACTTGGCGGTCTTGACGACCGACTTGCCGGTTTCCTGATCCGTCTCGAAGACGACGAGGTCGGTAAAGGTGCCACCGACGTCGGTGGCAACGCGGATTGTCTTAGCCATTGGCAGTCTCTTTCGTCATCAGCAGGCACGTGGCGGCGGCAGCCGTGAGGGCATAGGCCTCGGCCACGCGCTCGGCCGTGAAGTGGCCTTCAACGTTGAGCATGTTGAGGGTGCCGATCGAGGTCCCGAAGACGACGATGGGCAGGTTGAGCATGGACTTGCAGCCCAGTGCCTCGAGCTTGGGATATTCCGGCAGCACGGCCTTGAGCGCCTCGGCCGAATTGAGCACCAGCGGCTCGCGCTTGCCGATGATGGTCTGCTCCCAGACGGTGTCGCCGATCGGGTCGGCGCCGGGGACCGGGTAGAGCTCCAGGTTGTCCGAGTAGAGACGGCGCATCACGCCGGCATCGTAGTCGAGGCCGAGAATGGTGAAGAGCTTGGTTCCGATCACCCGGTTGGTAAGCTCGTGCAGCGCCGCGTAGGCGACTTGCGGCTGGCCGCTTACCTTTGCCAGTTCGGCGGCGAAAGCGGCGTGCGGATTGGTCGGATTAGTCATGGATCAGTCTGTCTCTCAGTTCGAGCTCGTCGGTGGTGACCACGGGGACCGCCCCGATGAGCTTGCGGGTATAGGGGTGTTCCGGCGCGCTGAAGATCCGGGCGGTCTCGCCCAGCTCCACCAGCCGGCCCCGTTCAAACACGGCCATGCGGTCTGCAATGTTGCGGACGACCGACAGGTCATGGGTGATGAAGATGTAGGTGAGCCCCCTCGCCTTCCTCAGGTCGTCGAGGAGCTTGAGGACGCGTGCCTGTACGAGCACGTCGAGCGCCGAGGTCGGCTCGTCGAGCACGACGAGGCGCGACTGGCAGGCCAGCGCCCGGGCAATGGCCACACGCTGCCGCTGACCGCCGGAAAGGCTGGCCGGGCGGCGCTTGGCGAAATCGGCAGGCAGGCCGACTTCCTCGAGCAACTCGCCCACGCGCTTGTTGCGCCCAGAGCGCTCGCCGATGTTGTGGACATCGAGCGCCAGCCGCAGCGAAGCGCCGATGGTGCGGCGCGGATTGAGCGCCGAGAGCGGGTTCTGCTGCACGAGTTGGATGGCCCGGCGATGCGCCAGGTCACGTTTGGCGGGCAACTCGGTGCCTTCGAACACCATCGAGCCGGAGGTCGGCCCGTAAATGCCCAGCACCATGTTGGCGATGGTGGATTTGCCCGATCCGGACTCCCCCACGATGGCCAGGCATTCGCCCGGCATGACGTCGAACGACACGTCGGAGACGGCCCTCACCTCGTGCCCGTTGACGTCGAACGTCTTGGTGAGGTTCTTCAGGGACAGAATGGGCTGGCTCATGAGTGCACCACCATCGGCGCGTAGAAGTCGCCCGTATCTTCCGAAATGTCGGGAATGCCACCACCCGTGATCCGCGGCACCGCGCGCAGCAGCGCCTTGGTGTAGGGATGGCCGGGGTTCTCGAACAGCGCCTCGGTCGGCCCGGTCTCGACGATCCTGCCCTTGTAGATCACATAGACGCGGTCTGCGAATTCGCGCACGACGCCGAGGTTGTGCGAGATGAACAGCACCGAAGTGCCGTGCCGCTCGACGAGATCGGCCATCAGCTTGAGCGTCTGCGCCTGGACCGTAACGTCGAGGGCCGTGCCCGGCTCGTCGGCCAGCAGGAGCTTGGGTTCGTTGGCCAGCGCCATGGCGATCATCACGCGCTGGTTCATGCCGCCCGAAAGCTGGAAGCTGTAGCTTTGCAGCACGCGCTCGGGCTCGGTGATCGCCACTTCTTCCAGCGCGGCCTTGGCCTTCGCCCGGGCCTCTTGCGCGGAGATCGAAGGATTGCGGCGCTTGAGCACCTCGTGGAACAGCACGTCGATGGTGAAGACCGGATTGAGCGCCGAAGTCGGGTCCTGGAAGATCATCGACATGGCGGTGCCGCGCAGCGCGTAGCGCTCGGCTTCGCTGAGCTTTTCGAGGTCGCGGCCATCGAACATGACCTGCCCCGAAATCCGGGCATTCGGCAGCCGCTGCAGGAGGCCGAGGATGATCCGGGCCGTCACCGACTTGCCCGAGCCGGACTCGCCTACCAGCGCCACCGTCTCGCCCGGCGCGATGTCGAGCGAGATGCCGTGCAGCACTTCGGAGAGCCCGGAATAGGACTTGAAGGCCAGCTTGAGATCGGAAATCGCGAGCGTCTTGTCCATCAGGCGTCGCTCCCCAGGATATCGCGCAGGGCATCGCCGAGCAGGTTGAACCCGAAGACCGCGATGAGGATAGCCAGGCCCGGGAACACCGTCAGCCACCAGCTATCCGGCAGGTAATTGGCGCCCTCCGCCACCATCGACCCCAGATCCGGGGTCGGCGGCTGTACGCCAAGGCCGAGGAAGGAGAGCGAAGACGCGATGAGGATCACGAAGCCGCAGTCCAGCGTCATCTTGGTGATGATGGCCGGCACGCAATTGGGCAGGATTTCGCGGAACATGATGTGCCAGCGCGAGGCCCCGACGACTTCGGCGGCCAGCACATAGCCCTCTTCACGCTCCGAGCGCACGATGTTGTAGACGAGGCGCGTGTACCACGGCCACCACATGGCGGTGACCGCCAGCATGCCGTTGGTCAGTGACGGCTCGAGCAGGCCCATGATCGACATGGCCAGCACCAGCGGCGGGATCGAGAGGAAGACGTCCGTGATGCGCATCAGCACATAGTCGACCCAACCGCCGGTGTAGCCCGCAATGAGCCCGATCACGACACCGATCGGCACCGCGATGGCGAGCACCACCACCGCCAGCAGCAGCGAGGTGCGGAAGGCGAAGATCACGCGGGTGAAAAGATCGCGCCCGACGAGGTCGGTGCCGAAGATGTTCGGCCAGTGCGGCGGCTGGTTGAAATTGGTGAAGTCCACCACCGCCCCGACATGCTCGGGGAACGGCGTGATGAAATCGGCGAAGATTGCGGCAAAGACCACCAGACCGATGAGCACGATGCCCACCAGCGAAAGCGGATTGCGCAGGAGGATGTAAAGCGTGCGGCTCACTGCGACCTCTGCGACAGGCGGATGCGCGGATTGATGAACGCGATCAGCAGGTCCACGATGATGTTGACGATGAGGAACACGAGCGAGATCACCAGCACCGTGCCCACGATGGCGTTGAGGTCCTTGCGCAGGATCACCTGCACGCCGTAGCGCGACAGCCCCGGCCAGGCGAACACGGCCTCGACCAGGAAAGCGCTGCCCAGCATCGAGGCGAAGTCGAGACCGATAATGGTCAGCGACGGAATGAGCGAGGGCTTGAACGCATACTTCTTGGCGATCCTGGCGCTCGGGAAGCCGAAGGCCTCGGCCATCTCGATATAGGGCTTGTCGTAGGTCTCGATCATGTTGGCGCGCGTCAGCCGCGCCGCCTGCCCGATGCCGCTCAGCGCCAGCGCGAAGGCCGGCAGGATGATGTGGCGCAGGGCGTCGAGGAACGCCGGGATATTCCCCGCGATCAGCGTATCGACCAGCATGAAGCCTGTGACCTGCGGAACGACGAAGGCGTCATTGAGCCGGCCTGCGATCGGGAACAGCGGCAGGAAATAGGCGAAGAGCAGCATGAGCACCACCGCCCACACGAAGCTCGGCGCCGAGACACCCAGCAGCGACACCACCCGCAGCAGCCCGTCCACGAACGTATTGCGGTAGCGCGCGCCCAGGATGCCCAGCGGCAGGCCAAGGCCGATCATCATGATGCCGGCCACGATGATGAGCTCGAACGTCGCCGGCAGGAACTGCGCGAGGTCGGTCGTCACCGGACGGTTGGTATAGAGCGAGATGCCGAGATTCCCGCGGAAGAGGTCCGCGAGGAAATAGCCGTATTGCACCACGATGTTGTCGTTGAGGTGCAATTGCTCGCGCAGGTTCGCAACCGCCTCCGCAGTCGCATTGGGGCCCAGCGCGATACGCGCCGGATCGCCGGGAATGACCCGCGCGATGGCAAAGATCAGGATCGACACTCCGAACAACACCAGGATCGATGTCCCGATGCGCTGGAGCAGAACACGGATGACGGGTGACATGCTGCGCTTTCAAAGACCCGGACCGGCCCCGCCAAGGGGGCCGATCCGAAAGGTTGGAACCGTTACGGCTGCATTTCCATCAGGCGGAACTGGAAGCCGGCGCTGTCCAGCGAGATGCGCTTGCTGTCATCGCTCAAAGCCGGAACCTTGACGCGGTTGGACGCAGCGAACACGGCCTGCGAGTCATAGGCGTAGATCGAGGGCGCGATTTCCATCAGGCGCTTGTTGAGCGCCGTATAGGCAGCCGCACGCTCTTCTTCGCTGGTGGCCGCACGGCCCTGGTCGAGGAGCTTGTCGACTTCTTCGTCCTTGAGGTATTCCGGCGACTGCCAGGTGCCCGCGGCCGAGGAGTGATACATGCCGTAAAGCAGCGTATCCGGGTCACCGGTCACCGAGGCCACGTTGACCTGCGATACGTTGGGCGTGGACTCCGGCTTGGTCACGGCATCCACGAACAGCGCCCAGGGCATCTTGGTAATCTTGGACTTGAAGCCGAGCTGCTGCATGTTGGCCTGAAGCAGCAGAGCGAAACGCTCCTCGATCGGCACTTCGGCGATCCAGGAGATTTCGACCTCGGTGTCGGCCGGGTTGTACTTGCACTGCGACAGGAATTCCTTGGCCTTGGCCAGATCCTGCTTCAGCGGCTCGCCATCGGGGAAACCACCGAGCATCTGGGCCGGAATGGCGCCGGTCGGCACCTTGCCCTGCGACACTTCCGGGGTCACGGCGATGAGCTTGAGCGCCGACTGGTAGTCGAACGCATTGGACACGGCCAGGCGGCAGTTGACGTCGTCGAACGGCGCCTTGGCGGTGTTCAGCTTGATGTAGAACGCCCCGTTGCCATGCTCGGTGAGAAGCTGGTTGCCCTCCTTGGCCAGCGAGGCCAGCACTTCGGGCGGCAGCCACTGCGAGGTGATGTCGTGCTCGCCCTGAGCGACCAGGGTGCGCACGGTTGCGGCTTCGAGGCCATAGCGCAGGCGCACGGTGTCGGGAGCCGCCGCATCCATCTCCTGGAAGTAGGACGGGTTCTTGGCCATCACGGTTTCGGACTGCGGATTGTGCGACGTTACCGAGTAAGCGCCCGTACCGGCCGAATGGGTCGAGAGATACGCCTGGCCCCAATCGTCGCCCGTGGTGTTCTCTTCGACCAGCTTCTTGTCCACGATCGGCAGGCGCACGAGCGCGGCGAGGAACGGAGCATAGGGCTTGGCGAGGGTGAACTTGACGGTGTGCTCGTCAACGGCTTCCGCCCCGGTCACGTCCTCGAAGAGGTAGGAAAGGCCCTGCCCCAGCGCCTTCATGCGCTCAAGCGAATAGACCACGTCGGCCGAGGTGAAGGGATTGCCGCTCTGGAACTTGACGTCGTCGCGCAGCTTGAATGTGAACGAGGTGCCGTCCGTCTCCCAGCTCGAAGCAAGATCGGGCACCATGCCCGGCTTGCCCTGACCGGCGAAGACCAGCGTGTCGTAGACGTTGAACATCAGGATGGAGTCGGCATAGTCCGACGCCTTGGCCGGGTCGAGCTCGCCGACCGGCACTTCATCGAGGCGCAGCACGGTTTCGGCCTGCGCGGCGGATACAACGGCGGTCAGCGCGGTCGCGGCCAGCGCCGCGGCAGCAATCGCCCGATTGATTGTCTTCATGGTTTTCCTTCCTTGAGCCTTCCAGTTCGCGGCCTTTGCAGCCGACGTGGTTAGTCGTCCGACGGTTCCTCGCCGAACAATTCCTGTGTTCCGACCCAGAGCGCCACAGCCATGGACTGCGTGTGGTTCCAGACCGAATGGGGATGCGTGGACGGGAAATGCTCGGCATCGCCCACCTGCAGAATTGCGTGATTGTCGTTGACGATGCTCGTGACCTCTCCCGAGAGCACGTAGAGCATCTCCTCGCCATCGTGCGAGATGCTCTCGGACTTGTAGCCGGGCGGGATGTTCATGAGCACCGAATGCATGTGGCGGCCGGGAAAATTGCTCGATACCCGTTCATAGGTGATCGGCTGCGCTCCCATGCGCGTGCTGGCATTGACCAGCGAATAGACCTCGCGCTGCCCATGCCGGGACAGGCGGCTCTGGTTGCGTGGCTGCTGGAGATAGGTGCTGACGTCGGTCTTGAGCACCTTGCAGATGGACACGAGCGAAGAGAGCGAGGGCATGGTGATGCCGCGCTCCACCTGGGAAATGAAGCCGACCGAAAGGCCAGCGCCGTCCGCCACCTGCTTGAGGGTGAGTCCGATATCGACCCGGCGCTCACGCAGCCGGTGCCCCATCGGGTAGGTTTCGCTCTCGATCTGGGCGGCAAACTCGTCGCTCATACCATCCTCTGTTTAGTCATACTAAACTTGGGACCTGAAAAACCCGACTGTCAAGCCGATTTTAGTGGGACTAAACTTTGGGCAAATCGCTGCCGAAATGAGCGGCAGCGTGGATAGCCTGCAGGCACTGCCCTCTCCCCAAACGCCCGGAAAACCTGCAGTATGGAGCGGGGCTGGAGGGGACTTCGATGAAGCGGCTGGCAGTCTTCTGCGACGGCACCTGGAACCGGCTATCGGCCGAACACCCGACCAATGTGGTGCTGGCGGCCCGTTCGGTGCTGCCATACGGCACGGACGGCGTGCCTCAGGTGACCTACTACGACGAGGGGGTCGGCACGACCTTCCTCATCAACCAGGCACTCGAACGCACGCTCGCCGGAGCCTTCGGCTGGGGGCTCTTCGACAAGATCGCGGCGGCCTACCGCTTCCTCGTTTTCAACTACGATCCAGGCGATGAAATCTATATCTTCGGCTTTTCGCGCGGCGCCTTCACGGCGCGCTCGCTGGCCGGTCTCATCCGCAAATGCGGGATCGTCACCCGCGATAGGCTCGACAAGGTCGAAGAGGCCTTCAAGTTCTACAAGGACAATTCGCCCGAGGCGCATCCGGACATGGAGCGGGCGCAGCAGTTCCGGCTGGAAAACTCGCAGGACATCATCATGAAGCCCGAGGACCGGGCGTTCCGGCAGGCGCTGGGTGTGCCGGCAGCGCTGACCAACCAGCCGCTCTTCACGCTCAAATATCTGGGCGTCTGGGATACGGTGGGCGCGCTCGGCATGCCCAGATACCTGCTGCTCGAGCGTATCTTCCGGACCGCGGCCAAGTACCAGTTCCATGACGCGGCGCTGTCGAGCATCGTCGAAGCGGCGCGTCATGCGGTGGCGATCGACGAGGATCGGCTGAGCTTCGAGCCGGCGCTGTGGGACAATGTCGACGACCTCAACCGCATCGAAGGCCGTGCGGGCAATTACCATCAGCTCTGGTTTCCGGGCGACCACGGCTCGGTGGGTGGCGGTGGCGACATTACGGGGCTATCGGCCTCCCCGCTGGTCTGGATCATGGACGGCGCCAGCCGGCAGGGTCTCGCCTTCGATCGTGCGGCACTCAAGGCGTATGCTGGTGAGCGCGACGACTTCGCACCCCTTCACAACATGACGGCTCCGAAAAGCTGGACGGAGATCATCTACCGGCGCGGCGCGCGGAAAGGGCCGTGGCGACAAGCAGATCTGGGCGCCAGCAGCCGGGCGCGCATCGCGCGTACTGCGTCGGCGGATTGGCCGATCTATCGCCCGGCGGCGCTTTCGGCCTTTTTCGAGCGGCAGTCGCAGACCGCAAGGCGGCGCAGCGAGGAACGGCGACCAACGGAACCAAGCCCCTCCGCCCCGAGTTAGTCGGGTGCCCAAGCCAAAGCCTAGGAGGGTTGAAACATGGCGAGCTCAAACATCAAGCCGATCCGGCAGGCCGAACATGTCGTCGAAGACCTGTCCGAGCACATGAGCGACCAGATCGCTTCGCTCGGCCGCCAGATCGCGTCCATCTCCTCCTCGCTCGAGGACATGCGTCATTCGCTCAACAGCCACGACCTGCGCGAGGAAGTCGGCCACCGCGCCCGCGCGGCAGCCCGCTATGTCGGCGGCCAGGCCAATACGGCCGGCCAGGTGATGCGCGACAACCCGCTACAGACCGCCGCGGCGCTGGCCGCCGTCGCCCTGCTCGCGGCCCTGGTGTTCCGCCGCGATTGATTCCTGTCCGCTCCCGAGAGGAGCGGAACTCAGTTCGGCTCGTCGCCGATGGCGAGGATATTGCCGTCGGCGTCGCGGAGCCATGCGGCGTGATAGATGCCCATGTTCGCGATCGAGTCGACCGTCTTGAGGCCCGGCATGTCGTATTCCTCGAATACGACGCCGTGGCGCTTGAGGTCCTTCACATCCGCCACGACGTCCGACGACCCGAACGACATGAGCGTATTGGGCGCCTTGCCGGCATTGGGCGTCGGATACAGCAGGAAGCCCGTTCCCGCACCCACATGATAGATGGCGCCGGTCTCGTCTTCGCGGAACGGAGACAGCCCCAGTTTGTCCTTGTACCAGGCCTTGGCCCGGGTCATGTCGGCGGCGGGAATAGTGGCATAGGCACGATGATCGGTCAGCATGGCAACCTCCCTTGCTGGACACCTGCCCTCAACGCCCGCGATTGTACGCCTCCCCGTGAGCGGAGCCAAACGAAAGCCCTCACGACAAGCTGAAACGGGCCAAAACCATCGCATAGGGACAAAGCCGGACTTTTCGGCTAACGTGAACCTCTAGCAGGCACGCGGTTTCGTGTGACCAGCCACCACGGTGCGCTCTTCGCACGACCCGTTGTTCCTGTCTTCGTGAGGAGACAAGCAATGGCAGACTTTCATGTGATCGGCGGTGCCACCAAGGCTGTGGCTCACCCCCAAATTCGCAAGATCCAGATGTCGGACCTTAGGGACGTGCTGCGCGCGGGCCTTTCGGACTTCTGGGACAAACCGTCCCACTATGCCTTTCTCGGCCTCATCTACGCAGTAGTCGGTATCGCGCTGGCGATCTGGTCCTCGGGTGCCAATGCGTTGCCCATGGTCTTCCCGCTTGCCTCCGGCTTCGCCCTGCTCGGCCCCATAGCCGCCATAGGGCTTTACGAAATCAGCCGACGCAAGGAACAGGGACAGGACACCTCCTGGATCCACGCGATCGAAGTGATGCGCTCGCCCGCTCTCCCCTCGATCATCGCCGTCGGCATCATGATCTTCGCCATCTTCTATCTCTGGCTGGCAGCGGCCGAGAGTATCTACCAGGCAACCTTCGGCATGAGCGCCCCGACCTCGGTCACCGCCTTCCTCAGCGAGGTCTTCACCACCTCGCAGGGCTGGCAGCTGATGCTCTGGGGTTGCGGCGTCGGCTTCCTCTTCGCGCTGGTCACGCTCGCCACCACGGTCATCGCCTTTCCGCTGATGCTCGATCGCGACGTGGGGGCCTTCGCGGCGATCGAAACCTCGGTCCGGGCCTTCATGGCCAATCCGATCCCCCTGCTCGCCTGGGGCCTTATCGTCGCGGTGCTGCTCACCATCGGCTCGATCCCGTTCTTCGTGGGTCTTGCCGTCGTCGTACCGGTGCTCGGCCACGCCACCTGGCACCTCTATCGCAAGCTGGTCGCCTGACCGCTTTTCCGCCGGAGCCGACAGCGGCTCCGGCACCCCTCTTCATCTCCATACTTCTTTGGATCAAACGCGCCGAAGGCGCTTGACTTTCGCTGCCTCTCACGCCTTATGTACCGCACTCGATGATATAAATCAGAACATCGGGATTACTTGAGGAGGAGGCCTCGATGAAGGCGACGGTGACGGCGCACAAGGACTATTCGATCGCCAGGATCGACGATCGCGTTTATGGCGCGTTTCTCGAACACCTCGGACGCGCCATCTATACCGGCATTTACGAGCCGGATCACCCCACCGCCGACAAGAACGGCATGCGCGGCGACGTCGCCAAGCTGGTCAAGGACCTCAACGTTCCCATGGTCCGCTATCCGGGCGGCAACTTCGTCTCGGCCTATAACTGGGAAGACGGCATCGGCCCGCGCGAAGAGCGCCCGACTCGCCTCGACCTCGCCTGGCACACCTCCGAATCCAACGCCGTAGGCATCCACGAATTCGCCGACTGGTGCTCGACCGTCGGCACCGACATGATGCTGGCCGTCAACCTCGGCTCGCGCGGCCTCGACGCGGCCCGCAACTTCGTCGAATACGTCAACCATCCCGGCGGCTCCTACTGGAGCGACCTGCGCATCAAGAACGGCCGCAAGGATCCGTGGGACGTAAAGCTCTGGTGCCTGGGCAACGAGATGGACGGCCCCTGGCAGGTCGGCCACAAGAGCGCCGACGAATATGGCCACCTGGCCAACGAAACCGCCAAGGCCCTGCGCGCCTTCGACAAATCGCTCGAACTGATCGTCTGCGGCTCGTCCAACGCCAAGATGCCGAGCTACCCGCAGTGGGAAGCGACGGTGCTCGATCACACCTATGATGCGATCGACTACATCTCGCTGCACATGTATTTCGCCAACCGCGAGAAGAAGACCGGCAACTACCTGGCGCTCTCGATCGAGCTGGAGAACTACATCAACGCCGTGGCCGGCGTGATCCAGTTCATCAAGGCCAAGAAGCGTTCCAAGAAGGACGTCTACATCTCCTTCGACGAATGGAACGTCTGGTATCACTCCAACCAGCAGGACCGTAAGATCCTGGAAGGCAATGACGGCTGGCCGCACGCCCCGGCGCTGCTGGAAGACGTCTACAATTTCGAGGACGTGCTGCAGGTCGGCCTCATCCTCAACACCTTCATCCGCCGCGCCGACGTGGTGAAGATCGCCTGTATTGCCCAGCTCGTGAACGTGATCGCTCCGATCATGACCGACCCGAAGGGCGCGGCCTGGCGGCAGACCATCTACTACCCCTACTACTTCGCTTCAATCTACGGCCGCGGCACTGCCCTGAATCTGGTTGTGAACTCCCCGACCTACGACGCTGAAAACGTTAAGGGAGTTCCCTATGCCGACGTGACGGGCGTCCACAACGAAGAGGACGGCACGCTAACCTTCTTCGCGGTGAACCGGAACGGAAATGAGGCGATCGACCTCGACATCGCGCTGGAAGGTTTTGGCAGCGCCACGATCGTGGATCACCAAGTGATGACGCACGCCAATCTCGAGGCGGTGAACACGGCCAAGAACCCCGACGAAGTGACCCCGACCAAGGGCACCGGCGCGGTGATCAAGGATGGCCGACTGTCGGTGAAGCTGCCGGCCTATTCGTATCAGATGATCCGGGCGAAGCTCTAGGCGCAGAGCCCGAGCCCCCTACCTGGCCCTCCCCACTCGCAAGGGGGAGGGTTGGTTTGCGGCTATTTCACCTGCCCTACCGTAGCCGCGGCGCCCTGCTCCAGCAGGCTTGTGAGCAAACGCACCAACAGTGCACGGAATGTGGGATCGTCTGGCAGATCCGTGCCGAAGACTTCGCGCAGTCCAAGGAAGCCGTCGACCAGCCGCTCCGCATCGCGGCCGGCTTCGGCGGCGATGGCGCGGAAACGATCGACCATGGGGTCGCGGACGTCGATAGGGTCGCCCTTTTCATCCGTACCGGTGGCGTAACGCATCCAGGCGGCAACGCCGAGGGCAAGGCGATCATAGCTTTGGCCGGCGGCAATGCGGTCGCGGATGGTGCCGAGGAGACGCTGGGGCAGCTTCTGGCTGCCATCCATGGCGATCTGCCAGGTGCGGTGCTTGAGCGCGGGATTGGCGAAACGGTCGAGCAAGGCATCGCGATAGCCGGCGAGATCGGTACCCGGCATGTCGAGCGTCGGCATCACCTCCTCTGTCATGAGACCGAAGATGAGATCGCGGAAGGCGGAATCCCCAATAGCGTCGGCGACATATTGGTGGCCGGCAAGGTAGCCGAGATAGGCCAGCGTCGAGTGGGAGCCGTTGAGCATGCGCAGCTTCATGCGCTCGAACGGCTCGACATCTTCGACCATCTGAGCGCCGACAGTTTCAAAAGGCGGCCGGCCAGCGGGGAAATGGTCCTCGATCACCCATTGGCTGAACGCTTCGGTGACCACGGGCCAGGCGTCGTCCAGACCGAGCATGGCCGCGACGGCTTCGCGGTCGGCGTCCGTGGTGGCAGGTACGATGCGATCGACCATGGTGCTGGGGAAGGCCACCGTCTCGACATAGGCCGCAAGCTCGCGGCCGCGTGCAGCGGCGAACTCGCCCACAATGCGCTGCGCGGTGCGGCCGTTGCTCGGCAGGTTGTCGCAACTCATGATCGTGAAGGGCGCGATGCCGGCGCGGCGGCGACGCTCCAACGCCTCGACGAGGAAACCCGGCGCACTGCGCGGGGTGCTCGGATAGGCGAGATCGTGAACGATGTCGGGATGGGCGAGATCGAGATGGCTGGTCGCCGGATCGTGGCAATAGCCCTTCTCGGTAACGGTCAGCGAGACGATCCGCACGCTTGGCCGAGCCATGAGCTCGAGGAGCGTTTCGCCCTCGGTCGTGGCATCGATGATCCCGGCAATGGAGCCGATGACGCGGCAGGCGCTGCCCGAGGCATCGCGGACCAGCACGGAATAGAGGTTACCCTGCGGCTCCAGCGCCTTCTTGGTATCGGGACGACGCAGGCTGGCGCCGACGATGGCCCATTCCGGATGCTGGGCGAGGAGGTCATCGACATAGACCGCCTGGTGCGCGCGGTGGAAGGCGCCGATGCCGAGGTGGACGATGCCGGGTGCGATGACGCCGCGGTCGTAGGCATAGCGTCGGGTTGAGGGCGATGCGGAGGCGAGGGTTTCGGGGGTGAGGCGAGGCATGGGAACTCCGGAGCTTCGCATCTGGTATGGTAGAATGAGTGAGGCGTCAATGGCGGGTAGGTGGGGGGTGGCTACCCCCACCCCTGTCCCCTCCCCGCAAGGGGGAGGGAGACCTGCTGGCTCTATCCAGTGCTCTTAACCACGTACCTCGCCTCCCCCAACGGGAGAAGCAGCAGCTCCGGCTCAGCCCTATTTCAACGTCGCCTCAAACCAGTCCGCGGTCTTGCTGATTACCAGGTCCGCCTGCGCCTGATCCTGGCCCAGCACGCCATAGATATGGTCTGCGCCCTCGACGATCATGGCTTCCTTGGTGTCACCGGGCGCGGCGTCGACATATTGCTGGGCGTATTTGGCCGAAAAATCCTCGCTGCCGGCGATGGCGAGATAGGCGCCCTTGTAGGCGGCAAGCGCATCCTTGAGGGAGTGCGCGGCGAGGCTATCGAAGAAGCTCTTCTTGAGGGCAATGGTGCGGAAGCCGAGGTCGAGGCCGACTATGCCATCGGCCGCAGCCTTGTCGAAGGCCTCCTGCCCCACCGAGCCCTTCATGTCCTCGGCAAAGTCGCCGACCGATGACCAGGTGACGCGCGATTTGAAGAAATCGGGGCGCTCGGCCGTGGCAAGGATGGCGATGCCGCCGCCCAGGCTGAAGCCGAGCACGCCGAGCCTGGCGCGGTCAATCTCCGGGACATTGGCAAGGTAGTCGGCGGCAATGAGGGCATCTGCAAGCTGCTGGTCGACCGTCGTCGCGCCGGTATCGCCATCGCTCTTGCCAAAGCCTTCGAAGGAGATGCGGAGCGAGGCGATACCCTTCTTGGCCAGCGCCTCGGCTTCGCGAGCATACATGTTGCCGACCTCGTCCTTCGCGCTGCCGAAACCATGCAGCATCAGCACGGCCGGCGCACCCTTGGCGCCATCGGGCACATTGAGCGTGGCGTCGATCCCTTTTTCGAGCGTCACGCTCGTCTCGCCGGCAATGGCGGTGGAGCAAAGCAGCAGGCCGGCAATGGCCGCAGCGGACAGAGTGGAAACACGCATTGAACACCCTCCAGTTCATCAACCGGACGACGCTGGCACGAGCGCAATGGAAGCGTCAATGCGAAGCGCGGACTAGGCCGTGCCGCGCACCACCAGTCGTGCGCGGATGGTTTCGACCATCGAGCGCGCCCGCGGCTCGCTGACCCGTGCAGCCACCATGCGGCGGAGCGCCTGGACACGCTCACGCAGATCGACGCCGATCGTGGTGAGGTTATAGGCCTGCCAGGCAGCCTCGCGGATGTTATCGAATCCAACCACGGCGCATTGCTGCGGCACCGAGACGCCGAGGTCGTAGCGCAGCGCATCGATGGCGCCGAACGCGCTGGTGTCATTGGCTGCGAAGATGGCGTCGGGCTGGCCCTCGCGGCGCCAGTAGTTGATGACGGCGGCGCGAGTCGTGGCGTAGTCGAAATTGCCGTCGATGGCGGCTTCGAAGACGATGCTGTGCTCGGCCAATGCCTCTTCGAGTGCGTCGACCCGGTCAAGATCGGAAGCCGCCCCCTCCCCGCGCACGTACAGCAGCCGCTTGCGGCCGGTGCCGGCAAGCAGCCGGACGGCGTTGGCGATTCCCTCATGCTGCTCGACATGGAGGCGGTCGACCATGTGCTCGTCGTGGTCCGTGGGTGCATGGGCGCCATAGACCGGGTAGATGGCCGGGGAATTGCCGAAGGCACGGCGCAGCTGGTGTGGCTTGAGATCGTCCATGTAGGCGATGACGGCGGCAGGTCGATAGGCGCGGATATGGGCGAAATTGAATTGCAGCCGGCTTTTGTGCTCCATCCGGAACACCATCACGGCCAGCCCATCCTCCTGCAGCACAGCGGTTAGCGCGTCGATTTCCTGCGCTTCCCACGGATTGGCCAACGTGCTGACCACCACCGCCACGAGGTTTGAGCGGCGGGTGACCATGGCGCGGGCGGCCATATCCGGGTGATAGCCCAGGCTCGCCGCCACATCGAGAATGTGCTGCCGCTTGTCGGGCCTGACCGAAGCCTCAGGGTTGAAGGCTCGGGAAACCATGATCCGCGAGACCTTTGCGGCCTTCGCCACGTCGAGCGCGGTGGAACTCCCCGGGTGCTCGCGCGTGCGTTCGGTATCGGCGCTGTCGTCGCTCAATTGCTCCTCCGACCTGGCAGCGTGTTCAATCGATGCACATCCTTGCCTGCCTTCATATCGGCGTTGTGACAGTCCGCCAATCTCCACTTGACCTTTGGGTATGATCACGTGTTCATTCAATTGTTACATGGCTGATATGCAAACGTCACATGATTGTCGTGGGACGGTTTCAATCAGCTCGTATGCCTCGCGTTGCCTAAGCCTTCCGCGGCACCTGCCGCAAAAAAACAAAGTCTAGTCGTCACAAGAGGAGAAACACCCATGAAACGCCGCGAACTGCTTTTTGCAGGTGCTGCTGCCGCCGGCGCGACCTTGCTGCCGCGCATCGCCTTCGCCGAGGCCAATCGGATCGACGTCTACACGAGCTCGGATGCCAACATCACCGACTTCTGGGCCAATTCGATCATCCCCGGCTTCCAGAAGGCCAATCCCGGCCTGACCGTAAACTGGGTCGACGCTGGTGACAGCTCGGGCCTGCTGGCAATCGCCGAGCGCGCCATGGCCGCCATGCAGACCAAGAAGGACCCGCAGTCCGATTTCTATGAATCGTTCGACGCCCACCTTCCGATCGGCGGCATCGAAGCCGGTCTGTGGACCGATTTCACCAAGGCGAACCTGTCGAACTATTCGAAGGTGAACCCGCTCGCCATCCAGACCCCGTTCGGCCTGCCCTATCGCGGTTCGCAGGTGCTGCTGGCCTATGACACCACCAAGCTGCCGGCCGAAAAGGCGCCGAAGACCTGGGACGAACTCGTCACCTGGATCAAGGCCAATCCCGGCCAGTTCGTCTATAACCGTCCCGACAAGGGTGGTTCGGGTGGCAACTTCGTGCGCCGCGCTATCCACCAGGTGAACGGCAAGGATCCGTCCAAGTTCACCACCACGAACTTCACCGCCGAATTCGGCGAACAGACCCTGACCCCGGCCTGGGCCCTGCTCAACGAACTGGCTCCCTCGCTCTATGAGGGCGGCGCCTATACCTCGGGCAATACGCAGTCGATCCAGCTGCTGTCGCAGAGCGTGGTCACCATGGTTCCGGTCTGGTCCGACCAGATCCTCCAGGCCATCGACCAGGGCGTGCTGCCGGACACCACCGGTCTCGTCCAGCTCACCGACCTCGCCCTTTGCGGCGACTTCTCGCGTGCGACTATCCCGACCAACGCCGCCAACCACGACGCCGCGCTCAAGCTCGCCGACTACCTGCTCACCGAAGAAGTGCAGTCTGCGATCCTGACCGAACTCGGCGGCTTCCCGGGTGTTTCCTGGGATTACGTCTCGGAAGACCTGCGCAAGAAGTTCGCCGATATCGTTCCCAAGACCATCCCGACCTTCCCGGGCGGCGATTGGGAAAAGGCCATCAATGATGGCTGGTATCGCAACGTTGCTCCCAATATCGATCGCAACGCGTGACCATCGCCGTCGAAAGGGCGAAGGCGCCGTCCACAACTCGCAACGGGAGGGGGCTCTTGGGCCTCCTCCTCGTCGCTGCGCCCGTACTGCTGATGGTCTGGCTTATCATGTGGCCGATCATTTCAGCGATCATCGGCACGTTCTGGCTGCAAGACGCTGACGGAGGGCGGCGGTTCTCGCTGGAATCCTATGCATTCTTCTTTTCCGACAAATACAGCCTCGATAATCTCTACGTCACGCTCTGGACCACGGTGGTGACCGCGGCGCTGCTCCTCCTGATCTGCCTGCCCATCGCCATCTACCTGCGCTTCGCCAAGGGCGCGCTCCCTGCCTACGTGCAGGGCCTTGCCATTTTTCCGATGTTCGTGCCCTCGATCATCCTGGCCTACGCGTTCATCCGCACCATCGGCCCGAACGGCACTGTCGACATCATGCTCAATGCGGTCGGTCTCCCCAAGATCCGATCACCCTATCTCACCCCCTGGGGGCCCGTGATCGGCCTCGTCTGGGACCATATTCCGCTCACCGTGCTGATCCTGCTCTCGGGCCTGGGCGGCGTCTCCACGCAATCGGTGGACGCGGCGCGCGATGTCGGCGCCGGGCGCCTCTCGGTGTTCTGGTACATAATCCTGCCGCGCATCGGCAATTCCATCCTCGTGGCG
Organism: Paradevosia shaoguanensis; assembly: GCF_016801025.1. Classification (GTDB taxonomy): domain Bacteria; phylum Pseudomonadota; class Alphaproteobacteria; order Rhizobiales; family Devosiaceae; genus Paradevosia; species Paradevosia shaoguanensis. The sequence continues at coordinate 3,637,814 of NZ_CP068983.1, read as the reverse complement.
CTTTCCTTCGCCGTGCTGGGCATCTTCTCGGCCTTCACCCTGCCCTATGTGCTGGGTCCGGCTGCGCCCGAAATGATGGGGCCGTTCATGCAGCGCACGTTCCGCGACGTCGGCGATCCACTGGCCGCGACGACGCAGGCCGTTATCGCCTTCTGCTTCTGCATTCTCTTCGGCATCTTTTACGTGCGCTCGGTCGCCAAGAATCGCGGGGGCGCCAACTGATGGCCAATCTTTCGCTTCCCTTCGTCCGCAGCCGTACCCGCATAGACTGGGCCGGCATTTTCATGGCCGTTGCCCTGACGCTGGTGATCGTGCTGCCGCTCGTGGTGGTGGGCACCTGGGCCTTCACCGAAGTGTGGCGCTATCCCTCGGTCATTCCGCAGAAGTTCGGTCTGCGCTTCTGGAACGCCACGCTCAGCCGCGCGGATGTGTGGGATTCGCTGTGGCTCAGCATCCGGCTGACCACGATGGTGACGCTGGTTTCGGCAATCATCTGCCTGCCGGCCGCCTATGCCTTTGCGCGCATGAAGTTCCCGTTCCGCAACGTGCTGTTCTTCTCGTTCCTGGCCGGGCACGCTTTCCCCAAGTTCGGCCTGCTCGTGGCGATTGCGGCGATCTTTCTGACGTTCGACCTCATCGGCACGTTCTGGGGCGTGGTGCTGATCCAGCTCGTGGGCACGCTGATGTTCATGATCTGGATTCCCGTTGCCGCCTTCCAGGGCGTCGACCGTCGCATGGAGGAGGCCGCACGCGACGTGGGCGCCTCCCCGGCGCGAGTCTTCTGGTCAATCACCTTGCCCCAGGCAGCGCCAACGATCTTTGCGGCGGTGCTGCTCTCGTTCGTGGGCACGTTCTACGAGACGGAAGGCGCCTGGCTGATCGGCGCCCCGGCCATTCGCACGATGCCCGTTCTGATGATCTCGTTCATCAACAACCAGATGGTCGTCCAGTACGGCGCCGTGCTTTCGGTGCTTCTCTGGGTGCCCTCTTTCATCGCCCTGCTCTTCGTGCGCCGCATCATCGGCCAGGGGGCTTTCGCTCGCGGGCTGGGTGCATGACAATGACATTTATGGATTGGAGCTGACCATGGCTCGCTTGGAAATCAACGACGTCACCAAGAAGTTCGGCACGACCACCGCCGTCGACACCTTTTCGCTCGATGTCGCCGATGGCGAACTCGTCTGCCTGCTCGGACCTTCGGGCTCGGGCAAGTCCACGGTCCTGCGCATGATCGGCGGCTTCGAGACGCCCACGGGTGGCTCGATCAAGATCGATGGCGATGAAGTAGCCCGCCTGCCTCCGGAAAAGCGCCCGACGACGATGGTGTTCCAGAGCCACGCACTCTGGAGCCATATGAACGTGGCCGGCAATATCGGCTTCGGCCTCAAGTTGCGTCGTCTGCCCAAGAAGGAAATCGCCGAGAAAGTCGAGCACGTGCTCGAACTGGTGGGCCTCGCCGGCTACGGCAAGCGCCAGCCCAACCAGCTGTCCGGCGGCCAGCAGCAGCGCGTGGCCCTCGCCCGCTCGCTGGTGCTCGAACCCAAGATCCTGCTGCTCGACGAACCCTTCGCCAGCCTCGACCAGCATCTGCGCGAACGCCTGCGCGAGGAAGTGCGCGACATCCAGCAGCGCCTCAAGATCACGACGCTCTTCGTCACGCACGGCCAGGACGAAGCCCTTGCTCTCGCCGACCGGATCGTCGTGATGCGTGACGGCCATATCGAGCAGATCGATCGACCGGACGTACTCTACCGCGAGCCGCAGACCCCGTTCGTGGCCGGCTTCATCGGCACGATGAACTTCGTCGAAGGCCAGGTGAAGAACGGCATGTTCACTGGCGGCGGCATCACCGTCGGCGCACCGGTTGCCGAAGGCGACGCAACGCTTGCCGTGCGCCCGGAAGCGCTTTCGCTGATCGGGGCGGCTTCGCCCGACACTTCGAGCGTCCATCGTGCGGTCGATTTCGGCACGCATGCCATGGTCGATCTGGACCTCCCCAACGGCACGCGCGCCAAAGCCATGGTTTCGCCGGATCACGCCTGGAAGGGCGCGGATCGGGTGCAACTCAAGCCCGAGCGCTTCGCCCTCTTCCGCGACGACGCCGTGCTCTACCGTTCCCAGCAATCCTCGCTTCAGCCCGCTCGACATGCCCAGTGATATTTTCTGCCTGCGCGATGGCCATCGCACCTTCTACAAATGGCATCGCGGCCGCCGGACGCTGACCGATCCCGTCTTCACCGGCCAGCGCATCCTCGAGGGCATGCGGCTGGGCGCCAGCGTCGAAGTGGACCTCGTCCGCCATGGCAGCAATGGCTTTGCGGTCCTCCACGACGAGACGCTCGATCGCGAGACGACGGGGCATGGGCCGGTCGGCGAGGCATCGGCCGACGTCATCCGGCAATTGCGCCTGCGCGACAATGACGGCAACCCCACAACACATCCGGTGATGATCCTCGAGGACCTCGCTGAACTGCTCGCCAAGGGCGGGCTGCACCCGGACGCGCTGCTGCAGCTCGATTTCAAGCAGTCGCTGCGCGACCTGACGGCCGAGAATCTCGCCAGCTTCACCGCGGCCGTTGCGCCGGTACAAGAGCACATGATCCTCTCCTCAGGTGACGCCGAGGCGGTTGCCGCGCTCTCGAAGGCGCTGCCGCGACTGCATGTCGGCTACGACCCCTGCCACGACGGCAAGCTCGAAGAGTTGATGGAAAGCAAGGACTTCGCCGATTTCGTTGAATCGGCCTTGGAGGACTCACCGCGGGCGGAGATGATCTATCTCCACTACAAGCTCGTGTTGTTCGCCGACGATAACGGATTCGACGTGGTGAAAGCCTTCCACGACGGCGGGCGCAGGATAGATGCCTATACGATCCAGTCGGCGGGGGATGAGACGGCAGACATCGTGGAGCGACTGCTCGATCTCAAGGTGGATCAGATCACGACGGACGACCCGATGGGGCTGGGGCGGTTGATTACCAGGATCGATGTGGAGGAAGCGGAGATTTAGGGCTCGGCTTCGTTTCGGGGCGCGGGTAGGCGCCCCTCTAGTTGCAGCAATTCTCAATTCCTACCGCCATCTCGCCCCACCCCGATCTTCCCCGGCCGAAGAGCCGGGGCCCATGGATGTCTCCACTCGGGGGACGGGTGCAATAGGCCCCGGGTCTTCGCCCGGGGAAGTAAGTGGCGGGGCGGGATTGGGCACAAACGGCTTCGGCGTGCGTCAGCCTAAGACCCCACTCAATGGTAAATCGCACCGCCCCCGACAAAAGCCGGGGAAGATGCATTGGAATGTGGGTAGCCTAGTACCGGAAGCCTTCCACCAGCCACGGGTGGATCGCCGCGCCACCTGCGAGGATCGCACCGCTTTCGGGGATCGGGGCACCGTTAAACCCGGTAACCACCCCGCCCGCTTCCCGCACGATCAGCACGGATGCGCCGTAGTCGAGCGGCGAGAGGCCGTCTTCGAAGAAGCCGTCGAGGCGGCCGCAGGCGACATAGGCCAGGGACATGGCGGCCGAGCCCAGGCGGCGGACGCCGGAGGTGGTGTCCATCAAGCGGCGCAGGGCGTGGTGATAGGTTTCGACCGGAACCGATTTGACCTGGCCGGGCACGGGAAGGCCTGCCCCGACCACGGCGTTGATCGGATCGGCGTTGCTGGTGGCGCGGATAGCGCGACCGTTGAGGTAAGCGCCCTGCCCCTGCTCCGCCGAGAACAGCTCGTCCTGCATGCAGTCGTAGACCACGCCCTTGTCGATCACGCCGCCGATTTCTCGCGAGATGACGATGCCGAAATGCGGGATGCCCCAGGCGAAATTGGTGGTGCCATCGATCGGATCGATGAGGAAGCGCGGCGCGCCGGCAGGCTGCTCGGTATTGCCAACTTGCTCCTCGCCCCAGATGCCGTGATCGGGGAAGGCTTTCCTGAGTTCGCCGACGATGAAAGTCTCGACGGCAACGTCAGCTTCGGTCTGAAAATCGCGAGGCTTCTTGTGCACCATTTCGCCGGCCGAATAGCGGCGCAACGAGTTGCGGGCGATGTCGCCGGCGGCCATGGCGATGCGCGCCATCTCGGCAAGTTGGGATGAAGCTTCGGGGCCGAGGCGATCGGTGGTCATGGCTGTGTCCGTGAACGTTTTCTTGAGGGCGGGAAAGAACCAGATCGATGTGACAGCCGCATGTCCCTACGGCCGACTCGACGGTAGGCCTTCGAGCCTGAATCGCAAGCGTTTTAGGCGGTTTCGTGCAACTTACCGCGACGGCGCAGCCATGTTGCCACAACCAGGCATAAAGCTGCCCAAGCCGCACCCGCCGCCCACCCGGCGAGCACATCCGTCGGGTAGTGGACGCCGAGGTAAAGGCGGCTGATTCCAACGATCAGGGTGAGCAGAACGGCCACCGAAATGAAGTAGACTTTGAGCCGCCGCTGCGGCTGCAATTCCGAGAGCAGAGCGCCCAGCGTTAGAAACGTAACGGCCGAAAGCATGGAATGGCCGGAGGGGAAACTGGCGGTGAAGACGCGCGCTACTTCGGTCAACTCGGGTCGCGGCCGGTCATAGCTCATCTTGAGGATGGTTGAGATCGCGGTGCCACCGAGAACGGAGACGAGGACAAAGAGCGCCCTGCCACGCTTGTTTGAGAGCAGGAGGAACAGCACTACCCCGGCGACCAGCAGGCCGAGCACAGCGAATGAGCCGAGCGCCGTGAGGTCGCGCGCCATTTCCTGCACCCAGGCGGGGCCGATCGGCTCACTGGGATGTCCGGGGACGCGGAAGGCCATAAGGACGCTGTTATCGAAGGTCGTGGTCTCGCCCTCGCCGACCTCACTGGCGATACGCAGGAAGAGCGCGACCAGCGCCGCTACGCTGCCCAGACCGAGCATCATCCAGCGCTCGACCGGATCGAGGTTCTTCCACCAACCCACGCGAAACTCCTGCTACCAACTCGTCGCGATGTACTTGATCTCGCAGAATTCCATGATGCCGTGGTGCCCGCCCTCGCGGCCTAGCCCGCTCTGCTTGACACCACCAAACGGCGCTGCCGGATCGGAAACTAGGCCGCGATTGAGACCGACCATGCCGGCCTCGATGCGCTCGGAAACCTGCAAGCCCTTCTTCAGGTCTTCCGTGTAAACATATGCAATGAGTCCATATTCTGTCCGATTGGCCAGTGCGACGGCTTCATCCACAGTTTCGAAGATCGTGATCGGCGCAACCGGCCCGAAAATCTCGTCACTGAGCAGTTTCGCGCCATCGCGGACGCCTGAGATCACTGTCGGTGAATAGTAGAAGCCGGACGAAAGATCGGCCTCGCCGCCGGTGAGAATTTTCGCGCCTTCTGAGGCGGCTTCGCGCACCCAGGAATCGATCCGCTCGACCGCTGCGCGGTTGATCATGGGTCCCACCTGCGACGCAGCATCATAACCCGGCCCCATGGCCAGCGCACGCATGCGCTCGGCCAGCCCGCGCGAAAACGCTTCGGCAATGCCTTTCTGCACAAGGAAGCGATTGGCGGCGGTGCAGGCTTCGCCTCCATTACGCATCTTGGCGACCATGGCGCCATCGAGCGCCTTTTCGAGATCGGCATCGTCGAAAACGACGAATGGCGCATTACCACCCAGTTCCATCGAGCAGGAAATGACGCTGTCTGCCGCTTCCTTGAGCAATGTGCGACCAACCTGCGTCGAGCCGGTGAAGGAGAGTTTTCGCACGCGCGGATCGTGCAGCATCGCGCTCACCAGCGGGCCGGAACGCGAGGTGGTGAGGACATTGACGACACCGGGCGGCACACCCGCCTCTTCCATCAGCGCCGCCATCGCATAGGCAGTGAGCGGAGTCTCGGTCGCCGGCTTAAGAATGCAGGTGCAGCCGGCGGCCAGCGCCGGCGCGAGCTTGCGGGTAGCCATGGCCGCGGGGAAATTCCACGGCGTCACCAGCACCGAAACGCCAATCGGCTGGTGCTCGACGAGAATGCGATAGGCGCCACCAGGAGCCACGCTGACTTCGCCGACGAGCCGTACGGCTTCTTCGGAGAACCAGCGGAAGAACTCGGCGGCATAGGCAACCTCGCCGCGCGCATCGGGCATGGCCTTGCCATTTTCGAGGCTGATGAGCTGCGCGAACGTTTCGGCGCGCTCGGTCATGAGCGTGAAGCAGCGGCGCAGGATTTCGGCGCGCTGCCGCGGCGCTACGGCAGCCCATTTCGGGCCTGCCTCATGAGCGGCGGCAACGGCTGCCATGCCGTCGCCGATGGTCGCGTTGGCGACGGAGGTGATGACCTTGCCAGTCGATGGATCAAGGACGTCGATACGGCCACCCTCGCTGCCATCGCGCCATTTGCCGCCAATGAGGAGGTCGGTGCGTATGGCTGCGGCGAGACCGCTGTCGGAAAGTGCGCCGGGCAGATCGAGCATGGTCAGGCCTCCAGCGCGATCTGGCGGCGCAGGCCAAGACGGTCGCCGGAGAAAGCAGTGCCGACGATGGTGGTCATCGCCTCGAGATCGAGCAGGCGCGGGTTGTTCTTGACCAGCCGCGTTGCGCCCAGGGACTGCTCGGCGACCCAACCCAGCTTGTCCTCGCGTAGCCCCAGAAGACGCAGGCTCTTGGGGATGCCGATGACGCCGAAGAGGCGCGCGATCGCGTCGATAGCGGCGTATGCGCGCTCGACCTGTCCGCCTTCCGTGGGCGGCAGGCCGAGGGCATCGGCGACACGCGCCATTTCCGGCGTGGCGGCGGGGAGATTGTATTCCATCGCATAGGGCAAGAGGCACGCAACGCCCGCCCCGTGAGTCGTGTGTGTCGAGGCGCCGACAGGATATTGGATGGCATGGGCGGCCGAGCACCCCGCAACGCCGAAGGCCATGCCGGCGGCCAGTGCACCGAACATCACGCCATCGCGGGCTTCGTGGTCGGTGGCATCCTTGACGGCGCGCTCGAGGCTCTGGCCGAGATGGGCGATGGCGAGAAGCGCGTAGCTGTCGCTGATGGCATTCTTGCCGAGGAAGACATGCTCCTGCGTGATGCCCGGCACGGGATCGCGCCGGATAGCGGTATAGGCCTCGATGGCGTGGACCATCGCATCGGCACCAGCGACGGCCGCGAGGCCGGAGGGTGCCGAATAGGTGAGTTCGGGGTCGCAGATGGCGACATGCGGGATGAGATGAGGGCTGGCGATGCCGACCTTGAGAGTGCGTTCGGTATCGGCCACCACGGCCACCGGCGTCGCCTCCGATCCGGTTCCGGCCGTAGTGGGAATGGCGATGATGGGCAGCACCGGCCCGGGCACCTTGAACTCGCCGTAGTAATCGCGGATCGAGCCGCCATGGGCGAGCATGAGCGAGGCGGCCTTGGCGATATCGAGGCAACTGCCGCCGCCCAGGCCGATCACCATGTCCGGACCGAAGGCACGGCCGGCCTCAACGCAGCGGTCGATGGAGGAAAGCGGCACTTCCGGGAGGGTGCGATCGAAAACGACGCTCTCGATGCCGGCGACTGCCAGGGAGTCGACCAGCTCGGCCAACTCGCGGCTCCCGCCAAGGCGTTCATCCGTGCAGATCAGCGCGCGATTGCCCAGGTCGCGGGCATAACCGGCTACAGCGGCGCGCTGTCCTCGACCGAAAACCACATGACGCGGCGCCCGGGCCGCAGCAAACAGGCTCATGGCTTTCCCTCCTCGCTTAGCTTGAGCACAGCGTTCCAGACTGCATCGGCGATTGGCAAGCCCGTTTCGAGCCTTTCCGCCCGCTGCGCCAGTGCGCGTTCATTGGGAATGAGCACGCGTTCGTAGCCCGCCTCGGGCGGGGTCTGGCGGATCAGGTCGAGATAGCGCGAAAGCGCCTCCCCCTGTCCGCTATTGCCCTCGATAACGATGAAGAGGTCGCCCTTGTTGCAGAAGGCCGTGTCGTCCAGCGTGCCGCGCACATCGCGCCCGAGAGCAGCGCCGGCGAGCGAGGACACCATGAGCTCGAAGGCGAGGCCGAGCGCATAGCCCTTGGCGCCGCCAAAGGGCGCGATGGCGCCATGCTTGGCCTTTTCCGGATCGGTAGTGGGCTCGCCCTCCGCATCGAGCGCCCAGCCCTCGGGTATCGGCTGGCCGCGATGGGCGCGGTCATGGATCTCGCCCATGGAGACAAGGCTGGTCGCCAGATCGATGACGAAGGGGCCATTGCTCGTGGGCACACCGATGGCGATCGGGTTGGTGCCAAGGAGCGCCGTGCGGCCGCCATAAGGATGCACCAGCGCCTCGCTGGTGGTGAGCGCGATAGCCACCTGCCCTTGGGTGGCAATGGTCTCGACGTAATAGGACAGCATGCCGATGTGATTGCTGCCGACAATCGCAGCGGCCGCGACACCGAGGCGGCGTGCGCGCTCGGATATGGCGTCGAGCGCAGCGCGGGCGACGACGGGGCCGAGTCCATTCTGGCCATCGACGTGAAGGAGGCCGTCGCCGCGCCAATCGTGCCGGCCCCTGGTGCGCGGGTCGATGGCGCCGTTGCCGATGCGGCGGATAAGGCGTTCGAGCCGTAGCAGACCGTGCGAAGGAACGCCGCGCAACTCGGCCTCGATGAGGAGATCGGCCTGGAGGGCAGCATTGTCTGGGTCCGCGCCGGCTTTCAGCAAGGCCTCTTCAGCCTTGGCACGCGCCTCGGATACCGGAACCAGCGTCATATGCGATCACTCCAACCTCTTGCGAGCGAACGCGGATCGGCGGGAGGAGTCAACTGGGGTTATGAGGGGGACGAACGGCGGCCCCTCTGAGCGGCGTCAGAAATCTCCGCCGGTGTCGAAGCCGCCGAACATGTCGTCGTCGTTGCCGCCATCGTCCTGGCCGGCATCGAGATTCTGGTCCTGCTGATCCTGGCCCGGATCGAATTCTTCGGCCTGCGCCGGGGTGGACGAGAAGAGTCCACCGATCATGTTGCCGAGGAGCACGCCGCCGGCAACGCCAAGCGCCGTCTGGGCCGCACCTGCGAGAAACCCGCCGCCACCGCCACCCAAACCGCCCTGCTGCTGGCGACGGTCGGTGTAATCGTCCTGGCTGCGATCCCATGGGTTACGGCGCTGCGGCTGGAGATGGCCGCCAAGCTGGCGCTGCAAGTCCTCGATGCGACGCTCGGCCGCTTCGAGCGCCTGTTCCTGGACCACAATGGTCTGGGCCATGTAGTAGGCCGAGTTCGGGGCTCGAGCAATTTCCTGGCGGATCAGGGCCTCGGCCTCCGGATCGCGGTGTGCGCCTTCGCGCTCCACGCGGGCGAGCCTGTCGAAAAGGCCCTCGATGGCGTTGCGGTCTTCCCTGCTCAACATCGTGCGATCCTCCTTGAGAACTCCCCTCACATGGGGACCAATAGGCCAGGCAACAATACCCGCCGCGACCGAATGTTCCGGTCATGGCAGCAGACGCCGGTCACAAAATCGGACTAATTTGGCGCTTAGGGGAAGCTCGCTTCCGCGCTACAAGCGCGGGGCGCGACCAATCGGGGGCATTGCATTGACGAGGACTTTAGCCCTTCTGGCACTCATTCCGGTATTCGCCGCGGCCCCTGCCCTGGCCCAGCCGGCGGCCACAGGCCAAAGCTGCGCCCGGATCGACGACGAGGCCAAGCGCCTGCTCTGCTACGATCTGGTGTTCCGCACCGGCGTGCCGGGCGTCGATCCTTCCGCACCACCACCGGCCAAGGTGGTAACGCTCGATGAGCAGCTCGTCGAAGGCTGGCCGCTCACCACCGCCCCCTCGCCCACCGGCAAGGGCGTCTTCATGACGCTGACCAATATCTCGCCCGAACCGATGACCGACAGCGACCAGTCAGCCAAGCTGACGATCAGTTGCGCGGGCGCCAATACCAGCATCAGCTTCTGGTTTCCCGGCCGCTACATGAGCAGCGAAGGGCGCGTGCTGGAAGCCAGCTATGACGGCAGCAAGGCCGAGAAATACGATGTGGGCGGCTATGACAGCCAGATGAGCCTCTCGGGGAACAAATCCATCCCCGTGATCAAGCAGCTCATGGCGGCCAACAAGGTCAAGGTCTCGGCAACGCCGAGCTCCGGACCCAAATTCTCGGCCGAGTTCGACCTGGCGGGGCTGACCAAGGCGATCACGCCCATCCGCGAGGCCTGCGGCTGGTAGTGGGGAATTAGTGCGGACGAATGTCCGTGTATTCCTTGGTCTTCGGACGCCCGACGAACGTGACCCAGAAGAAATTCAGCACATAGGTCGCGCCGGTGCGGACAACGCCTTCCTTTTCGAGGCGGCGGCCGGACGTGAGCATCGGCAGACGGAAGGTCCACTTGACCGGACCGACCTTGCTCATGCGCACGGCAACGTCGGTATCCTCGCCGTAGAAGGCGATGGAGGTGTCGAAACCACCGGCCTGCAGCCAGGCCGCGCGCTTGAGCACGAAATTGCCGCCCTGGATCATGGCGCCGACGCGGAAGAGCTTGGCGATGAGATAGACGAAATACGACACGTAGTAGAAGAGCCGGACAAGGAAGCGGTTCCAGGCCGACAGATCGTAGTAGATATAGGGTCCGCTCAGCGCCACGAGCTTGGGATTGCGCTCGAATTCGGTGAGAACGGTGGTGATCCAGCCCTCGGGGACCATGGTGTCGGAGTCGATATTGGCGACAAGCTCGGCGGTCGTCGCCTCAAAGCCCGCATGGCGGGCGTGGACAAGGCCCTTCTTGGTCTCATCGACCACCGTCACGCCTTCATAGCTCTGCGCGATTTCCTTGGTGCGATCGGTCGAGGCATTGTTGACGACGACGATTTCGACATCGGCGCCCGAGCGCTTGACTTCCTTGAGCACGGATTCCACGCACTGGCCGATCAGGGCCTGCTCGTTATAGGCGGGGATCACAAAAGCCAGCTTCGCCAAAACAACCTCCAGCCGCGTCCAAAAGCCGTGCGGCGCCGCTTCCAATGACACATGCCCGGGCTCGGAAGCAAACATGTCGTTGGGATCGCCTTCATTTCTCGTTCATATTTGTGGTGAAAACGGTCCGGAACAGGTGATAATCGCGCTCAAAGGAGCCCGACATGGCTGACGACACCAAGCTTACCCGCACCAAGCAGCTCTGGGCCCAATCCGGCAAGTTCCTCACCGGCCATACCAGTCGCCCCGAAACCGAGCGCCTGCCGCCCGGCCAGCACCTCGTCAACAACTGGCCGGTGCTCGACCTCGGCCAGACGCCGAACGTGCCGCGCGAACGCTGGCGGCTCGACGTGGGCGGCGTAGTCGACAACCCCTTCTCCTGGGACTGGGCAACGTTCGCGGCGCAGCCGCAGGTGGAGAAGACCACCGACATCCACTGCGTCACAACCTGGTCGCGCTACGACAACCTTTGGGAAGGCATCTCGACCCACCACCTCATCGAAATGGCGCAGCCGCGCCCCGAAGCGACTTTCGTGCTCTTCACGAGCAATGATGGCTACACGACCAATATGGCGCTGTCCGATTTTGCCAGCCCGGACGCCATGCTGGTCCATTCCTGGCAGGGCGAACCGCTCACGCTCGAGCATGGCGGCCCGGTACGGGTGGTCGTACCGCATCTTTATTTCTGGAAGAGCGCCAAGTGGATCCGGCGCATCGACTTTGCATCAGAGGATCAGTTGGGCTTCTGGGAAGTGCGTGGCTATCACAACCACGCCGATCCCTGGCTTGAAGAACGCTATTCCTGAGCTATTCGAGCGGCTTGAGTTCCTGCAGCATGGTGGGAATGAGTTCGCTGACCGTTGGGTGGATATGCATGGCCCGCTTGAGGACGGTGTAGGGCACCTTGCCGGCCATGGCATCGAGAATGACGTGAACGATCTCGTCGCCCTCGGTGCAGAGGAAGGCGGCGCCCAGAAAGAGTTCGCTCTCGGCATCGACGAAGACCTTCATGAAGCCCTGCGTCTCGCCCTTCTCCTTGGCGCGGCCGACGCGCGTCATGGGCATGAGGCCGACCAGCGCCTTGCGCCCGCTCTTGCGAATATCGGCCTCGCTCATCCCGACGCGGCCAAGCGGCGGGTCGATGAAGAGAGCGTAGGTATCGATACGATCGCTGACCCGGCGCGGGTCGTTGTCGAGGAGATTGGCGGCGACGATCTCGAAGTCGTTGTAGGAGGTATGGGTGAAGGCGCCATGCCCGGTAACGTCGCCCATCGCCCAGATACCCTCGACATTGGTACGGAGCTGGTCATCGACCTTGATATAGCCGCGCTCGGTGACGACGACATCTGTCACCCCCAGGTTCAACGCCTCGACATTGGGCGTCCGCCCGATGGCCAGCAATAGATGCGAGCCTTCTGCGGTCATGCTGACGCCGCCGACATTGGCGTTGAGCTTGACGCCACCACCATCCATCGGCGCTACCGAGATGTCGCGAGAATTGAGATGGATGGCGATCCCCTCGCCTTCCAGGATTTCGCGGATGGTGTCGGAAACGTCAGGGTCTTCGCGCGAGATCAGCCGCTCGCCGTGCTCGACCACTGTGACGCGCGAGCCGAAGCGACGGAACATCTGAGCGAATTCGAGCCCGATATAACTGCCGCCCACGATGATGAGGTGATCCGGTAGCACATCAAGGTCCATGATGGATTCATTGGTGAGGTAGGAAACCTCTGCCAGCCCGGACCAATCCGGCACGACCGGGCTGCCGCCCGTATTGAGGAAAATCCTCGGTGCAGAGAACACGCGGCCACCGACCTCGATCTCCCTGGGGCCTGTAAAGCGCGCCGTGCCCCAGATGAGTTCCAGGTTCTCCGTCCCCTCGATCCATTTGACGAGGCCAGTCGAGGAAGCCTCGACAATCCTATCCTTGCGCGCCTTGACCACCTTCATGTCGACGCGCACCTCGCCAGCGAGTTCGACGCCGTATTCGGCGGCGCGGCGGGCCATGTGCGCGACCCGGGCGCTGGCAACCATGGTCTTGGTCGGCATGCAGCCGTTATTGACGCAGGTGCCGCCCATATGGCTGCGCTCGATGATGACGGTTTTCATTCCCGCCTGAGCCAGGCGAACCGCGAGGAAGGGCCCTGCCTGACCGCCTCCGATTACGATTGCATCGACGTTCTCGGCCATGGACGGATCTCCCTCCGGATTTCGCCGGCGAGCCTATCAGGCCTTTTCGGCTCACCCAAGCAGGCAGCCCCGGCGCGCGGGAGCATCGTCCAACCAGAAATGAAAGACCCCGATCACCATCTCTGATGATCGGGGTCTTGGAGAAACGTGCCCGCCGCACTGTTGAGGGCTTGGGGGACAGCGGCGTTCGCGCCTCTCTCGCTCACCGGTGCATGGGTCGCTTGCAGGGTCCAGTGAACTGCCTACCTAGATGGGGGGCGTTTGCGGCGGAAAAAGTCCCCTTCACTCAAAGGTGAACCCGCCGTTAACACCCCCTCCGCAGTTGCCCAATTGCGATGAAGCTGTCATGCCTTTGAGCTAGAGCGTTGCCTCAAAAGGTTCCGCGAAGAGAGCGAACAATGCCCACGATCAGTCCCGACCCGATGCCCCTGCAGGGCTTCACCGACCCGCAGGCCGCCTGGGCCTATATCGATGAAATCTATACGCGAAACACGGGCTTCATCCGCCAGCACCTGGATGCCCTGGCGCGCGGCGTCGTCCCGGCCGGCAAGGTGCGGGCCTATTACCCCTCCGTGCAGGTGACCTCGACCAGCTACGGCAAGACCGATTCCACGCTGCCCTATGGCTACCTGCATACGCCCGGCGTCTATCGCACCACGATCACGGCCCCGGACCTCTTCAAGCAGTATCTCATCGAACAGTTCACGGTGATCCTCAAGAATCATGGCGGAACCATCGACGTGGGCGAATCGGCCACCCCGATTCCGCTGCATTTCGCCGTGAAGCCGACAGAGCGCGTCGATGGCGAGGCGCTCAACGCGCTTGGCATTCCGCTGCGCGACATCTTCGATGCGCCCGACCTGGCCCACGCTGACGACGAGATCGCCAACGGTACCTTCGTGCCGCCGCAGGGCGGCCCCTACCCGCTTTCAGCCTTCACGGCGCCGCGCATCGACTATTCGCTGCACCGCCTGACGCACTATACCGGCACCGACGCCGAGCATTTCCAGAACTTCATCATCTTCACGAACTACCAGTTCTATATCGATGAGTTCTGCCGCATCGCCCGCGATCACATGTCGAGCGGGCACGACTATTACGACGCGTTCGTCGAGCCCGGGAACGCAGTAACGCGCAACGTGCGCCATGGCGGCGGCACGGAAGGCGCGCCGACCACCCGTGTGCCGCAGATGCCCGCCTACCACCTCGTGGCCGAGCGCGGCCGCGGCATCACGATGGTCAATATCGGCGTGGGCCCCTCGAACGCCAAGACCATCACCGACCACATAGCCGTGCTGCGCCCGCATGCCTGGATCATGCTCGGCCACTGCGCCGGCCTGCGCAATTCGCAGGAACTAGGCGACTACGTGCTCGCCCATGCCTATGTGCGCGAAGACCACGTGCTCGACGCCGACCTGCCGCTGACCGTGCCGGTGCCGGCGCTGGCCGAAATCCAGGTCTCGCTGGAACAGGCGGTGGCCGAGATCACCAAGCTCGAAGGGCTCGAAACCAAGCGCATCATGCGCACGGGCACCGTCGCGAGCTTCGACAACCGCAACTGGGAACTCCTGGACCAGCGCGAAATCGTCAAGCGTCTCAGCCAGTCGCGCGCCGTCGCGCTGGATATGGAAAGCGCAACCATCGCTGCCAACGGCTTCCGGTTCAGGGTGCCCTACGGCACGCTGCTCTGCGTATCCGACAAGCCGCTGCATGGCGAGCTGAAGCTGCCGGGGATGGCTTCCGATTTCTACCGCACACAGGTCAGCCAGCACCTGCTGATCGGGCTGCGCGCCATGGAAATCCTCCGCGACCAGCCGCCGGAGCGGTTGCATTCGCGCAAGCTGCGGAGCTTTGCGGAGACGGCGTTCCAGTAGGGGCGGCTGCATCGGGTGGGTTCCCCCAACGCACTTTCTCCACCGCCGCGCTTTTCCGGGCCACCGCGCTTTCCCAACCACCGCACTTCCCCGGCCGCAGAGCCGGGGCCCACGGATACCTCCACTCGGGCGGAGCGGTGCAATAGGCCCCGGATCAAGTCGGGGAAGTGCAGTGGTGGGCGTGTTTCGTGGCGAAGGCCACGAGCCGATCGGCCCAAATAGAAAAAGGGGGCCGCAGCCCCCTCTTCATTCCATCCAAGTGAACCCTACAACTCCGCCGAGATCGCTTCCGTCGCAGCAATCGACGCCATGTTGACGATCCCGCGGCTCGTCACCGACGGCGCCAGGATATGCGCCGGGGCGCGGGTGCCCATCAGGATCGGGCCGACTGCAAGTGCGTTGTTCATTTCCTTGAGCAAGGTCATGGAAAGATTCGCAGAATCCAGGTTCGGGAAGATCAGGAGATTGGCTTCGCCCTTGAGCGCAGTTTCCGGAATGTAGCGCTCGCGCAGCGACTCATTGAGCGCCAGATCACCCTGCATTTCGCCTTCAGCGATAAGGTCAGGCGCGATGGCACGCAGCTTCTGGTAGGCGTCGCGCATCTTGAAGGCGCTGTCGCCGTCGCGCGAGCCGAAGTTGGAATAGCTCAACAGCGCGACCTTTGCCTCGATGTTGAAGCGACGCAGGTGATCGCGGGCCTGGAGGGCGATGGCCACGATCTCGTCGGTCGTCGGGTCCTGGTTGACATAGGTGTCGGCCAGGAAGAACGCGCCGCGCGGCATGATGAGCATCGAGAGCGCAGAGACGTCCTTGACCCCATCTTGAAGCCCGATGATCGAGCGGATATCGCGCACGTGCTTGATATAGCGCCCCTGCAACCCGCAGAGCAGCGCATCCGCCTCCCCGCGCTTGACCGCTAGCGCACCGATGACGGTGGTGTTGGTGCGAACGATGGTGCGCGCCGTGTCCGGCGTCACGCCGTTGCGGCCGACGAGCGAGTGGAACAGCGCCACGTAGTCGCGATAGCGCGGATCGTCCTCGGGGTTGATGACTTCGAGGTCGCGCGAGAGATCGAGCGACAGGCCGAAGCGTGCAATGCGCGCCTCGATGACGCTCGGACGGCCGATGAGGATCGGACGGGCGATCTGCTCTTCGAGCAGCACCTGGGCGGCGCGTAGCACGCGCTCGTCTTCACCGTCGGCAAAGGCGATGCGCTTGTTCTGGCCATGAGCGCGATCGATGATCGGCTTCATCACGAGACCGGAGCGGAAGACGAAGCGATTGAGGCTGTCGTGATAGGCGACGAAATCCTCGATCGGCCGCTTGGCGACACCCGATTCCATGGCGGCGCGGGCCACGGCGGGCGCGATGCGCAGGATCAGTCGCTGATCGAATGGATTGGGGATGATGTGGTCCGGCCCGTAGATGGCCGGCGTGCCCGAGGGCGAGCTTTCAAGGCCCGGCTCATGGGCCAGCTTGGCGATGGCGCGAACGGCCGCCAGCTTCATCTCTTCGTTGATCGCGGTGGCGCCCACGTCGAGCGCACCACGGAAGATGAAGGGGAAGCAGAGGACGTTGTTGACCTGGTTCGGGTAGTCCGAGCGCCCGGTGCAGACCATGGCGTCTGGCCGTGTTTCCTTGGCCAGTTCCGGCATGATCTCGGGATTGGGATTGGCCAGCGCCATGACCAGCGGCTTGGGCCCCATGCGCGAAAGCATCGCGGGCGTCAGCGCGCCGGCGGCAGAGAGGCCAAGGAAGATGTCGGCGCCATCGATCACTTCGGCGAGCGTGGTGGCATCGGTCTTCTGCGCGAACTTGCTGCGCCACTTGTCGAGCACGTCTGTGCGCTTGTCGGTGACGAGGCCATCCTTGTCGCCGACCCAGATATTCTCGACCTTGGCGCCAAGCGCCAGCAGCAGGTTGAGGCAGGCAATAGCGGCAGCACCGGCGCCGGACGTGCAGATCTTGACGTCCTCGATCTTCTTGCCGGCAAGTTCGAGGCCATTGAGAACCGCGGCGCCGACGATGATGGCGGTGCCATGCTGGTCGTCATGGAAGACCGGAATCTTCATGCGCGCGCGTAGCGCTTCCTCGATCTCGAAGCAGTCGGGAGCCTTGATGTCCTCAAGGTTGATGCCGCCGAAGGTCGGCTCCAGCGGAGCAACGACTTCGATGAATTTCTTGGGATTGAGCTCGTCGATCTCGATGTCGAAGACGTCGATGCCGGCAAACTTCTTGAAGAGGACGGCCTTGCCCTCCATCACCGGCTTGGAAGCCAACGCGCCGATGGCTCCGAGGCCGAGCACGGCGGTGCCGTTGGAGATCACGGCCACGAGGTTGCCGCGCGAGGTATAGCGGGTCACCGCATCAGGATCGGCGGCGATTTCTTCGCAGGGAGCAGCCACGCCGGGGGAGTAGGCCAGCGCGAGATCTCGCTGGTTGCCAAGCGGCTTGGTCGGCTGGATTTCGAGCTTGCCGGGCTTTGGAAATTCGTGGAAGTGCAAAGCCGCTTCACGTAGCGCTTTTTTCTGCTCGGTCATGTCGGAAGACATGCTGGCCCCCCTGCTATTCTGGTGGGGCTGTCCTGCCATTAAACGGCGACAAATGAAAGGCTGAAATCCGCCTTAGGCGGCAGCCGTGCGAAGCTTTCCGTCGGCCTGCGCCTTGCCCTTGGACGGCACGTTGAGCCCACGCGCCAATTCGCGGAACTGGGCGACGCGCAAAGCGGGCGCGAAGAGGAAGCCCTGGGCCATCAGCACGCCGTGATTGCGCAGGTAGATCGCCTGCTCCTGCGTCTCCACGCCCTCGGCCACGACCTCGGTGCCCAGGTCGCGCGCCATGGCAATGAGGCCGTCGAGAACCGGCACGGTCGTCGTCTCGGCATCGACCATGTCGACGAAAACGCGATCGATCTTGATGACGTCGACGCCCAGCGTCTGCATGTAGGCGAGGTTGGAATGACCGGTGCCCACATCGTCCATCGCCAGCTTGCAGCCGAGGGCATGGAGGCCAGCGATGACGCTGTTGGCCGCCGCGGAATTGCCGATCGGACGGCGCTCGGTGATTTCGAAGCAGAGCTGGCGGAAGCCGATCGGCGAATCCCCGAAGATCGCTTGCACATCTTCCACGATCGTCGAATCCCGGAAATGCCCCTCGAAGAGGTTGATCGAGATCTTAAGGTCGGGAATTTCGCGGGCAAGGTCGGACATATCCGCCCTCACCTGCTGCATGAGGCTGAGCGTCATAGGTACGGCGAGGCCCGTAACCTCGGCATAATCGATGAATGAGCCCGGCGGCACGATCTGGCCGGACCTCTTCTCCCAGCGGCAGAGCACTTCGCAACCGGCGATCTTGCCGGTCGAGAGGTTCACGATGGGCTGGTAATAGGGCTTGATCTCGCCGGCCTGGATGGCGCGCTCAAGGTCAAAGGCAGGCAATTGCGAGCGGCGGACATATTGCAGCATGAGCAGCAGGAACGCCCCGCTCATCGCCGCGGCGATGACGGTAAAGCTGATGTCGAGATCCGAATACGTCGCACGCACCAAGGCGAAAGGCACGGCAGCATCGATCCTCACCGGCAGCTCGCCGGCAAAAGCCTGCGCGCTGATGAAATCGGCATCGTTCGTGCGGCGCTCGTATGCGGTCGGATCGCCGGCGGTTGAAACCAGCGTGCCGTTGGTCAGTGAAATCTGCGCCATGCTGCCGGTCACGAGGTCGCCCGCAATGCCCTCAGGGGCATAAGGCAGGACCGGCACGAAGGCCGATACGCGACGGGTGCTGCTGTAGTTCTGCGTGATCTTGAGGGCCGGCACGGCAAGGCCGGCGAGACGAACGACGGCGATGGTCTCGGAGCGACCGGGCATGCCCAGATCGTCCGAGAGGCGAACATATTTCACATCGCGGCCAAAGGCGTCGCAGAACTGGGCGCCGTCGGCATTCTCGACCAGGACCTGCCGCAGATAGAGATTGGACTCCATCTGCTTGAGGATGTTGCCGACAAAGGTCGGCGTGCACAGCGAAGGGCTGTCATTGACGATCTGGCGCAGGCCCTCGATGCCGGCATTGGCCGTGGCCTGGATCTTCTCGGTGATGTGCTCGACGCCCGATTGCAGCGCCGCCTGCTCGCGGACGCGCACGTAATTGTCCAAGAGATAGTCGACACCCAGGACCGGCACGAAGGCGATCAGGGCGGCAAGCAGCACGACAATATGGGAATACCAGGATTTCAAGTCGCGCGAGTTCCGAGGACATAACCGGCTACTAGCGCTAGCAATTCCCGCTTAAAGCGGCGTTAAACGAAAAGAGGCGCCCGAAGGCGCCTCTTGAACGATTCCGGCCGACTGGCAGCCGGCTATTCCTTGACGTTGAGACGCAGGTGCAGCTCGCGCAACTGCTTGGGCGAAGCCACCGAAGGAGCGCCCATCAGCAGGTCTTCGGCCTGCTGGTTCATCGGGAACAGCGTGATCTCGCGCAGGTTCTCTGCGCCGCAGATGAGCATGACGATACGATCGATGCCGAACGCGGCGCCACCATGCGGCGGGGCGCCGTACTGGAACGCGCGGTAGAGACCGCCGAAGCGCTCTTCCACGTCCTCGCGCGACAGGCCCACCTTCTCGAAGGCCGCGACCATGGTCTCGGGCTCCTGGTTACGGATCGAGCCGGAGGCGATTTCGAAGCCGTTGCAGACGGCGTCGTACTGGTAGGCCTTGATCTTGAGCGGGTCTTCGTTCTGCAGCGCATCAAGGCCGCCTTGCGGCATCGAGAACGGATTGTGCGCGAAGTCGAGCTTCTTCTCTTCCTCGCTCCACTCGTAGAACGGGAAATCGACGATCCAGCAGAGCTCGAAGCGTTCGGTATCGACGAGGCCGAGCTCGGTGCCGGCACGCGTGCGGGCTTCACCGGCAAACTTGTAGAACTTGACCGGGTCGCCGGCCACGAAGAAGGCGGCGTCGCCATCGCCCAGGCCGAGCTGGGTGCGGATGGCTTCGGTGCGCTCGGGGCCGATATTCTTGGCAATCGGGCCGGCGCCCTCGAGGACGTCGCCTTCCTTGCGCCAGAAGATATAGCCGAGACCCGGCTGCCCCTGCCCCTGCGCCCAGGCATTCATGCGGTCGCAGAATGCGCGCGAGCCACCGGTGCGGGCCGGAATCGCCCAGACTTCGGTCTTGGGGTCCGAAGCGATGAGGTTGGCGAAGACCTTGAAGCCCGAGCCGGCAAAGTGCTCGGTGACGGCCTGCATCTCGATCGGGTTGCGCAGGTCCGGCTTGTCCGAGCCGTATTTGCGAATCGCGGTGTCATAGGGAATGCGCGGCCATTCCTTGGTGACAGGACGGCCCTCGGCGAATTCCTCGAAGATGCTGGTGATGACCGGCGTCATCGTGTTCCAGACGTCTTCCTGGGTCACGAAGCTCATTTCGAGGTCGAGCTGATAGAACTCGCCCGGCAGGCGGTCGGCGCGCGGGTCTTCGTCGCGGAAGCACGGCGCGATCTGGAAGTAGCGATCGAAGCCAGCCACCATCAGGAGCTGCTTATACTGCTGCGGCGCCTGCGGCAGGGCGAAGAACTTGCCCGGATGGATGCGGCTCGGCACCAGGAAGTCGCGCGCACCCTCGGGCGACGATGCGGTCAGGATCGGCGTCGAGTATTCGGCAAAGCCGGCATCGTTCATCTCGCGACGCATCGCGGCGATGATCTTGGTGCGCTTGACGATGTTGGAATGCAGCGTTTCGCGGCGCAGATCGATGAAGCGATAGCGCAGGCGCACGTCTTCCGGATAGTCGGGCTCGCCGAACACGGGCAGCGGCAGTTCCTTGGCCGCGCCCAGCACTTCGATCTCACGGATGAAGATTTCCACCGAGCCGGTCGGCAGGTTCGGATTGACGGTTTCGGGCGTACGGAGTTTTACTTCTCCGTCGATACGAACAACCCATTCGGCGCGCAGCGTTTCGGCCACGGCGAAAGCAGGAGAATCCGGATCGATGACGCACTGGGTCAGGCCATAATGGTCACGAAGGTCGATAAACAGCAGCCCGCCATGATCGCGGATACGATTGACCCAGCCGGCAAGGCGGACAGTCTGCCCTACCTCCTGGACGGTGAGTGCTGCGCATGTGTGCGAACGATAGCGGTGCATCTTTGATAACTCTTGCGGGAAAACCGGCGGAATCTGCGCCGGGAAAAGCGCATGCGTGGGCCACTTTGTCAAGGCAAGCGGCCCTTTCCATTTACCTTAGACGAACGTTTGTGCGCACGCGGCAAATCGGTTCTGGAGTGATCCGGCCGCACCTGTTAGGAATTCATTAAGTACGTTTGGTGGGCGAATAATGGATCTAATAACCTCCACTGCCGTCTTGGCCGAGTTCAGTGCCAAGGCGGCGGGGTATGATTTTGTTACGGTCGATACGGAATTTCTGCGCGAGACGACCTACTGGCCGAAGCTGTGCCTGATTCAGGCAGCAACGGATGACGACGCAGTCCTGATCGACCCGTTGGCTCCCGACCTCGACCTCACCCCTTTCCTGGCGCTGATGAACAATCCCGAGGTGGTGAAGGTCTTCCACGCCGCCCGCCAGGACATCGAAATCTTCGTCAAGCTCACCGGCCAGGTGCCGCAGAACATCTTCGACACGCAGGTCGCCGCGAGCGTCTGCGGATTCGGCGACAGCGTCTCCTATGACAACCTCGTGCGCTCGATCACCAATGTCGACCTCGACAAGAGCTCTCGCTTCACGGACTGGTCAGCCCGGCCGCTGAGCGAGAAGCAGAAGCTCTACGCGCTGGCGGACGTCACCCACCTTCGCGACATCTACAAGGCGCTGCGCACGCAGATCATCGATACCGGCCGTGGCGCCTGGGTTGAGGACGAGATGTCCGTCCTCAAGAGCATCGACACCTACGTCATCCAGCCCGATGTGGCCTGGGAGCGGCTCAAGCTCAAGATCAACCGCCCGCGCGACCTGGCGGCGCTCAAGGTGCTGGCCGCCTGGCGCGAGAAGCGCGCACAGGATTCGGACCAGCCACGCAGCCGCATCCTCAAGGACGACGCGCTCTATGAACTGGCCCAGCAGCGTCCGCTGACGCCGGAGGATTTCGAGAAGCTGCGCGCGGTGCCGCGCGGATTCGGGCGCTCCAATGCCGCCGGCGAGATCATGAACCTGCTCAAGGGCGTCGAGGCGCTGACCAAGGCCGAGCTGCCGACCATGCCGGAGCGCTACCGCGGCCCCTCGCCCAAAGGCGCCGTCGGCGATTTGCTGCGCGTACTGCTGAAAGCGGTTTCCGAAGAGCACGGCGTGGCGACGCGCATCATCGCCACCTCCGACGATATCGACGCTATCGTGCTCGATGACCAGGCCGATGTCCCTGCCCTCAAGGGCTGGCGGCGCAAGCTCTTCGGCGAGAAGGCACTGGCGGTCAAGCACGGTCGCGTTGGCCTGGCGGCCACGCGCAAGGGCATCGTCGAGATTCCGATCAAGGAATCCTGATCACCGCATCCTTGAGGTCGGCGACCGACGCCAGTTGGTCCAGCCGGCCTTGCAGGTGCTCACCGGCAAGGAAGGCAAGGTCCTTGGCGAGATTGAGCACGAGCGTATTGTTTTCGAGCACGAAGCTCGTACGCGGCAAGACGCCCGGCATGGCAGCCGACATCGGATAGGCCACGCGGAACAATGCACCGATAAGGCGCGCACGCGTGCTGTAGACCGGACCCGACAGGCTCAGGATCGCACGGCTGACGCTCTTCTGCTTGAGGCCCATATAGCGAACCGCCAGCACTTCGGCGAGGAAGGCGCGGCCGGGATGATCGACACCGGTCATGGAGCCATAAGCCACCATGTCGATGCTCTGCTCGCCGCGATAGTCGGGATGGCCGCGCCACCCGATATCGGAAATAAGGCAGGCAACACGCCGCAGCCGGCGCTCTTCCTCGGTTTCGGCAAAGCCGATGGCCGAGAGGAAATTGTCGGTGAAACCCACGAGGTCATGGGCATGAAGCGGTGAGCGCGAGCGCAGCACCGAGATTTCCTCTGCCGCCTGCACCAACGGGTCGACCTGCTGCTCGGCAGCATCGAGAAGCCCGTAGAGGTAGCCCTCGCGCACGCCCAGCGCCGAGAACACCACGTTCTTGAAGTTGCCTGCCTTGACCACTTCGCCGAGCACCGCAGCACCGAAGGGGATCAGGTCGCGACGGGACGAGCTGGTGGTGTCCATGCCCGGATAGGGCTTGTTGGTTTCCGCCGCCTCGACGATCTCGTCGCAGAGCTTGGCGAGGTCCGGTCCCTTGACCGTGTAGTGCTGCACCATATGCAGCGGATAGCGCCGCTGGACCTGGTAGACCTTGGCCAGCGACCGCCACGTGCCGCCGATGGCGCAGAAGGTCGAAGCCGTCGATTTGACGAGCGATGAATCCTTGAGGCGCGCACGCACCAGCGCCGCAGCCCTGGCAGGCGAGCCGCCGCTATCGTCCTGAAGGCGGATGACGCCCAGCTCGTGCGTCTCCCCATGCGGATCGACGCCGTCATTGCTGATGCTGGACAGCTCGAGGCTGCCGCCGCCGAGATCACCGACCACGCCACGGAACGAGGGGATGCCGGCCACGACGCCGAGGGCCGCGAAGTGCGCCTCTTCCTCGCCGCTGAGTACGCGGACGGGCACGCCCATGATGCGCTCGACACCCGCGACGAACTCGGCGCGGTTGCTTGCATCTCGGACGGCGGAAGTGGCGAGGACGTGGACGGTGCCCGCCTTCATCAGCCGGGCCACGAGGGCGAAGCGCTGGATGGCCGTGAGCGCCCGCGTCATGTTCTCTTCGGCGAGCTTGCCGGTAACGGCGATCCCGCGCCCGAGGGCGCAGGAGGATTTTTCGTTGTAGAGCGCAGTCAGGGCGCGTGCGTGACGTTCGTAGACGACGAGTCGAACCGAGTTGGAGCCAATGTCCAGAACCGCGACCGGCCGGGCTCCCTTGATTCGCCCTTGTGCGGTCGGGTCGGCATCAACGCCCCAGAATTGGTTCAATCGTCGCCCTCGTCACTGTCATGCGCTATCGCACTGCCCCGCCCGGAAAGGCTGGGGTTGGTCATGAAGTAGTCGTGCGCGTTGAAGGGTTCGTCCCCCTCCTGCAACCGCACACGATGCGAACTGCCATCTGGCAGCACTTCCCAGCTCTGCTGGTTGTCGCGAAGATACGCAACCAGAATGCGGTCAACAATCTGCTTGTGCACGGTCTTGTTGAGAATCGGCACCATGACTTCGACGCGCCAGTCGAGATTGCGCTGCATGAGGTCGGCCGACGACATGTAGACCTTGGCCTGCCGCGACGGCAGCGGTGCGCCGTTGCCGAAGCAATAGATGCGCGAATGTTCGAGGAACCGGCCGACCACGGACTTGACCCGGATATTGTCCGAGAAGCCCGGGATACCCGGCCGCAGGCAGCAGATGCCACGCACGATGAGCTCGATCTTAACGCCCGCCTGGCTCGCGTCGTAGAGCGCATCGATGATCTGCGGATCGACCAGCGCGTTCATCTTGAGCCAGATCGTGGCCGGCTGCCCGTTGCGCGCGAATTCGACCTCGCGGGTGATATTGTCGAGCAGCGTCTGACGCAGGTTGACCGGCGACGCAGCGATGACTTCAAGTTCGGTTGGCCGGGCGTAGCCGGTGATGAAGTTGAAGACCCGCGCCACGTCCCGCGTGATCGCGGGGTTGCAGGTAAAGTAGCTCAGGTCCGTATAAATCTTGGCCGTGATCGGGTGGTAATTGCCCGTGCCGAGGTGGCAATAGGACACCAGCTTGCCGTGCTCGCGGCGAACCACCTGGCTCATCTTGGCGTGGGTCTTGAGCTCGATGAAGCCGAAGACGACCTGCGCCCCTGCCCGTTCGAGGTCGCGAGCCCAGCGGATATTGGCCTCTTCGTCGAACCGAGCCTTGAGTTCGACCAGAGCCGTCACCGACTTGCCGGCCTCGGCCGCCAGGATCAGCGCCTTGACGATCGGGGAGTCCGATGAGGTGCGATAGAGGGTCTGCTTGATCGCCACCACGTCCGGATCACGCGCCGCCTGGATCAGGAACTGCGCGACGACGTCGAAGCTCTCGAATGGATGGTGGACGAGGATGTCTTTCTGGCGGACGGCCGCGAAGACGTCGCCGTTATAGTCGCGCACGCGCTCCGGGAAACGGGCGTGGTAAGCGGAGAACTTGAGGTCGGGCCGGTCGATGTCGCAGATCTTGCGGGCATCGGCGAGACCGAGGAAACCCTCGACCTGGAAAATGTCTTCCGGGCTAGCGTGGATCTGCTCGCTGATCTGCTTGCGCAGAGCCATGGGAGCCGACTTCTCGATTTCGAGGCGGATCACCTGCCCGCGCCGGCGCTGGCGCAGGGCGGATTCGAACTCCACCACCAGGTCGGCCGCTTCGTCGTCGATTTCGATTTCGCTGTCGCGGATGACGCGGAAAGCACCCGAGCCGATGACTTCGTAGCCCGGGAACATCTTGTGGAAGAAGATCTTGATCACCGTCTCGATCGCCACGACCTCGATCCGTCCTTCCGAGACGAGGCTCGCCGGCAGCGTGATGAAGCGTTCGAGATTGGCCGGAATACGCACCAGAGCCGTCAGCTGCTGCGACGAATTGGGCCGCTGGAGTTGGAATGCGAGCGCAAAGCCGAGATTGGGAATGAACGGGAACGGGTGCGCCGGATCGATGGCGATCGGCGTCAGCACCGGGAAGATTTCCTCGCGGAACAGCCGTTCGAGATAACGCAGCTGATCGGGGCTGAGATCGTCCGCCTCGTGGATCACGACATTGGTCGCGAACAATTCCTCGCGGATCGACTGCCAGTAATCCTGCTGCTCAAGCTGCAGGTGCTGGGTGAGCGTGATGATGTCGTCGAGCTGTTCCTTGGGCGTCAGGCCGTCATCGGACGGCTTGGTTAGGCCGGCACGGAGCTGCCCCTTTAGGCCCGCCACGCGGACCATGAAGAACTCGTCGAGATTGTTGGCCGAGATCGAGACGAAGCGCAGGCGTTCGAGCAGCGGATGGTTGAGATTGCCCGCCTCTTCGAGCACGCGCATGTTGAACTGAAGCCAGGAAACCTCTCGGTTCACGAACCGGGCTGGGCTGTTGCGCAGCTCGCTCGCATCGGGAACCTCTCCCTCGGCTTCGGCAATCTCGGTTATCTCATTCATCCTCGTCGTCGCTTTCCAGCTCGATATCCATGGCGGCCTGGCCGCTCTCCCCCCGGCGTATCGCCAAGGCCTCGGCTGCTAGGGCTCGGGTGATCCTGGTGCCCCGCTCCAGCGCGAGGCGATCCAGAAGGTCCGCCAGCGCCGTGGCCTCCTCGGGCTCCCGCTCCATCCGTGCCACAAGATAGGAAATGATCCGGGGGTCGACCGCCACCTGGCGATCACCGAACAACTTCACGAAAATCTGTGACAATTGAATGTCGTCGGTCGCCTCGATGGTAAACGATGCGGCTAGCCGCGCACGCGATTTTACATCGTCCGTGACATAGGGCCAGCCCGAAACCGGCTCCCGCGCCGTCATCAGCAAAGGGCGTCGGTCGCGCATGGATTGGTTGAGGAGATGGAACAGCGCCGCCTCTTCGTAACCGGCCCTGTCCACGTCCTCGATGACGAGCGGCGCCGTGCCGCCCTGACGGGACAGATCCTCGAGCTCGTCGGCGCCGGCAACGCGTGCGCCGGTGCGATCGGCCCAGATACGCGCCAGGTGTGATTTGCCCGCGCTGGCCGGCCCGATGATGAGCGTCAGCGGCCCTGGCCAGTTGGGAAAAGCAAGCAGATGCGCGAGGGCGAGCTCATTGCCCTCCCCCACGAGAAAATCGGCTTCGGCATGCGAAGGCGTATGTCCGAGTTCAAGCGCAAGCTGGCCGCCCGGTGCAACGCCCTCGCCCGCCTTAGGCGGTCGCGTCGGGCTTGTCACCGCCGCCCCTTTCGTGACCGAGATAGAGCAGGCTCGACTTGTACTTGCGCACGCCATAACGCAGCAGCACGGCCGCGATGGCCGAAAGCGGCACGGCCAGCAGGAGGCCGAGGAAGCCGAAAAGCTGCGCGAAGGCCAGCAATGCGAGCATCAGCCACACCGGATTGATGCCGATGCTCGATCCCACCAGCTTGGGATACAGCACATTGCCTTCGAGGAACTGGCCCATGCCGAAGACAATACCGATGATGATGATGCGGAACCAGTCCGGCCAGAACTGCACGATCGCGATGCCGACCGATAGCCCGAAGCCGATGACGAAGCCGACATAGGGAATAAAGCTCAAAAGCCCGGTAATGAGCCCGAGCACCAAGCCGAAACTCAGCCCGCCCAGCGTCAGGCCGGTCGCGTAGTAGACGCAGAGGATCAGCACCACGCTGCCTTGCCCGCGGATAACGCCGGCCATGGAGCGGTCGATCTCGGCCAGCACGCCCTGGATTTCCTCGCGATAGGCGCGCGGCAGGAGGTTATCGAGCCCACGCACCATGCCGTCCCAGTCGAGCAGCAGATAGAAGGCGACGACCGGCGCCACGATGGCGAGGCCCAGCGTGCCGATGACCGAGGCGCTGCTCTGGTAGATCTGCCCCGTTATCCAGGCAGTGATGCCCGGCAGGTTGAGGCTGTTGAACCATTCCGTGAGGCTGTTTTCGAGCTGGTGCGTCCGCTCCGGCCCGAGCCATTCGTTGAGCGCCGGCACCGCACGATTGGCGAGCGCCTGGAGATCGGTGATGTAGCCCGGCAACCGCTGCCCCAGCCCGATGATCTGCTGCACCACCAGCGGTACCAGGAGGAACATGCCCCAGCCGATGACCGAGAGCACGACGACGAGGACGATCGCCGTCGCCCATCCGCGGTTGAGGCGCAGCCGCTCAAGCTGGCCGACGACCGGATTGAGAAGATAGGCCAGCGCAAGACCAATCACGAACGGCAATAGGATGCCGCGGAAGAACCAGATGGAGAGCGCCAGGATGACGAGAAAACCCACCCAGACGAGGACCTGATTTCGCAGCGACATAAATCGGGCAACCCTTGCGTCGTATCGGTGGAGCGTTTATCAGCGCTGTTAATGGCCGGGACCGGCGATTTCAACCATTTTTGGTCTCGGCCCAATGCCAACCAAAGCGGCATCGAGGCCAATGTCCGACGAGCAAAACCTGCCATCAAACGGTCTTTCCTACAAGCAGGCAGGCGTTGATATCGACGCCGGAAACGCCTTGGTCGAAGCCATCAAGCCCGCCGTGCGCTCGACGCGCCGCTCTGGCGCCGATGGCGAGATCGGTGGTTTCGGCGGTCTTTTCGACCTCAAGGCCGCCGGCTTTACCGACCCGATCCTCGTGGCGGCCAACGACGGCGTGGGCACAAAGCTCAAGATCGCCATCGATACCGGCAACCACTCGACCATCGGCATCGACCTGGTCGCCATGTGCGTCAACGACATCGTCGTGCAGGGCGCCGAGCCACTGTTCTTCCTCGACTATTACGCCATGGGCAAGCTGGATGTCGCCACGGGCACGGCCATTGTCGAAGGCATCGCCGAGGGCTGCCGCATTGCCGGCTGCGCGCTGATCGGCGGCGAAACGGCCGAAATGCCGGGCATGTATCACGGCCACGACTACGACCTCGCCGGCTTCGCCGTCGGCGCGGCCGAACGCGGCACGCTCCTGCCCCGCAACGACATCAAGGCCGGCGATACGCTCGTCGCCCTCGCCTCGTCGGGCGTGCACTCCAATGGTTATTCGCTGGTCCGCCGGATCGTCGATATCTCCGGTCTCGACTGGTACATGCCCGCACCCTGGGACGAAAGCATCGAGCTTTCGCAGGCCCTTCTTACGCCGACCCGCATCTACGTGAAGCCGATCCTGGCCGCGCTCAAGGCCGGCCTCGGCATCAAGGCGCTGGCACACATCACCGGTGGAGGCTTCATCGACAACATCCCGCGCGTGCTTCCCGACAATCTCGCCGCCCATATCAACCTGTCCGCGGTTTCGGTGCCGAAGGTTTTCGGCTGGCTCTCCAAGGTCGGCGGGATCGACGAGCGCGAAATGCTGCGCACCTTCAATTGCGGCGTCGGCATGCTCGTCGCTGTCGAGACCTCGGATGCCGAAGCGCTGGTCACTCAGCTCAACGCGGCCGGCGAGACGGCCTCGATCATCGGCACCCTCACCGAACGCGCAGGGGAGCCGGTGACGTTCGAAGGCGCCCTCGCCCTCTGACCATGGCTGCCGGCGGCCGGCCATTGGGCCGCGGACGGCCGTTCGACCCTCCAGCCAAGGCGGTGAAGCCATGACCACCCGCAAACGCGTTGCCGTGCTCATCTCGGGCCGGGGTTCGAACATGACGGCCCTCATCGAGGCGGCAAAGATACCGAACTATCCCGCCGAGATCGTTGGCGTGCTCTCCAACAGAAGCGACGCCGTGGGCCTCGAAACCGCTGCCGCCAACGGCATTCCCACTGCCGTGCGCTCGCATCGGGACTTTCCGGATCGCAACGCATTCGACGCAGCGCTCGACGACGTGCTACGCGGCTGGAATACCGAGATCGTCGCCCTCGCCGGCTTCATGCGACTGCTGACCCCGCAATTCACCGAGCGCTGGCTGGGCAGGATGATCAACATACACCCCGCCCTTCTGCCCTCCTTCAAGGGGCTGCATACGCATGAGCAGGCGCTCGCCGCCGGGGTGCACCTCCACGGCTGCACCGTGCACTTCGTGACGCCGGGCATGGATGAGGGGCCGGCCATCATGCAGGCAGCCGTGCCTGTGGTTCAAGGCGACACGCCCGACACGCTCGCCGCCCGCGTGCTCAAGGCGGAGCACCGCATCTATCCGCGCGCTTTGGCGGCGCTCGCCGATGGCCGAGTTTCGCTGGTGGACGGGCGGGTGATGCTGACGCCGGATACGCTGAACGACGAAGCCTTCGTCTGGCCGAAACTCTAGCGCTTCACGCCGCCCCGGCCAGCGCCGGACGCCAGATCATGTAGACATTGGCCCGGCTATAGTGCGAATCCGCCTTCACTGCCGGCTGATGCTCGAAGCCCGAGCTTTCGTAGAGACGGATCGCTGCCGCCAGCTTGGTGTTGGTCTCGAGGAAGAGTTCGTGGCCGCCGAGGCGCTGATATGCCTCGATCGCGACTTCGATCAGCGACCGGCCAATGCCAAGCCCTTGCGCGGAAGGATCCACCGCCATCTTGGTCAGCTCGTATTCCCCGGGTGAAACCTGCATCAGCGCACAGGTACCGACCACCTCTTCGCCCAGCAGCGCGAAATAAATCTCGCCGCCTGTCGCAAGGATGATGCCCTCCGGGTTCGACAACACCTCGATGTCATAATCCTCAAGCTGAAAATAGCGCTGCAGCCAATCCGCATTGAGGCGGAAGAACTCGTCCCTCAATTCGGGCCGGAACGGCACGATGGAAAGCGTCTGCAGGCGATTGTCCCTCGCCCGCTCGACGATGGCGTCGGCAAGATCGGACCCCGGCACCCGCGCTAAAGCTTCGAGCAGGCGCTCATCGACACCCAGGCTTTGTGCTCGCTCCTCAAGCCCTTCCCGCATCGCCCGCCAGAGGGGTTTGGCCACGCGGACGGCAGCGACTGCCTTGGGCGTCAGCGACAGCCGCCGCGTCCGTCGATCCTCTTTGTCGCTCGACGCCGAGAGCCAGCCCTCTCGCACCAGCCGTGAGGAGGCCTGGCTGATGGCGGAATGCGTCTGGCCGACGGCCGTGGCCACTTCGCCCACCGTCATCGGCCCGCGATCGTGCAACAGCTTGAGGATCGGAAACCACCGCGCCTGCAGCTCGATGCCGTGCCGCGCATAGACTTCGTCGGCCATGGCGTAGAGCTGATCGCTGATCGACTTCAACTGGCTGCCGAGAGACAGCAGCCCCATTTCGGAAAGGTAGCTCACGGGCACGTCTCCGTAATTTATGTAAGCACTAACATAAATCCGCGAGTGGCACTTTGTCTACGCTCGGCATCCATCACGCAAATTGATGCCCTTATCGTCAAAATCGGTTCGACGGCCTCGACGCGACGGCATAGTTTCCGGCATTCGGAGACGATCTCATGCAAATTCGCGACTGGTTCTGGGTCCTTCTCGTCGGCAGCATCTGGGGCTGTTCGTTCCTGTTCAATGCAGTGCTGCTGCGCGAGGTCGGGCCGATCTGGGTTTCGGCCGGCCGCGTGACCATCGCCGCCATCGGCTGCTGGGCCTTCTTCTTCGCGCTCGGCAAGAAGGTGCCCCGGGATTTCTCGCTCTGGATCAAGCTGATGATCCTCGGCGTCTTCAGCTACGCCCTGCCCTTCACCCTTTTCCCGCTCGGCCAGACGCACATCGCCAGCGGGCTCACCGCCATCATCAATGCGCTGACCCCGATCATGACCGTGGTCGTCTCCAACTTCTGGCCTGGCGGCGAGCGCGCGACCATCAACAAGACCATGGGCGTGGTCGCGGGCTTTGCCGGCGCCTCGCTGCTGGCCCTGCCGGCTGTGCAGGCTGGTGGCACCACGCAGGTCTGGGGTATCGCCCTCTGCCTCATGGCGACGATCTGCTACGCCGTGACGCTCAATGTTGCCCGCAGCTTCGCCAAGGTCGATCCCTCTGCGATCGCCGCCATTGCCATGACGGGCGCCGCGGTCGTCGCCGTACCGGTCGCGCTGGTCTTCGAGGGCACGCCGCATGCGACGCGTATCGAGACCTGGGGCGCATGGCTGGGCCTCGGCCTCCTGGCATCGGCGTTCACGTTCCAGATCATGTACCGGATGCTACCGCGTATCGGCGCGACCAATTTCGCGGTCAACACGTTCATCTCGCCCGTCTTCGCCATCATCCTCGGCGTGAGCTTCCTGGGCGAAACGATTCTGCCGATTCAGCTTTTTGGCATGCTCGTCATCTTCTCGGGTCTGCTCCTGATCGACGGCCGCATCGTCCGTCGCTTCCGCCGGGCGCCCGCCTGAGACCGATGACACCGCCCCGGGCGGAGGAGTAATATTCGGCTTCAAGTTCGCACAAGGGAGGACCCGCCCGTGTTCTTGAAGACGATTGCCCCCGAAGAGGCGCAAGGCGAGATCGCCGAGATCTACCGCCACGAGCTCGACAAATACGGCTTCGTCATGGATGCCACGCGCTGCATGACGACCCGCCCCGACCTCATGCCATTGGTCGAGCACTTCATCGCGGCGCTGCGCGACAATTTCTCGCTTGGCCTGCGCGGCTGGCGGCTCATCACGCTGATCGCGGCCAAGGAAGTACCCTCGACCTATTGCTCGCATGTCTACAGCAAGGCCCTCGCCGCTGAATTCGGCAAGGACAAGGTGATGGCCATCCAGTGCGACTTCCGCACCGCCGGGCTGGACGCAAAGGACGTGGCCATGCTGGCCTACGCGCAGAAGGTCGCGCGAAATGCCTCCGAGGTGAACGAGGCCGATATCGCGGGCCTACGCGCGGTCGGCTTCACCGACCACGAAATCTGCGACATCGCCCTCTGCGCCTCGTTCCGCTGCTTCCTGAGCCGGCTGTTCGACTCGCTTGGAGCGCAGACCGAGCCCTTCTTCGTCGATGACGACGAAGGGTTCAGGAAGGCGATGACGGTCGGAAGGCCGCTGCGCGAGATGGCTTAGGAGCGGCACGCAGGAAAGAAGGTGCTGCAGCCGGCATCCGGCTGCAGCCGAATCTTACAGGCCAAGCTTCTGCTTGAGGATCTCGTTGAGCGCCTGCGGATTGGCCTTGCCGCCCGAGGCCTTCATGGCCTGGCCGACGAACCAGCCGATGAGCGTCGGCTTGGCCTGCACCTTGGCGACCTGATCGGGATTGGCGGCGATGATATCGTCGACCACCTTCTCGATGGCGCCCAGGTCCGTAACCTGCTTCATGCCGCGGGCTTCCACGATCTGCGCCGGATCACCGCCTTCGGCCCAGACGATCTCGAAGAGGTCCTTGGCGATCTTGCCCGAGATGTCGCCCTTGCCGATCAGCTCGACAATGCCGCCAAGCTGGCTGGCGCTGACCGGGCTCGAGGTCACGTCCATGCCCTCCTTGTTGAGGCGGGCGAAGAACTCGTTGATGACCCAGTTCGCGGCGAGCTTGCCGTCACGACCGCGCGCGACTTCCTCGTAGAAATCGGCGGATTCGCGCTCGAGCGTCAGCACCATCGCGTCATAGGGCGTAATGCCGTATTCCTCGATGAACCGCGCCTGCTTCTCGTCCGGAAGCTCCGGCAGGTGCGCAGCGAGGTCGGCGATGAAGGCATCGTCGAATTCGAGCGGCAGCAGGTCCGGATCGGGGAAGTAGCGGTAATCATGCGCTTCTTCCTTGGAGCGCATGGAGCGCGTCTCGCCGGTCTTGGGATCGAAGAGGCGCGTTTCCTGGTCGATCGAGCCGCCGTCTTCCAGAATATCGATCTGGCGGCGCGCTTCGTATTCGATGGCCTGGCCGGCGAAGCGGATCGAGTTGACGTTCTTGATCTCGCAGCGCGTGCCGAACTCGCCACCCGGGCGACGGACGGACACGTTGATGTCGGCGCGCAAAGAGCCCTGCTCCATGTTGCCGTCGCAGGTGCCGAGATAGCGCATGATGGCGCGCAGCTTGGACAGGTACGCCTTGGCTTCGTCGGACGAGCGCAGGTCGGGCTTGCTGACGATTTCCATCAGCGCCACGCCGGAACGGTTGAGATCGACGAAGGTAATGCTCGGATGCTGATCGTGGATCGACTTGCCAGCATCCTGCTCAAGGTGCAGGCGCTCGATGCCGATCTCGATCTGGCCGTCGGCGCCCATATCGAGCGCGATCTTGCCCTCGCCCACGATCGGGTCCTTGAACTGGCTGATCTGGTAGCCCTGCGGCAGGTCCGGATAGAAGTAGTTCTTGCGATCGAAGATCGAGCGCTTGTTGATCTTGGCCTTGAGGCCCAGACCAGTCCGCACCGCCTGGCGCACGCACTCGTCGTTGATGACGGGCAGCATGCCTGGCATGGCCGCATCCACAAAGCTCACATTGGAATTGGGCGGGCGCCCGAACTCGGTCGAGGAGCCGGAAAACAGCTTGCTCTCGGACGTTACCTGCGCGTGCACTTCCATGCCGATGACGATTTCCCAATCGCCGGTCGAGCCCTGGATGAAGTACTTCGGGTTCGGGGTGCGCGTGTCGATGATGGTCAAAGGACAAACCTACAAATCAGTGCTGGCCTACGCATAGTGGCAGGCGCGCCGCGATGCAATCGCTGGCTTACTCGGTGTCGGTAACCTGGCCCATATAGGGGTGCAGCAGCTTTTCGAGCCGCACGCTCATGAAGGGCTGGTGATCTGGGCGTCCGTCCGGGCGCAACGCCAGGATGCGGTAGCCCTGGTGCTCGTAGAAGCGCACGGCACGGACATTGTCGGCCGGCGTTTCGAGGTGGACGCGCTCCGCCCCCTCAAGCTCGAGCATGGCTTCCATCCGCGAGAGCAGGAGCTTGCCGATGCCGTGGTTCTGGAACTCGGGTGCGACGAAAAGGAAGGGAATATAGTGCCGCCCCCTCGCCCGCGAGCACCAGCCGACCGGCACGCCATCCACCTCGGCCACGATGATGCGATCGAGCGTTTCGTGCACGGCAGCGGCCAGGCGGCGTTGTTCGGCCACCCGCATTCCGGGTACTTCGTGGAGGAGCGGCAGGATGCTGGTTTCCCAGGCCACGTAGCCAATATTAGCCAGGCGCCGTGCATCGTCTGGTTCGGCTTTCCGGATCGAAACGGCGCTGGTCATGGCATTACTCCGCGCGGCGGCGAGCGACGATAATGCCCTTTTCGTAGTTTACATTCCAGTCGATAAGCGTCCGCCAGATCAATTCGGCCTGGTCTTCATCGAGATCGAGGCCCTCGGCGCGGCTGCGCACGCGGCCGATCACCGCCTCGATCCTGACCGGATCATAGGCCTCGTGTGGATCTGTCTTGATCTGCGCCATGCGCGTCACATAGCGATGGCGTTCGGCGAAAAGCGCGATCAGCGCCTGGTCGATACGGTCGATCTCCACACGGACATCTTCCTTGGTTTCGCAATCGGCTGGCTTCTTGGAGGTCACGAGGCAGGCTCTTCGAATAAGTACAGAAAAAATCTCCCTGCTGGTTTGCACCGTCAGGCCGACGATTTCAACCGCCCCTCCCTCAAAGGAGCAACTTGCCGCGCCCTTTGGATATGCGAAAATGCGTCGCCCGCGAGGGGCGGGTTTGGGGAAGATGAACTATGTTCAGAACAGCCTTGATAATCGCCGCGGCCACGATCTCAACGGGAGCCATTGCGCAGGACGCAGAGGTCTCGGTCGCAAACGGGGAGCGCATCTCCATCATCGGCGGGTGCCACGATTGCCACTCGGCCGGTTATTCCGAAAGCAATGGCAAGATCGATCCTGCCACGGCCCTGAAGGGCAATCCCGTGGGCTATAACGGCCCATGGGGCACCAACTACGCCGTCAACCTGCGCCTGGTGGTCGCCAAGCAGTCCGAGGACGAATGGGTGCAGTATCTCAAGACGTTCCAGGCGGGCCCGCCCATGCCCTGGTTCAATCTGCATGCCTTCCACGAAGCGGAAAGCCGCTCGCTCTACCAGTACATCAAATCGCTGGGCGAGCCGGGTGATCCAGCGCCCGAGCGCCTGCCGCCGGGCCAGACGCCCAAGACCCCCTATCTGGTCTTCGCTCCGCCGATGATGCCCAAATAAGGTGAGGCGCTGACGCCACACCCGATCCATGTCGGCGCGCGACCCTCTGGCGTTGCGCGCCGAATTTCATTAAGTGCGGGATATGTCTACTCGCTTTGAAACCGTCTAAGGCCCCGTTCCACGACGAACGGGGCAGATCCACAAGCCAGGTGCCCGCCATGCGATGTGCTGTCGGGCGCTCGTGTTTTGTCGCGGCCATGCCGCGGGATCTACGGGTTTCATCTCCCAATGAACGTTTCGAAAGCCGAGCAGCGCGTGCTGCACGCTCTTGCCCAGGGCGGCAAGATCAATCCTATCAAGAACGAAAAAGGCGCCATCATCGAGGTTGAATGCTTCAACCGTGAAGGCTGGCTGATGACGCAATGCAACCTGGCATTGTTCAAGCGGCTCAAGGCCAAGGACGCCATAGCTTCGAGCAATGGCCAACCCTACCGCATCACCCGGCGTGGGCTGGAACTGGTGCGGGCTCGGGCCGATAACCGCTAGCACGGCTCAGCTTGCGCACTTCCCGGCATCGCCGGGAGGTGCGCGAAGCGAAAGATCAGTGACTGACAGTCGTTTCCGTCAGCGCCTTGGCGATGTGCTCCCACTCGGCAGCAACGCTGGCAGCTGCGCGCTTCTTGCCGGCGCGACGATACCAATAATCGGCATTACCCATGTCGGCCTCGATCCAATGGGCGAGCGCATGCACCCAGTCAAAGGCCTGGACGCCTTCGCCGACAGCAAGGATCTGATGGGCGCGTTCCCATTCCGGGC
The DNA here is from genome assembly GCF_016801025.1 of Paradevosia shaoguanensis. Classification (GTDB taxonomy): domain Bacteria; phylum Pseudomonadota; class Alphaproteobacteria; order Rhizobiales; family Devosiaceae; genus Paradevosia; species Paradevosia shaoguanensis. The sequence continues at coordinate 3,601,453 of NZ_CP068983.1, read as the reverse complement.
CCACGCGCAGGCCACCCTTCTTGAGCCACCACAGAGCCTTCTGCGGCTGGCTGAGGGTTTTCGGCGGTTCTGACCAATCGAGTGTCGTGAACACGTCGTGCATGGAATTCACCCTGTAGTTCGCTGGCTCGCCGCGCCATGCCAGCCTTAGGCCACTTCTCGTCATGTTCTGGCAGATAGACCGCTAACGTCCGTCAATCAAGGATGGAAGCTGCCGCTAACCCGGGAAGACCCGGATACCCAGCGGCGCCATGAGGCCCTTCAGGCTGGATTCGCTCAGCTTGATGCCGCTGCGCGACTTGAGGTCGAGCAGCTTGAAACCGGTCAGATTCGCCTCGCGCAGATCGGCCCGCTCGAACTCGGCGCCCTGCACAATGGCCTCGGAAAGGTCGGCGCGCTGCAGGTTTGCCTCCTTGAGGCTCGCCCGCGTGAAATCGGCCTGGGTGAGGCTGGAGCCTTCGAGGTTGCACTGATCGAGCATGGCGCCGCGGAACGAAGCCATGTCGAGGATGCATTCGCTGAATGTCACCAGCGCAACGCTGTTCCGCCCTACCCGGCGCGAGAAATCGGCATCCTCGAAATCCGAACCGGGCGCCTTGCAGGCGATGAAACTCGCCGCATGCAGGTCCGCCCGCGGGAACCGGCTCATCGTCAGGTTGCAGTGATCGAAGGTGGCGTGGTCGAGCTCCGTACCCGAGAAGGTACATCCCTGCCGCCCATCCGGATCGTAGAAGCTGCACTGGATGAAGCGCGCCTGGCTGAGCCGGCTGACCGGGAACGAGCAGCGCAGGAACGTGCAATGCTCGAACACCGCGCCCTCGAGTGGTGCATCATCGATGACGGCGTTACGGATCGTCGAATGGCGAACGACCAACCTGCCATCCGGCAGGTCGGTCCAGTCGATATCGGAGAGATCGGCGTTTTCGACGGGCGTTCCCGCCCGCAAAGCCGCCTCGAACGCCTCCTGGTCGAGCGCGGTCACCACCAGCGCTTCGGCGAAAAGTCCATCGCCGCGCTCCGCTCGATCACGCGGCCGGCCGCGAAAAGCGTCTCTTCGTCGAACGGCTTGCCGATGAGCTGGAGACCCAGCGGCAGCCCCTTGCCATCCTTGCCCGCCGGCACGGCAATGCCCGGAAGGCCCGCCATGTTGACGGTCACGGTGAAGACGTCGTTGAGGTACATCTTGACCGGATCGGCCTTCATGTCCTCGTCGCCAATGCCGAACGCGGCCGAAGGCGTTGCCGGGGTAAGGATCGCATCCACACCCGACTGGAAGGCGAGCTCGAAATCGCGCTTGATCAGCGTGCGGACCTTCTGGGCCTGCACGTAATAAGCATCGTAATAGCCAGCCGAAAGCACATAGGTGCCGATCATGACGCGGCGCTTGACCTCGCGGCCGAAGCCGGCGGCGCGGCTCAGTTCATAGAGATCGGTGATGTCCTTGCCGGTCTCGCGCAGGCCGTACTTGACGCCGTCATAGCGCGCCAGGTTCGAGGACGCTTCGGCCGGGGCGACGATATAATAGGCCGGCAGCGCGTACTTGGTGTGCGGCAGGGAGATGTCCTTGACGGTCGCGCCCTCGGCCTTGAGCCATTCGAGGCCCTGCCGCCAGAGCTTCTCGATCTCCTCGGGCATCCCGTCCATGCGATATTCGCGCGGCACGCCGATGACGAGGCCCTTGACGCCCCGCTCGACCGCCGCGGCGAAATCGGGAACCGCCATCTCGACGCTGGTCGAATCCTTGGGATCGAATCCGGACATGGACTGCAGCATCAGCGCGCTGTCTTCCACGGTACGGGCGATCGGGCCGGCCTGGTCCAGCGAGGAGGCGAACGCCACCGTGCCCCAGCGCGAGCAACGGCCATAGGTCGGCTTGATACCGACAGTTCCGGTGAACGCGGCCGGCTGGCGAATGGAGCCGCCGGTATCGGTAGCCGTCGCGCCGGCGCAGAGCCAGGCCGAAACCGCAGCCGCCGAGCCGCCGGACGAACCGCCCGGAACGAGATCGAGGTTGGAATTCTCCGCCCGCCACGGATTGATGACCGCGCCGTAATAGGAGGTCTCGTTGGAGGAGCCCATCGCGAACTCGTCCATGTTGAGCTTGCCCAGCATCACGGCGCCATCGCGCCAGAGATTGCTGGTCACGGTGGATTCGTATTCGGGCTTGAAGCTGTCGAGGATGTGGCTGGCTGCCTGCGTATGGACGCCCTTGGTCGCGAACAGGTCCTTGATGCCGAGCGGCAGGCCTTCAAGCGAGCCGGCCTCGCCCTTGGCCAGCTTCTCGTCGCTGGCCAGTGCCATCCGGCGGGCCTGGTCGGCGGTGACGGCGACATAGGCATTGAGCTTGGGGTTAGCCTCGTCGATGGCCTTGAGATAGGCCTCGGTCAGTTCCAGCGAAGTGAATTCCTTCGCCTTGAGGCCCTTGCGGGCGGCGGCGAGGGTGAGCTTGGTCAGATCGGTCAACGGGGTAACTCGCTTAGGGAATCGCAACGGGTATAAAGCGCGACACCAAGGGGTTGGCCCTGGTTCTCGCTATCGTCAATGGCTTCGCCGCTCGCCTCGGCCATCGCGGCGCTCTGCAGGTCATAGGACGAGATGACCTGGATGGTCTTGTCGTCCCACGGTCCGATGGCAATCAGATCGGGATACATGAAACCCGGCTCTTCGCAAATGGCCTCGACCAGCACGGCGCTGGTATTGGCTTTGCTCTTAACGTCAAAAAAGCCGCAGTGGAACTCCATGCCCTGGATGCCGTCGGTAAACGACAGGGTGGTGAAGTCGAGGTCGTTGAAGGCATCCACGCCCTTGGACTGCAGCGCTTCACAGGCTTCGGGCTTGCTCACATAGAGCTTGGAGCGGTCGATCGGACCGGGCTCCTGCGCCACGGCGGAGGCGACCAGCACAAGGACGAACGCACTGCTCAACGTCATACGCATGGCAAATCCCTCCCCGGTCAGGCTGCGGCCTGGCTGCCCAGATGCTTCTCGAAGAAAGCCGAATGGCCGCTATCGGGATAATCCAGGAATGCACCGCGCGGTGCAAAGCCGCCGCGCAGATAGAGGCGATGAGCACCCGCAAAGCCTTCGCCGACGCCGGTCTCCAGCAGCAATTCGGTAAGCCCGCGCGAGCGCGCCAGATCCTCGATGGCCATGAGAAGCGCTGAGCCGACGCGCAGGCCGCGCACTTCGGGCAGAGTGTACATGCGCTTGACCTCGCCGCTCGTGGGCGAAAGCACCTTGAGCGCGCCGATGCCCACCGCCCTGCCCGCCTCGTTGCGAGCGACGAATACATCGGTATCCGCGCCCGCCATCTGCTCGACGGTCATCTTGAACTGGAACTCGACGGGCGAAAGCGGCAGCAGGTGCTCATTGAGCGCCGCGACCAGGGTGCGGACATCGTCCTGAAGCGGAGTTTCAATGGCGATCGTAACCGCCATCGATTTTACTCCACCACCTTGGGGACCATGAAGAAGTTGTCTTCAGAGAGCGGCGCGTTGGAGACCACCTTCTCGGGGTAGCCGCCATCGGTGACCTTGTCGACGCGACGGCGCAGGGCCATCGGCGTGACCGAGGTCATCGGCTCGACGCCTGTGACGTCGACTTCGTTGAGTTGCTCGACAAAGCCAAGGATCGCGTTGAGTTCCTGCTGGTAGGCGGCAACCTCGTTCTCTTCGATCCGGATACGCGCCAGGCGTCCGATTCGTTTCACGGTTGCGGCATCGACCGACATGCAGAGCTCCTCAAAACCAGGAATGGGTGTTTCGCTGCGCTTGTAGCAACGAGATTTGCATAATGACAACGAATTTGGCTGATGGCAGCCATCAAACTTCCAATGCGAGGCCCTTTTCAAGCGAAACGAGCCCGGCACCATTGAGGTTTTCCCGCAGCGCCGCCACCGCGAAATCGATCGCGACCTCGTCGCCTGCCAGCGCCACCAGGCGCGGCCGCGCCGCAACGAACAGGCCTTCGGCCAGCGCACTCATCGCTTCGCCCACCCCGAACAGCACCACCACTGCGCCATCCGCCCAGCGTCCGAAACTTGGCGCCTGGTCGCTCAGCAGCACCAGCGGCGGCTCGCCAACGGCATCGACCAGCATCGCGCCGGCCCCGATGCGATAGGCATGGATCGGCGGCGGCGCCTGCTCCTCATCGATTGCCCGCTGCGCCCGCCGCGGCCGCCATTCAGCAGGATCGAGCTCTGCCAGCGCCTCATCCGCCCCAGCCAGGCGCAACACCCGATCGGCCCCGGAAACCAGCTCGGCTCGATCGATATCGTCCGGCGCCAATTGCGGATCGACCACGAAAATCTGCCCGCCAATATAGATGCGAATGGTGGTTCCGCCGAACCAGGTGAGTTTCATCGGTGTTCTCGCGTGTGCCAGATGCGCTCCTCAAGGCTGGTAGCGCAATCGCGAGCAAGACGCAAAGCGGCCTAAAGCACCAACCGGTCGCTGCGCTCGGCCACGTATCGCAATGCCAACGCAATGTACTTTGGCACGGGCTTGCTGGCGCGGAAATCCGCGATGAGCCGCCTGGAGCATCCGAGCAACACGCTGAGAGCTTCGACGGATATATGGAGGTCGTCCATCAGACCTCGGAACTCCTGATTGCTCATCAGCGATTTAGGCAGAGCCATGAGTGAGGAGGACGATACCATCGAGCCATCGCTCCACTCAATTCCTCCACCGTCGTCCGTGACCCTCAGACTGGCAAACAGCGCATCGTCCGATCGCAGCCGTACGAAGGATCGGTGGTTAGCCAGGATCGGGGCGATGTCCTTGTTTTCCGAAACGCCGTCCGACCAGACAAGCTTCACGTACCGCTCGGCGACAAGCGACACGCTTGCCAATCGCGGCGATCGCCGCTCTACTAACAGGACTTCACGTTCCAATCCTTACCCTCATTAACATCTCCTACGAGGTGGGTCTGTTCGTCTCGTAAGCCGCAATTCAACGTCAGGCGTCTTTACCATGAGCGTATACGTGGCCTCCCTTGCAGACTGCTGAGTAGTGCTACCGGTCGTTCCACAGGATCGCTTGGTGGCGCGTTTCGCCATTCGTAGTTCCCCCTTATCTAGGCACAGCTAGCTCACGTGAGCACCAGATCACTCCGCCGTGTCATCAGGGTACTAAGATCAACCTACATGGTGGGTTTATGGGCCGATCTGTAGAACTACTCGTCCAGACGTTATTATTCGTTGTGGTCCAAGCCTATTGTCATTTATTCCAGTTCAATGAGATCCGACCTCCCCGACAACCCGCTCGCCGCCCTCCCCCCATCGGGCAAGCTCCTTGGGCTCGACCTCGGCACCAAGACAATCGGTGTCGCGGTGTCCGATGCGATGCGGTATTCGGCGACGCCGGTCGAGACGATCAGGCGGCAGAAATTCACGCTCGATGCGGAGCGGCTGGATGAGCTTATTGCGCAGAACAGCGCGGTGGGCATCGTGCTGGGGCTGCCGCTCAACATGGATGGCTCGGAAGGGCCGCGGGTGCAGTCGACGCGGGCGTTTGCGCGCAATCTTTCCGCGCGCATTTCCATCCCCATCGCCTTCTGGGACGAGCGGCTTTCGACCAGCGCCGTCACTCGCATGCTGATCGAGGCCGATACCCGCCGCGACAAGCGGGCGGAGGTCGTGGACAAGCTGGCCGCCTCCTACATCCTCCAGGGTGCGCTCGATCGCCTCAGGCACGGCTGATATTGGAAAAAATCCCAGCAGACCTTGCCCCTCATATCCGCCTAGGTTAGACCGCCCCGAACAGCTACGGGACGGAGCCGAATGGCGCATAAATCGCCACCTGAAACCTCGGAACAGCAACCCGGACAATCCGGCGGCTCGCCCGTTTTTTCAAAACGTCATCTCCTCGGCATTGCCGACCTCAATCAATACGAAATCGTCGACCTGCTGGATCGTGCCGAGCGCATGATCCCGGTCTCCCGCCAGGAGCGGAAGACGCTGCCGACGCTTTCCGGCAAGACCCAGATCAACCTCTTCTTCGAGCCATCGACCCGCACGCAGGGGTCGTTCGAGATCGCCGGCAAGCGGCTGGGCGCGCTGGTCGTCAACATGTCGGTGCGCACCTCCTCGGTGACGAAGGGCGAGACCCTGATCGACACAGCGACCACGCTCAACGCCATGCAGCCGGACGTGCTCGTGGTTCGCCATTCGGCAGCCGGCGCGGTGGAACTGCTCAGCCAGAAGGTCGGCTGCTCGGTGATCAACGCCGGCGACGGCGCTCACGAGCACCCGACGCAGGCCCTGCTCGACGCGCTGACCATCCGCCGCCACAAGGGCCGCATTTCGGGGCTCACGGTCGCCATCTGCGGCGACATCGCCAATTCCCGTGTCGCCCGCTCGAACCTGCTGCTGCTCAACGCGCTCAACGTACGCACCCGCGTCATCGCCCCGCGAACGCTGCTGCCCAAAGGCATCGACGACATGGCGGCCGAAGTCTTCACCGACATGCGCCAGGGCCTCAAGGACGCGGATGTCGTCATGATGCTGCGCCTCCAGCACGAGCGCTTCGCCGGCCGCATGATCCCCTCGGTGCGCGAATATTACCACTTCTACGGCCTCGACGCAGAGAAGCTCTCGGTCGCCCAGCCCGACGCCATCGTCATGCATCCCGGACCGATGAACCGCGGGGTCGAGATCGATCCCTCGATCGCGGACGGCCCGCGCTCGGTGATCACCGACCAGGTCGAGATGGGCGTGGCGGTCCGCATGGCCGTGCTCGATGCCCTTCTGCCCGCGGGAGGCGCCAAATGAGCAAGGCTGTGCTGATCGAAAACGCCCGCATCGTCGACCCGGCCTCCGGCCGCGATGAACGCGGCTCGCTCCTCGTCGTCAACGGCAAGTTCGCCGACCCCGCCAAGGGCGTGCCCGCCGACGCACGCCGCGTCGATGCCAGGGGGCTCGTCGTGGCTCCGGGCCTCATCGATATGCGCGTCTTCACCGGCGAGCCCGGTCGCGAATACCGCGAGACCCTGGCCTCGGCCTCCGAGGCGGCGGCAGCGGGCGGCGTCACGAGCTTCGTGGTGATGCCCGATACGCAGCCGGTAATCGACGACAGCGCCCTGGTGGACTTCATCGTCCGCCGCGCAGAGGCGACCGCCAAGGTCAACGTGCTGCCGGCCGCCGCCATCACCAAGGGGCTCGAAGGCAAGGAAATCACCGAATTCGGCCTGCTCAAGGAGGCCGGTGCGGTCTGCTTCGCCGATGGCCGCAACTCGATGCAGAATTCCGGGCTCATCCGCGCGGCTTTCACCTACGCCGCCAATTACGACATGCCTGTCGTCCACCACCTCTCCGAGCGCTCCCTGGCCGGCGAGGGCGTGATGAACGAGGGGCTCTATGCAAGTGGCCTTGGCCTCAAGGGCATTCCGGCCGAAGCCGAGACGATACCGCTGGCGCGCGACCTGCAGCTCGCCCTGTTGACCGGGGTCCGCTACCACGCGGCCCAGCTTTCGGCGGCGCGCTCCATTGCGCTGGTTGCCGAAGCCAAACAGCAGTCGCGGCGCGTTTCCTGCGGCGTCTCGATCAACAACCTGGCGCTCAATGAGAACGATGTCGGCTCCTACCGCACGTTCTACAAGCTCTCCCCGCCCCTGCGCACCGAGGACGACCGGCAGGCGATGATCCGTGGCCTCGCCGAGGGCACGATCGACGTCATCCACTCGGACCACGATCCGCAGGATACCGAGGTCAAGCGCCAGCCGTTCGCGGAAGCCTCGGATGGCGCCATCGGGCTCGAAACGCTGCTGGCGGTCGCCCTGCGCCTCGTGCACAATGGCCAGGTCGACCTGCTGACGGTTCTGCGCGCCATGACGTCACGTCCCGCTGAAATTCTCGGTCTCCCGAGCGGCCGCCTGGCCCCCGGTGCACCGGCAGATTTCATCGTGCTCGATCTGGATTATCCGTGGGTGGTCGAAGAGCGCAAGCTCCGCTCGCGCTCCCGCAATACCGCCTTCGAGGGCGCCCGGCTGATGGGCCGCGTCATGCGCACCTTCGTCGGCGGAGCCGAGGTTTTCACGCATTCGGACCTTGAGGGGACCGCCGCATGATTCCCTATATCGTCACGGCCGTCCTGGCCTATCTCTGTGGCTCGATCCCCTTCGGGCTGCTGCTCACCCGCGCTGCCGGCCTCGGCGATATCCGCGCCATCGGCTCGGGCAATATCGGCGCCACCAACGTGCTGCGTACCGGCAACCGCCCGCTCGCAGCGGCGACGCTCGTGCTCGATGCGCTCAAGGGCGCAGTGCCGGTGCTGGTCGCCCGCTATTTCCTGGGCGAAGACGCAGCCAACCTTGCCGGCGTCGCCGCTTTCCTCGGCCACGTCTTCCCGGTCTGGCTCAACTTCAATGGCGGCAAGGGCGTGGCGACTTTCATCGGCGTGCTGCTGGCACTGTCGTGGCCGGTCGGCCTCATCTTCTGCGCGGTCTGGCTCGTCATCGCCTTCGCCCAGCGCTATTCCTCGCTGGCGGCGATCACCGCCGCTTCGACCAGCCCGATCTTCGCCTATGTCATCACCGGCAGCTTGCGCTTCGTGGTGGTGACGGTGCTGCTCGCAGCCGTGCTGCTCTTCCGCCACTCGGCCAATATCTCCCGGCTGATCCGGGGCACAGAGCCCAAGATCGGCAGCGAGAAGAAGGCCAGCTAGCATGAACCTGCGGACGGAAGGCCAGATCCTCACCCGTCCGCAGCGCCTGGCCTGGCTGCGGCTCATCCGCACCGACAATGTCGGGCCCAATACCTTCCGCCAGCTCCTCAATCGCTACGGCTCAGCCGAGACCGCGCTCGAGCAATTGCATGGCCTCGTGCGCCGCAGCGGCACCGCGTCGCCACCGCGCGTCCCCTCGCTCGCCGAGGCGGAGGACGAAGTTGCGGCCATCGAGAAACGCGGGGCACGCCTCATCGCCTCGGGCGAACCCGGTTACCCGCCGCTCCTGCGCCACATCTCGGATGCCCCGCCCCTGCTGATCATGACCGGCGGCGAGAACCTGTCGTGGAAGTTCACCATCGGCATCGTCGGCGCGCGCAACGCTTCGGCCGCGGGTCGCAAGCTGGCCGGCATGCTGGCGCGCGACCTTGGCGATGAGGGCTATACCGTAGTCTCCGGGCTGGCGCGCGGCATCGATACCGCCGCCCACGCCGCCAGCCTGCGCACCGGCACTGTTGCCGTGCTGGCGGGCGGGCTCGACCATCTCTATCCCAGCGAGAACATTCCGCTGGCCGAGGCTATCGTTGCCAATGGCGGCGCGCTCATAACGGAAATGCCGATGGGCTGGGAACCGCGCGCCCGCGACTTCCCGCGTCGCAACCGGCTGGTCTCCGGGCTCTCGCTGGGCGTGCTGGTGGTCGAGGCCGCCAAGCGGTCCGGCTCGCTGATCACGGCACGTATGGCGCTGGAGCAGAATCGCGAGGTGTTCGCCGTGCCGGGCTCCCCGCTCGATCCGCGTGCCGAAGGCGGCAATCACCTGATCCAGCAGGGTGCGCATCTGGTGACCGGCGCAGCCGACATCATCGAAGCACTTGCGACTGCAATCCCGACGCGGCGCCGAGCGTTCGAGCCCGAATGGGAACCCGAGCTGGACCTCGCGGCGGCTCCGCCGAGCGAGGACGATCGCGGCCGGCTGCTGCAGGCGCTGAGCGTGACGCCGGTGGCGGTCGATACGCTGGTGGTCGAGACGGGGCTGTCGGTGTCGTCGGTACAGACGCTGTTGCTGGAACTCGATCTGGGCGGACAGGTGGAGTGGAGCGGCGGGCAATTGGTGGCGCTGCGCGGCTAGCGGGCATGCCAAGGCCCGGCGCGGATTGCTCCGGTCGGGTTTGCTGGTGGTTCGTTGGCGGCTCGGGGCGAGGTTTGCCTCAAGTCTATGTTTGCTAGCGATATATGCGAGGCATGGCCTCGCCCCTTGAGCGTTTGAGGTTTCGACAAGCCCGTTCACGCAAGTTGCCCGCGAGCGCACTCCGGGCCGGTCACGTCACACTTAGGCCGTAAGCCCAGGCGCCCCCGGACTTCCCCCAACTCCCAGAACCTGGCGGCAGGGCGAGATGCAGGTGTCGACCTTGTCTGCATCCAGTCCTGCCGCCAGCCGCCGCGGCACTGCGTACTGTGCCTCGCCATTGGCGGAGGGATGGGAGGAGTATGCGGGAAGGTGATGGGGGTGGGGATAAGTTTTTTGGGACTGCTGCTTTTTGCTTGCCTGCCTCCCTCGTTCTCACCCCACCACCTTACTTCCCCGGACTTGATCCGGGGTCTATTGCACCGCTCCACTCGAGTGGAGGGATCCGTGGGCCCCGGCTCTTCGGCCGGGGAAGTGCGGTGGTGGGGTGAGGGAGGGGGAAGGTGGGGAGAGGAAGCCGGGAAGCTAGGAGGCCAGGAGGTGGGAGGTGGGAGGCCAGGAGGTGGGAGGTGGGAGGTGGGAGGTGGGAGGTGGGAGAGCGGAACGACGATCAGGCAAAGGTCATGAAGCAAGATGAATTGCGTGATTGCGCCAGCAGGTCTCCCTCCCCCTTGCGGGGAGGGGATAGGGGTGGGGGTGTCTCGAACACGAAGTTTGAACTCGTCCAACCCCCGCCCCCGCAATGTGGAGATGCGAGAACGATCACGCGGTAAGATGGACAGCTCCGCCTCTTGCTCACCCCCACCCCTGTCCCCTCCCCGCAAGGGGGAGGGAGACCTGCTGGCGTGATCAGAGGACTGACGCTTCCACACCAGCCCCTTGCCAACCACCCTGCCCTTGCCGCATCCTTCCCTCGTCCGCGTAACTGGCGAGGTCGGGTGGGTTACCACCGGGGAGCGCGGGTTGTGATGGCCGTTCGCCTGGGCACCGTTCAAACCAAGCAGGTGTCCGATGCATATCGTCATGCTTCTCTATCCCCGCCTTACCCAGCTCGACCTCACCGGACCGCTGGAGGTGTTTTCGCGCTTTCCTGAATTGAAGACGCATCTGGCGTGGAAGACGCTCGATCCGGTTGCCGATGGCTCGGGGTTGCGGCTCCTGCCGACGACGACCTTCGCCGATGCGCCGCAGGCGGACATTCTCTTCGTTCCCGGCGGGCCGGGACAGATGGCGCTGATGGACGATGCCGAGACGCTCGGCTTCCTGCGGCAGCAGGCTGAGGGCGCGGCCTACGTCACCTCCGTTTGCACGGGTTCGCTGGTGCTGGCAGCGGCGGGGTTGCTGACCGGGTATCGGGCGACCTGTCATTGGCTGTCGCTCAACCAGTTGGCGTTCTTCGGCGCCGAGCCGGTAGCGGAACGCGTGGTGGAGGATCGTAACCGGGTGACAGGGGCGGGTGTCACCTCGGGGATCGACTTTGCGCTGACGCTTTCTGCACGGCTTTTCGGCGAGGAGCGGGCCAAGCGCGTGCAGTTGCAGATGGAGTATGACCCGCAGCCGCCCTTTGTCGGCGGGTCGCCGCGATCGGCGGAGGCCGAGATAGTGGCGGCGGCGCGGGAAACAGCGCGGCCGTTCCAGGAGCAACGGGAGGATGTGGCTCGGGCGGCGGCGGAGAGGTTGCGGGGATAGTGCACTTGGCTCACCCCCTCCCTAGCCCTCCCCACAAGGGAGGGTTGGTGTCTTTGGCGGAATCGAGCGGCAACTCCCACCGTCCCTTGTGAGGAGCATTAGCGAGGGGAAGCCACAAACTCGCTCCCAATTTTCTCTCCCCTACGGGGAGGGCCTGCCCGCTCTTCCTCTCCCCGTTGACACCGCCAGACTCCTTCACCATGTTGCGCCTCGCTTGATGCGGTGCCGCGTCGGCTGTTTTTGCCCATTGCGGCCCCTCCCCGGAAAGAGTGCGAATGAAAGTCGTCATTGTTGAAAGTCCGAACAAGATCAAGACGATCAACAAATACCTTGGCAAGGATTATGAAGTCATGGCCAGCTTCGGCCATGTCCGCGATCTTCCCGCCAAGGATGGTTCCGTTCGCCCGGACGAAGACTTCGCCATGTCCTGGGAAGTGGATGCCAAGTCCAACAAGCGCCTCGCCGATATTGCCCGTGCGGTGAAGGAATCTGACGAACTCATCCTCGCGACCGACCCGGATCGCGAAGGCGAGGCGATTTCCTGGCACGTCCTGGACGTGCTCAAGCAGAAGCGCGCCATCCGCAAGGACCTTCCGGTCCGCCGCGTCGTGTTCAATTCCATCACTCAGTCGGCCATCACCGAGGCCATGAAGCACTCGCGCGATATCGACGAGCCGCTGGTGGATGCCTACCTCGCCCGCCGCGCCCTCGACTATCTCGTCGGCTTCACCCTCTCGCCGATCCTCTGGCGCAAGCTCCCGGGCTCTCGCTCGGCCGGCCGCGTGCAGTCGGTGGCACTCCGCCTCGTCTGCGAGCGCGAAGCCGAGATCGAAAAGTTCAAGCCGCAGGAATACTGGTCCGTCCTCGCCAATCTCATCGAGAAGGGCAAGACCTTCGAGGCCCGTCTCTATTCCGTCGATGGCCAGAAGACCGACAAGCTCGATATCAAGTCGGGCGACGAGGCTGAAGCCATCCGCAAGGCCATCGAAGCCGGCCAGTTCACGGTCGAGAGCGTCGAGAAGAAGCCGACCAAGCGCAATCCCTATGCGCCCTTCACCACCTCGAGCCTGCAGCAGGATGCGTCCTCGCGCCTTGGCTTCTCGCCGTCGCGCACCATGCAGATCGCCCAGCGGCTCTACGAGGAAGGCATCATCACCTATATGCGTACGGACGCCGTGCAGATGGCGCCCGAAGGCATCGACCAGGCGCGCCGCGCCATCGAGAAGGAATTCGGCACCGCCTACCTGCCCGCTACCCCGCGCATCTACCAGACCAAGGCCAAGAACGCGCAGGAGGCCCACGAGGCCATCCGCCCGACCGACATGTTCCGCAAGCCGGAAAGCCTCAAGGGTGATGCCGACCAGCAGAAGCTCTATGGCCTCATCTGGCGCCGCACGCTGGCCAGCCAGATGCGCCCCGCCGAGATCGAGCGCACCACCGCTGACATCGCCGTCGCCACCACCGGCCGCGCCATCGCGCTGCGCGCTGTCGGCTCGGTCGTCACCTTCCCCGGTTTCCTGGCGCTTTACGGCGTCGAGGCCAAGGAAGATCGCGACGAGGACGACGAGGACAGCCGCGAACTGCCGCCGCTCGAAGTCGGTGACAAGCCGAAACTCTCGTCCTGCGATATCGAGCAGCACTTCACCCAGCCGCCGGCCCGCTACACCGAAGCCAGCCTCATCAAGAAGATGGAAGAGCTCGGCATCGGCCGTCCCTCGACCTATGCGGCGACCATCTCCACGCTCATCGACCGCGACTATGTGCGGCTCGAAAAGCGTGCGCTGGTTGCCGAGGACCGTGGCCGCATCGTCACGGCCTTCCTCGAGAGCTTCTTTACCCGCTACGTCGAATACGGCTTCACCGCCGGCCTCGAAGAGCAGCTCGACGAGATTTCGGACGGCAAGCTCGACTACAAGGTCGTGCTGCGCGAGTTCTGGGAGGAATTCTCCAAGGCGACAACCGAGATCAAGGATCTGCGCGTCTCCGAAGTCCTCGACTCCTTGAATGAGCTGCTTGCCGACCACATCTTCCCTGCCAAGGAAGATGGGTCCGACCCGCGCCGCTGCCCAACCTGCGGCACCGGTCAGCTCTCGCTCAAACTCGGCAAGTACGGCGCCTTCATCGGCTGCTCGAACTATCCCGAGTGCAAGCACACCATGCAACTCTCGGACGCCGCCGCCGGCGGTCTCTCTGAAAATGCCCCTTCGGACGGCATTCTCGGCACTGATCCGGAGAGCGGCGACAACGTCTATCTCAAGTCGGGCCGTTTCGGACCCTACGTGCAGCTCGGGGACGAGAAGGAAGCCAAGCGCTCCTCACTTCCCAAGGGCTGGACGCCGGATTCGATGACGCTCGACCGAGCCCTGCAGCTCCTCTCCCTGCCGCGCCTCGTTGGCGCGCATCCCGAGACCGGGCTGCCCATCACCGCCGGCCTGGGCCGCTACGGACCGTTCATCCTGCATGACGGCAAGTATGCAAACCTGCCGGATTTTGAAGAAGTTTTCACCGTCGGCCAGAACCGCGCCGTAGACCTGCTCGCAGCCAAGGCTGCTGGCGGCTTCAAGCGCGGCGGGGCCACCCCGGCAGCCATCAAGACTTTCGAGCATGATGGCGGCCCGATCACGGTTCGCTCGGGGCGCTATGGCCCCTACGTGAATCAGGGCAAGATCAACGCCACCATCCCCAAGGACGCCAAGCCTGAGGACGTGACGCTCGAACAGGCCCTCGCCCTCCTGGCCGCCCGCGCCGAGGCCACTGGCACCAAGACCAAGCGTGCCCCGGCCAAAAAGGCCGCGACCAAGGCTGCCACGACCAAGAAGGCCCCCGCCGAGAAGGCGACGACGGCGAAGAAACCTGCTGCCAAAAAGGCGGCAACGAAAGCGGAGTAATGGCCAAAAAGCCAACCGAACAACCCACCCAGCGCTCCGGCAAGGCCGGCCCCAGCCGGTCCGGCCCGAAGCGCCCCCGCCGCGATGCGATCGCGGAACTGCCCAGTCGCGAACAGATTCTCGAGGCCATGGCCTCCGAGCCCGATGTGAAGGGCAAGCGCGACCTCGCCAAGATTCTCGGCGTGCGCGGCGACATGCGCACCCCCTTCAAGCGCCTGCTCAGGGAGCTTGAGGGCGAGGGTATCCTGACCCGTACGCGGAAAACCCTGCGCATCACCTCGGCCCTGCCGGCGGTGACCGTGCTGGATATCCCCTCCGACGCCGATCCCGACGATCTCCACGCCTTCCCGGCCACCTGGAACGAGGAAGAGGGCGAGGCGCCGCGCGTGAGCGTGCTGCAGCCCCCCAATGCCCGTGTCGTCCCCGCCCCCGGCGACCGCATCCTGGCCCGCATCGATGCGGGCGAGGAACTGGTGCCGCACTACACTGCGCGCGCCATGAAGATCCTCGACAAGCCGCGCCGCGGCCAGATCGGCATCGTGCGCATGGACGAGGACGGAGCCCGCCTCATCCCCGTCGAGCGCAAGCAGAAGGAAATGCGCATTCCCGCCGGCGATCTCGGCGACGCCAAGGACGGCGATCTCGTCGAAGTGGCGGTGAAATTCTCCGGCCGCATGATGATCCCGCGCGCAAAAGTCGTGGAAGTCATCGGCAACCCGGCCACCGAAGGCGCGGTGAGCCTCATCGCCATCCACAACCTCGACATCCCCTTCCGCTTCCCGGCTTCGGTCGAGAAGGCCGCCGAGGAGGTCAAGGAGGCCACGCTCAAGGGCCGCGAGGACTGGCGGCACATCCCGCTCCTCACCATCGACCCTCCCGACGCCAAGGACCACGACGACGCCGTTTACGCCGAGCCCGACAAGGATCCGGCCAACCCCGACGGCCACATCATCTATGTCGCCATCGCCGACGTCGCCGCCTATGTGCGCCCCGGCGAGACCATGGACCGCGAGGCTTACCTGCGCGGCAACTCCGTCTATTTCCCCGACCGCGTCGTGCCGATGCTGCCCGAGCGCATATCGAACGACCTGTGCTCGCTGCGCGAAGGCGAAAACCGCCCTTCGCTCGCCGTGCGCATGGTCTATTCGAAGGACGGCATCAAGAAGAGCCACAGCTTCCACCGCGTCATCATGCGGTCGGCCGCCAAGCTCAGCTACCAGCGCGCCCAGGCGGCCATTGACGGCAATCCGGACGACCAGACCGGCCCGCTGCTCGAACCGGTCCTAAAACCCCTCTGGAAGGCCTACGCGGCCATGGCCAAGGCCCGCGACAAGCGCGGCCCCCTCGACCTCGACCTGCCCGAGCGCAAGATCATCCTCAATGCCGAAGGCATGGTGGATCGCATCTACGTGCCCGAGCGTCTCGAAGCTCATCGCCTCATCGAAGAAATGATGATTGCGGCCAACGTCGCGGCCGCCGAGACGCTCGAGAAGCACAAGACGCCTCTGCTCTACCGCGTCCACGATACGCCCAGCCGCGAGAAGCTGACCGCCCTGCGCGAGTTCCTCTCCTCGCTCGAGCTCTCGTTCGACAAGACCGACGCCGTCAAGCCCGCCAACTTCAACCGCGTGCTCGCCACCGCCCGCAAGGCCGGCAAGACCGAGCAGGTCAGCGAGATGGTGTTGCGCAGCCAGGCCCAGGCCGAATACTCGGCCGAGAATTACGGCCATTTCGGCCTCAACCTCGACCGCTACGCCCACTTCACCTCGCCCATCCGCCGCTATTCGGACCTCATCGTCCATCGCGCGCTGATCACGGCCCTGAACCTGGGCAATGACGGCCTCTCGCAGAACGAGACCATCAAGCTGCCGGGAATCGCCCAGCACATTTCCTCGACCGAGCGCCGCGCCATGGCAGCCGAGCGCGAGACGGCGGATCGCCTTCTCGCCGGCTTCCTCGCCACCAAGATCGGCGCGCAGTTCGAGGGCCGAATCTCGGGCGTGACCAAGTCCGGCCTCTTCGTGCGCCTGCTCGAAACCGGTGCGGATGGCTTCATCCCGGCCTCCACCATCGGCCAGGACTATTACCGCTATGTCGAGGAACAGCAGGCCATGATCGGCGACCGCACCGGCGAGATGTTCCGCCTGGGCGACACGGTGGAAGTCCGCCTGCTTGAGGCTGCGCCGGTGGCCGGCGCACTGCGGTTCGAGCTTCTGTCGGAAGGCCCCCGCGTCAATCCGTCATCTTACAAGCGATCCGGCAAGCGACCATCTAGGTCCTACGGTCCAAAGGGTCGTCGGAGGTAGAAATGGGTGTTGAAGTACAGGCTCTTGATAAGCGCGCCGTCTGGCCTGCGCTGCGTAACGGCATGGCATGCAAGTGCCCCAAGTGCGGCAAGGGCAACCTGTTTCGAGCCTACCTCAAGGTGAACGACGTCTGCCCGAACTGCGGCGAGGAACTCTTTCACCACCGCGCCGACGACGCCCCGCCCTACATCGCCATCGTAATCGTGGGGCACATCATCATCTTCGCCATGCTGCATATGGAGATGGTCTACCGCGTTCCGCCCATCACCTATCTCTATACGATGGTGCCGCTGGGAATCGTGCTGCCGCTCCTGATGCTGCCCTCCATCAAGGGCTTCATCGTCGGCCTGCAATGGGCCAACCGCATGCATGGCTTCGATCCGCGTAACCGCGAGGAAGAAGAGGCCTACTGAGCCCCGGCGGCTCGGGCACTCCCCTTGACAGCGGCGGCAAAATCCGTAGTTTGCCGCCAAATTTCCAGCGCCACGCGCCTGATCGCGCGGCTCGCCCTTTCCAAGGACAACCAAAATGGCAAAAGCCGCCTCCGTAAAGATCAAGCTCGTCTCGACCGCCGACACCGGCTTCTACTACGTGACCAAGAAGAACTCGCGTACGATGACCGAAAAGATGTCGATGAAGAAGTACGACCCGGTCGTGCGCAAGCACGTCGAATTCAAGGAAGCCAAGATCAAGTAAGATCGGGTTTTCCGAAGATGTTTGAAACGCCCTGCCGCTGGTGGGGCGTTTTGCTTTTGGGGGTGTCGTCGATTGGCGCTCCACGCCATCCCCCATGCCCTCCCCACCACTGTACTTCCCCGGACTTGATCCGGGGCCTATTGCACCGCTCCACTGGAGTGGAGGTATCCCTGGGCCCCGGCTCTTCGGCCGGGGAAGAGCTGTGGTTGGGTGAGCCGCGGGGCAGGACGGCCGCGCGCAAAAAAAAATAAACCCCGCATGCGGAGTGCGGGGTTTTTCTCATTCTAGTGGAATGAGTTGGCTGGTCCGAGCGGCATGTCGAAGAGGCCACTCTGTCCGTTCGGACCAGCCGTCCCTACGGAACCCAGGAGTTGCGGCGGACCTGAGAGAGACCGTAGGGTAGTTCGGGGGAAGCGCTTAAGCGTTTCCGATGAACGGAACCTACTCCCCGCCCCCAAAAACACAAGCGTTTCTCGGCTCCGAACGGCCGGTTTGCGCATTAATAGTGAAGTGTTAACCCTAACGCATACGGGGCTATATCGAGGGAGCTAGCTCTCGCACCGAGGCGCCCGCTCGGAGGGTTTTTCGAGAGCAATTTCAGCGAATCCGAGGCGGTGTTTCGCGCCCCGCTTCGGCCTTCACGCGGCGTCGAAAATGACCCGGTTGCGCCCTTCCCTCTTGGCTCGATAGAGGGCGATGTCGGCGCGCTTGAGCACCAGCTCGGGCGTATCGCCTTCGGCATCGTTGAGCGCCACACCGACGGAAACGGTGATGTTGAGCGGACGCTGGGCGCCAGCCTCGAAGGGACGCTCGGCGACCGCCTGACGTACACGCTCGGCCACGCTTTGCGCCTGGCGGAAATCCGTATCGGGCATCAGCACCACGAACTCCTCGCCGCCGAAGCGGCAGGCGAGATCGACGCCGCGGATGTTGCGGCGTAGGCGCAGGGCGAATTCCTTGAGCACCGCATCGCCGATATCGTGGCCATGGGTGTCGTTTACCGCCTTGAAGAAATCCATGTCGATGAGCATCAGCGCCATATCGCGGCTCTGCTCCTGCGCCTTGCCTAGCATGAGGCTCAGATGGCGCTCGAAATAGCGGCGGTTATAGAGCCCCGTGAGCTCGTCGGTGACGGCGAGCGCCAGCGTGTGGTTGACGCTCTCGCGCAGCTCCACGGCATAGCGCTGTCGGCGAATCTGGGTACGGACGCGTGCCGAGAGCTCGTTGCGCTCGACCGGCCGCATGATGAAGTCGTTGACCCCGAGGTCGAGCCCGCGCACGACGCGGTTGCGATCGACATCTTCGGCGATGAGGATGATCGGCAGGGTCCTGCCCTGCTCCAGAGTGCGGATCTGCGAACAGATGCGCAGCGCATCGAACTCGCTCAGCGCCATCGACACCAGCACCAGCTCGAAATCGCCGCCGGCCAGGGCCAGAACAGCATCGGACGGGTTGGTCAGCACCTCGACTTCGTTGTTGTCGCGCAGGTAGCCAGCCACGCGCTCGGCATGGCGCTGATCGGTATCGATGAGGAGGATCCGGCCGTTGTCGGTCGTGATCGAATCCATGGCGCGCAGCGCGTCTTCGACCGCGATCTGCTGGCCGGTCTGTGCCCTGGCGCGCAATTCGTCGGTGAGCGCCTTGAGCCGCACCAGGCTTTTGACGCGCGCCATGAGCTGGATGTCGTCGACCGGCTTGGTGAGGAAATCGTCGGCGCCGACCTCAAGGCCGCGCACGCGGTCGGACGGCTGGTCGAGCGCCGTCACCATGACGACGGGAATGTGGTGGGTCTTGAGATTGCCCTTGAGGCGGCGACAGACTTCAAAGCCGTCCATCTCGGGCATCATCACGTCGAGAAGGACCAGGTCGATATCGGCGCGATCACAGATCGCCAGCGCCTCGCGGCCGGACGTGGCCGTCAGCACCTCGAAATATTCCGCAGTCAGTCGCGCCTCAAGTAGACGCACATTCGTGGGAATATCGTCAACGATCAGCACACGCGCTGTCACCGGCCGACCACCTCACCTAAATGGAATTGCCCCCAGGCCGCTTAAACGGCAGGTCCAATGTAGTGAGCAATAGTTTCCAAAAAGTGAGGCACGGAGATGGGCTTGGAGATGTAACCCTCGCAGCCGCCTTGCAAAATCCGCTCTTCGTCGCCCTTCATGGCAAAGGCCGTAACCGCGATTACGGGAATGGAGGCGAGGTCGTCGTCCTCCTTGAGCCATTTGGTGACCACGAGCCCGGAAACTTCGGGCAACTGGATATCCATCAGGATCAGGTCCGGGTGGTGCGCGCGCGCAAGGTCGAGCGCTTCCATCCCGTTGCGGGTCTGGATCACCGAATAGCCGCGCGATTCCAGCAGGTCGTTGAAGAGCTTCATGTTAAGCTCGTTGTCTTCAACGATCATCACTGTCTTGGCCATGCGCCCTCGCTTGGCCCCATCTCGTGTGGTGCCGCCACTTCGTTTTCCATCATCTCTCGGCTAACATCAACTTCGTTACAAATCCTGAAATGGAACCCCACGTGGACCGCCTGAAGCCGCCCCCGCTCGATGCCAATTCTCTGGCAGATATGTGTCTTGGTTTCCTCGCTGAAAACCCCGAGGAACTGGGGAATTTCATGGCGGTGACCGGCTACGTCCCGGCCGCGCTGCGCAATGCGGTAGGCTCCGACTCGCTGGGGCGCGGACTCATCGACTATTTCGCTTCCAACGAGCCGCTGCTGCTCGCCCTCTGCGCCAACCAGAACCTTTCCCCCGACTCGTTCATGCGCGTCTGGGCCAAGCTCAACCCAGCGGGATGACATGGCGCCAGTCCCCTTCCTTTGCCGGGACTGTTCAGCAACGGGCGCGGCCGAGACGGCCCCTGCCCGCTGCCGCCGATGCGGTTCGCCGCGAATTTTCGCCCATCCGGAGCTGCCGACGCTCTCGGTCGCCCATATCGACTGCGACGCCTTCTACGCCTCGATCGAAAAGCGCGACGATCCCTCGCTGCTCGACAAGCCGCTGATCATCGGCGGCGGCACGCGAGGCGTCGTCTCCACCTGCTGCTACATCGCCCGCCAGAGCGGGGTGCGCTCGGCCATGCCGATGTTCACCGCCCGTCAGCTCTGTCCCGATGCGGTGGTGATGCCGCCCAACATGGCCAAGTATGTGGGCGTCTCCCGGCAGGTCCGCGCGCTCATGGACGACCTGACGCCGCTGGTCGAGCCGCTCTCGATCGATGAGGCCTTCCTCGATCTCTCGGGCACGCAGGCGCTGCACAAGGCACCGCCCGCATTGGTGCTCGCCCGCTTCGCCAAGCGCGTGGAGACTGAGTTGGGCATTACCGTTTCAGTCGGTCTTTCGCACAACAAGTTCCTGGCCAAGATCGCCTCCGACCTCGATAAGCCGCGCGGCTTCGCCGTGATCGGAGCGGCCGAAACCATCGACTTCCTCGCCCCCAAGCCGATCAGCCTCATCTTCGGGGTCGGCAAGGTATTCTCCGAAACGCTGCGCAAGGATGGCTTCACCACCATCCGCCAGCTCCAGAATCACCCGCGCGAAGACCTCATCCGCCGCTACGGCGATTCCGGCGCCCGCCTCTCGCGACTATCGCGCGGCGAAGATTCGCGCGCCGTCTCGCCCGACAACGAGATGAAGTCGGTTTCGAGCGAAACCACGTTCAACACCGACCTCAGCGACTTCGAAGCCCTCTCCACCGAGCTTCTGGCCCAGTCCGAGCGGCTGTCCGAGCGCCTCAAGGCCAAGGGGCTGGTGGGCGATACTGTCCATCTCAAGCTCAAATCAGCAGGATTTCGCTTGCGAACCCGCGCGCGCGCCCTGATGATCCCTACGCAACTGGCCAACGTCCTTTACGAACATGGCCTCCAGCTCCTGGCGCGCGAGATCGACGGCACGGCCTTCCGGCTGATCGGCATCGGCGTTACGGGCCTGGAGCCCGCCGCCGGCGTCGAAGACCCGGTGGACCTTCTGGAGCCCAAGGTAGCCCGCAAGGCCGCCGCGGAACGGGCGATGGACCGGGTGCGCTCCCGCTTCGGCAGCGACGCTGTCGTGCGCGGCAAACTCTACGGGCGGTCCGGCCGCCCCAAATCGGCAGAGAACACGGAAAGAACCGACGACAAATGACCAAGGCGATCGAGAAACTGCGTGAATACGGCTACGAGCTTCCCAGCGCCAACCCGCCCGTTGCCAGCTACCTGCCGGTGTGCCGGAGTGGCAACCTGCTCTACATTTCCGGCCAGCTTTCGACGGGCGAAGGCGGCGTGGTGGAAGGCCGGCTCGGCGACACCATGAACGTCGTGCAGGGTGGCAATGCCGCCGAGCTCGCCGCGGTCAACATCCTCGCCCAGATCGTCCATAATGGCGGCGTCGACCTCGATGACGTCAAGCGCGTGGTCAAGCTCTCGGTCCTCGTCTCCGCCACCCCCGAATTCACCGAGCACCACCTCGTCGCCAACGGCGCCTCCAACCTTCTGGTCGGCGTATTGGGCGACAAGGGCAAGCATGCCCGCGCCGCCTATGGCGTGGCCGGCCTGCCGCTCGGCGCCGCCGTTGAAATTGAAGCGATAATCGAAGTCTAGTTATGTCAAAGCTCGTTTTCGACCGTCCCATCGCCCATCGCGGCCTGCATGACCGCCAGGCCGGTGTGATCGAGAATTCCCGCTCCGCCTTCGACGCCGCCATCGCCGGCCGCTTCGCCATCGAATGCGACCTGCAGTTGACCTCGGACGGCGTGCCGGTCGTGTTTCACGACGACGACCGCCTTCGCCTGCAGGGCGTGGAAGGCTTCGTGCGCAACGCCACGGCCGCGGAAATGACCTCGACGCCCCTGCTCGGCTCCGCCTCCGGCGATTGCCCGCAGACTTTTGACGATTTCCTCGCCCAGGTGAACGGCCGCACGCTGCTCCAGGTCGAACTCAAGACGCAGACGCACGAAAACACTCAGCGCCTCGCCGATGCGGCCGCGAAGGCGGTCAAGGACTACAAGGGCCCGCTTGTATTCGAATCCTTCGATCCCCACCTGATTGCAGCGGTGCGCCGCGCCGGCTTTGGCGGCAAGGTCGGCATCATCACCTACAGCTACGACGACCCCGACGAGGACGGGCGCCTTACCGATAGCCAGCGCTTCCAGCTTCGACATCTCATCCATGCCCCCTGGTCCCGCTTCGACTTCATCTCGTGCTACCAGAAATCGCTGGACCTGCCCGCCGTGCGCTTCTTCCGCGCCATGGGCGTGCCGGTGACGGCCTGGACCATCCGCTCGGCCAATGAGGCCCGCGAAGTCGCCGGACGCGCCGACCAGCTCGTATTCGAAGGATTCGACCCCGACCGTGTCTGATGCGGAATTGACCGCGACCATCCACCCTTCGACGGCCTCCATACCTGCTGCCACGTGGAATGGCCTGGTCCCCTCGACTTCCGGAAAGCCGGATAACCCGTTCCTGGACCACGCATTCTTCCTGGCCCTCGAACAATCCGGCTCCGCCAATGCCCGTACCGGCTGGCAGCCCCAGCACCTCCTGCTCGAGCGCGACGGCATCCCAGTCGCCTTGATGCCGCTTTTCCTCAAATCGCACTCGCAGGGCGAATACGTCTTCGATCATGCCTGGGCCGATGCCTATCAGCGCGCCGGCGGCGAGTATTACCCCAAGCTCCAGTGCTCGGTGCCTTTCACGCCGGTGACGGCCCCCAAGCTCTGGGTGCCCTCGGGCGACCCGGCCCTGCGCCGCGCCCTCCTCACTACCGCCGAAACCCTGGCCCAGCAGCGCAACGCCTCCTCCGTCCACGCCACCTTCGTGCCCGAAGAAGAAGCGGAATTCGCCGAGGAAACCGGCTGGCTGCATCGCGTCGATACGCAATATCACTGGCACAACCAGGATTTCTCCAGCTTCGAGGACTACCTCGCCACCCTCTCCTCCCGCCACCGCAAGGTAACCCGCCGCGAGCGCCGTGACGCGCTGGGCGAGGAAGGGCTGAGCGTCGAGTGGATCACCGGCTCCGACATCAAGGAGCACCATTGGGACGAGTTCTTCGCGTTCTACCAGGATACCGGCAGCCGCAAATGGGGCCGCCCCTATCTCAACCGCAGCTTCTTCTCGTTGCTTTCGGCGGCCATGGCCGATCGAGTCGTGCTAATGTTCGCCTATGACGGTGGCCGGCCGATTGCCGGCACCCTCAATCTCCTCGGCCACGATACGCTCTACGGCCGCTATTGGGGCGCCGTCCGCGACGTGCCGTTCCTGCATTTTGAACTCTGCTATTACCAGGCCATCGACTTCGCCATCGCCCACAAGCTACGGACCGTCGAGGCCGGCGCGCAGGGTGAGCACAAGCTGGCGCGGGGCTATGTGCCGACGCCCACCCACTCCGTCCACTGGATCGGCCATCCGGGCCTGCGCAACGCCGTTGCCGACTATCTCGAGCACGAACGCGCTTCCGTCGCGCACGACCAGGACATGCTCGATGGATTTACACCCTTCAAAAAGGGGTGAAGTCTTTTGACGCGCGCCGCTTTGGGTGGCACTACCCGAGTGGGGCAAAATTATCCGTGACCATCACGAACCTTTTCGCCACCGCTTTCTCGCCCGCGAGAGAGCTCCGTGGCCTGGCGCGAGTGCTCCGTTCGCGCCTGCTGAAAACGTGAATCAGTTTTGCAGGAGATCGCCATGGACCTTTGGGCGATAATCGTTTTTCTCGTTCAGTCGGCGGTGATCTTCGTCGTATCGACGCTGCTGTTCGATATCCTGCACTACCTGCTGCACCGCTGGGAAAAGTCGCGCTTCAAGCTGCTGCGCACGTTCTCGTCCTGGCATTGGGTGCACCACAAATTCCTCGACATGAAGCTCGATATCCACCCGGGCTATGTCCGCCAGAACTTCTGGTTCCACATCCTCCCCGAATTCGTGACCGGCCTCGTCGGCACCCTGCTTTTCCTCTTCGTCTTCCCCTGGCCGGCCGTGGTTGCTAACGTCGTGCTGCGCATCGTGCTCCTGGTCGGAACGATCAAGGAGGAAGGCATGGATTTCAATCACATGGCCATGGACCGTGTCGACGGCCAGCGCCCGCTCTGGTGGGTCAACAATTCCTACCACGCGCTCCACCACGTCCATCCGCACAACTTCTTCTCCTCTTTCTTCAACCTCTTCGACCTGCTTTTCGGCACCGGCAACCAGATCGCCGGCCGCCGCTTTCTGCTGACCGGCGCTTCCGGCGCCTATGGCTCGGCCATGAAGGAACGTCTCGAACGCGAAGGTGCCACCGTCGAAACCGCCAAGTCCGGCGTCGATTTCTCCGCCGGCAATTACGAGCGCATGCGCGAAAAGCTTGAACGCGCCGACGTCCTGATCCTCGCCCATGGCGCCAAATCCGACGATTGCTGGAACGCCAATTACCGCACAGCCGTCGACCTCACCGAACTCTTCATCGAAATCGGCAAGGACCGCCTGACCCCGCCGGAAGTCTGGGGCCTCGGCTCGGAAGTCGAACTCCACGGCGATCTCGGCATGGAAGAACTCAAGGACTACGCCGCCTCCAAACGCGCCTTCGCGGCGCGGGCACTGGATTTTTACAAATCCAACGCCCTGGTCTATCGGCACATCGTCCCCTCCTCCTTCACCTCGGCCATGGGCAAGGGCGCCATGAGCGCTCAGACGGCCGTGGGCATCACCCTCTTCTTCATCAAGCGCGGCTTCACCTACGTGCCGGTGACGTTCACGACGCTCGCCTGCTGGAATTACTTTCGGTTCCGCTTCATCCAGAAAGCCGAGAGCGGGGAGTTGCGGGCAGCAGAGTAGGAACTTCCTGCGCTGAGCTTGCTCTCACTCACGGAACTTCCCCGGCCGTAAAGCCGGGGCCTATTGCACCGTCCAACGCGAGTGGCGCCATCCGTAGGCCCGGGCTCTTCGCCCGGGGAAGATCGGGGTGGGGATGCGATTTCCGTGGGGCGACGTCAGCCAGCAGGTCTCGGTGCGCTGGGCTTGCCCCCTTGTGACAACGCCAGCAGGGCGGTAAGCCCAACGCACCGCATTTGCAGAGGAGCCCATGATGCCGGCCTACGACCCCTCGAACATCTTCGCCAAGATCCTCGCCGGTGATATCCCGAGCCACAAGGTCTATGAGGACGCCGATGTCCTGGCCATCATGGATGTCTTCCCGCAGTCGCGCGGCCATGTTCTGGTCATCCCCAAGGCCCCGAGCCGCAACCTGCTCGATGCCGACCCCGCCGTGCTCTCCGCCGTCATCCCCAAGGTCCAGAAGCTCGCGCAGGCCGTGATGAAGGCCACTGGCGCCGATGGCTTCCGGCTCGTCCAGTTCAACGAGACCCCGGCCGGGCAGACCGTCTTCCACCTGCATTTCCACATCATGCCGGTTTATGAGGGCACCGAACTCGGCCGCCACGCCTCCGGCCAGAAGGCAGACGATGCCGACCTGGCCGCATTGGCAAAATCCATCGCCGCCGCGCTCTGACAACCGGTTGAACCCTGCTTGATCGCGCGATTGCGGTTCCTATCTACCAAGGACCGCAATCAGCCGGAGAACAGGGCCAGCCCATGAAGTGTCCAATCGACAATGCCGACCTCCTCATGACCTCGCGCGAGGGCATCGAGATCGACTATTGCCCGCAATGCCGCGGCGTCTGGCTCGACCGTGGTGAGTTGGACAAGATCATCGAACGCTCCTCTGGCCAGCAGGCACCCGCCCGCCAGCCGGAAACCCCGCGCCAGGACTTCCGCCCAGAGCCGCCGCGGCAAGACTACCGCCCGGACGCGCGTTACAAGGACCACGACGACCATGGTCGCGATGGCCAATACCGCAAGAAGAAGCGCGGCTCATTCCTAGACGATCTCTTCGATTTCTGATGCTGCCAAGGCCGGGGAAACCCGGCCTTTTTCTTGCGCGTTGCATTTCGGCCCGCGCGCCTGCAAGCTTCGTGCATGAGCGCGCAAACACGCACAGCCAGATGCTCCTGCGGCCAGTTGCAGGTGGAATGCTCCGGCGAGCCGGACAAGGTCTCCGTCTGCCACTGCACCGAATGCCAGCGCCGGACCGGCAGCGCGTTCGGCGTGGCCGCGTTCTTCCCTAAAACAGCCGTTCAGATCGCTGGCGACTCGCGAACCTATGAACGGGTGGGCGATAGCGGACTGCCGCTTCGCCATCACTTCTGCCCGAACTGCGGCAGCACGGTCTTCTGGTATCCCGAGCGCCGGCCGAGCCACATCGCAATCGCCCTGGGCAGCTTTGCCGATCCGGCATTCCCAGCACCCAGCCAATCCGTCTACGAGGACAGCAGGCATCCCTGGTTGACGCTCGACCTTACGGCACGCTAGCCACCAAGGCCCGCCAGCCCTGCTCCGAGCACATTCATGCCGATGAGCGCGAACACCATCATCATGATCACCGCATTGTTGCGGATCATGAAATCCTCGGCCGCAGCCAGCGCGCCGTCGAGCCGCGCGCCGCCCAGCAACCGGGCGCCGAGGACCACCAGCACCGAGAGCGAGCCCACAAGCACGAAGGCGACGATGCCGGCAACGACATCCCCGCGGCTGATTTCGTCATATTTGAGCGCCGACATCGCGCCCATGGCCAGCGCAAGGTTCTTGGGATTGGGCCCGGCCAGCGCCAGCCCCCAGCCGAAAGCCCGAACAGGCGAAGCCTTGCCGAAGGCTTCGAGCCATTTGGGCACCTCCGGCACCCCACCTGCCTTCGGCCGCCCCGCAAACTTGCGCCACGCCGCCCAGAGCAGCAGCAGCCCGACGATGACCTGCGCCCAATGCGTCACCGGCCCGTCGTCCCCGCCGCCCACGGTATTGACCAGCAACGCCATGACAACCGCCCCAGCCCCAATGCCCGCCATCCAGCCGAGCACATTGGCCACCAGCGCCGTCATGCCATGCGGCGAGCGCGCCACAAGGATCGCACCCACCACCGGAAACGGGCTGAGCGTCACCGCCAGCGCATAGGGCAGCACCGGCCCGATCCCACTGAGAACCACAGACGCCTCCTCGCTGGCCTGCCCCACCCTAGCGCCTCGGGCGCAAACGAAAAGGCCGGGGAAAAATCCCCGGCCTTGGCATTGTGTCTACGCTACGAGCCTCAGCTCTTTTCTTCCGCCGCCTTCGGCTTGCGCTTCCTGGGCGCGGCGATGGCCTTGGGCTTGGCCGGGCGCGGGGGCACGGCCACGAGTTCGAGCTTGGCGTCGTCGCCCTCGCCCACCACGGCCACGGTCACCGTGCCGCCGTTGACAAGTTCACCGAACAGCACCTGCTCGGCCAGCGGCTTCTTGACGTATTCCTGGATCACACGGCCCAGCGGGCGCGCGCCCATGCGTTCGTCATAGCCGCGTTCGGCCAGCCAGTCGGCAGCTTCCGGCATCAGGTTGATCGTCACGCCGCGTTCGGCCAGCTGACCTTCGAGCTGCAGGACGAACTTCTCGACGACACGACGGACCACGCTCGGCGGCAGCGGCGCGAACGAGATGATCGCATCGAGCCGGTTGCGGAATTCCGGCGTGAACAGCCGATTGATCGCTTCCTCGTCGTCCCCCTGCTCGCGCTTGCGGCCGAAGCCGATCGGCGACTTCTGGAGCTCCATGGCGCCGACGTTCGACGTCATGATCAGGATGACATTGCGGAAGTCGACCTGCTTGCCGTTGTGGTCGGTCAGCTTGCCGTGGTCCATCACCTGCAGCAGGATGTTGAACAGGTCCGGATGGGCCTTCTCGATTTCGTCGAGCAGCACCACGCAGTGCGGATGCTGGTCCACGCCATCGGTGAGCAGGCCACCCTGGTCGAACCCGACATAGCCCGGAGGCGCGCCGATCAGGCGGCTCACCGTGTGCCGTTCCATGTACTCAGACATGTCGAACCGCAGCAGTTCCACGCCAAGTGTGTCTGCTAGCTGCTTGGCCACTTCGGTCTTGCCCACGCCGGTCGGGCCGGTGAAGAGGTAGGAGCCGATCGGCTTTTCGGGTTCGCGCAGGCCCGCACGGGCGAGCTTGATGGCCGAGGACAAAGCCGTGATCGCCGCATCCTGCCCGAACACAACCGTCTTGAGGTTGTTCTCGAGGCCCGCCAGCAGTTCGGCATCGGACTTCGAAACCGACTTGGGCGGAATGCGCGCGATGGTGGCGATGGTCGCCTCGATCTCGGGCACGTCGATGATGGTCTTGCGCTGGTCGGCGACAAGCAGCATCTGGCTGGCGCCGGTCTCGTCGATCACGTCGATCGCCTTGTCGGGCAGCTTCCGGTCGTTGATATACCGCGCGCTCAGCTCCACGGCGGCCTTGAGGGCTTCATCCGTGTACTTGATCTTGTGGTAATCCTCGAAATACGGCCGCAGGCCCTTCACGATCTCGATGGCATCCGGAATGGTCGGCTCGGCCACATCGATCTTCTGGAAACGACGGACGAGCGCCCGGTCCTTCTCGAAGAACTGGCGATATTCCTTGTAGGTCGTCGAGCCGATGCAGCGGATGCCGCCTGAAGCCAAAGCGGGCTTCAAGAGGTTCGAAGCATCGAGCGCGCCGCCCGAAGTGGCGCCGGCGCCGATCACGGTGTGGATCTCGTCGATGAACAGCACCGCGTTCGGGAGCTTTTCGAGCTCCTTCATCACGGCCTTGAGGCGTTCCTCGAAGTCGCCGCGATAGCGGGTACCGGCCAGCAGCGCACCCATGTCGAGCGCGTAGATGACGGCTTCCTGCAGCACTTCGGGGACATCGCCCTCGACGATCTTGCGTGCGAGGCCTTCGGCGATAGCCGTCTTGCCCACGCCCGCGTCACCCACATAGATCGGGTTGTTCTTGGACCGGCGGCACAGCACCTGGATGGTGCGGCGCAGCTCGGCGTCGCGGCCGATCAGCGGATCGATTTTGCCGGCACGGGCCTTGTCGTTGAGGTTGACGCAGAAGTCCGCCAGCGCCGAGCTCTTCTGCCCGTTGCCACCGCCGCCCTCGCCTTCCTCATGCCCGGTCCCGCCCTCGGAGCCGCGCACACGGCGATCCTCGTTGGGCCCGGACTTGGTGATGCCGTGCGAAATGAAGTTGACCGCGTCCAGCCGGCTCATGTCCTGCTGTTCGAGGAAGTAAGCGGCGTGGCTCTCGCGCTCGGCGAAGATCGCAACCAGAACGTTGGCGCCGGTCACTTCTTCGCGGCCCGAGCTCTGGACGTGGATCACCGCACGCTGGATCACGCGCTGGAATGCGGCCGTGGGACGAGCGTCCTGGCCGTTGGGCACCACGAGGCTGTCGAGCTCTTCGTTCACGAAGTCCTCGAGGTCGCCGCGCAGGGCATCGATATCGACATCGCACCCCTTCAGCACCGCGATGGTGTCGCGGTCATCCAGCAATGCGAGGAGCAGGTGCTCCAGGGTCGCGAACTCATGAGCACGCTCGCGGGCCAGGTTCATGGCCTGGTGCAGAGCCTTTTCAAGTCCGCGGGAAAATGAGGGCATGGTCTGGTTCCTATTGCTTTTCCATCACGCATTGCAGCGGGTGCTGGTTCTTGCGTGCAGTTTCCATGACGCGGGTGACCTTGGTTTCAGCCACCTCGTATGGATAGACGCCGCATTCACCCACCCCCTGTTGATGAACATGCAGCATGATACGCGTCGCGTCTTCGCGCGACTTGTTGAAGACCTCCTGCAGGATGAGAACCACGAACTCCATCGGAGTGTAGTCGTCGTTCAGCAGGAGCACCCTGTAGAGGCTGGGGCGTTTTGTGCGGGGCCGCGTCTTGGTGGCGGTCCCACTCTCGAATTTGGAGCCGTTGTCGCCGCCTTTGCCGTCGTCTTCGGGTCCGGAACGCAGAGCATTACGGGCCGAGATTTCGGCGTCCGCGGCTTCCGGCATCTTGCGAAGCTTAGGAAGCGTGGTCATTGCTGGGCTACCGGTCAAACTCAAACGAAGCAGCATAGTGGGAACCATTATGTAGGCAAAATCTGGTCGGTGTTAAGAGGCAAGCGGAGCGCTCACGCGGGAGTTGAACGCACCGCGCCCCATCCCCGCCGTAAAGAAGCGATAGCTCCCCGGCATGTCTGTGACATCCCCGTCCGGCCCCGTTAACGATATCGCCCTCAAATGTAATCTCATTTTACGGAATGGTAAGGCCCCCTGCTTACCATCGGCGAGAGTAGGGACGCGTGGGCTTCTCGTGTTTGGGGACGCGAAAGCCGGTTCTAGTTGAGTACGGGGTGCGTTGATGCCCCGAGTGAGAGTTGGAGTACAGGGTGACTTCCCAGCGGGCAGATTCCCTTTTTTCGCGCGGATTCTTCGCGCGCCTCGTCGCCGCATTCGTTGTGGCTCTTGCGGTGATGGCCCCCACTATCGTGGACGCAGAGGCCGCCGTTAAGCAGCAGAACCTGCGCAGTTACGCCGGCATTGCCGTCGACGCCAAGACGGGCAAGGTGCTCTACGAAGAGGCCGCCGACGCCACGCGCTATCCGGCGTCCGTAAGCAAGGTCATGACGCTCTACGTCCTGTTCCAGGAGCTGACGGCCGGGAACATCAAGCTTTCGACCAAGATGACCGTCTCCAAATATGCCGCCTCTGCGGTGCCGACCAAGCTCGGCCTGAAGGCCGGCTCGACCATCACCGTCGAAGACGCCATCAAGGCCATCGTGACGCTCTCGGCCAACGACATGGCCCGCGTCATCGCCGAGCACATCTCGGGCTCCGAATCCAAGTTCGCCCAGCGCATGACGGCCACCGCCCGCGCGCTCGGCATGAACCGCACCACCTACGTCAACGCCTCGGGCCTGCCCGATGGCCGCCAGGTCACCACCGTGCGCGACCAGGCGCGCCTGGCCATCGCCATCTACCAGCACTTCCCCAAGTACTACGAGTACTTCCAGACCAAGAGCTTCGCCTACGGCAAGCGCGTCTACGGCAACCACAACCGCCTGCTGGGCGCCTCGGGCATCGACGGCATCAAGACCGGCTACATCAACAATTCCGGCTACAACCTGATGACCGCCTCCCGCAAGGGCGACCATCACCTTGTTGTGATCGGCTTCGGCTTCAACTCGTCCGGCGCCCGTGACGCCAAGGTCTACGAAATCGTCCAGAAATACCTGCCCAAGTCCCGCCAGGGCGGCTATCTGCAGACGGCGATGATCCCGGCACCAGGCATCCGCGGCGGCTATGTCGGCGGCAGCGCGCCCGATATCCAGGTCGCTGCGGCCGAGGAACCCGTCATGGTCGTCCCCGCGGCGTTCCCCAGCTTCCGCTCTACTGCCGTCGCTGCCCTGCCCGCTCCGGTCGCCGCGCCCGCCGCCCAGCCTGCTCCGCAGGTCCAGGTGGCCAGCGTCCGCGCACCGGTTCCCCAGGACATGCCGGCCGACCTGACTCTCCAGCCCGCCGTGCAGGCTGCCAACCTCATGGGCGCCCCCAGCGCCGTCCAGCCGGCCAATCCGCCGGTCGACGTGATCGGCGCCTGGATCAGCGAGACCTTCTCTCTGGGCGCTCCCCCCGCCCCGCTTGGCCAGACCCAGGCTTCCGAGCCTCTGGTTCCGCCGGTTGGCGTCGGCCAGCAGGGCCAGCCGATCGACCTGATGACCTCGGGTGCCATCTCCAAGGACAAGCCCGTGCAGGTCGCCGCTATCGACGGCAATGACGTCCCCGCTCCGACCCAGGCCCAGCCTGCCGGCAAGCGCTGGATCGTCCAGATCGGCGCCACGCCGAACCAGAACGGCGCCAGCCAGCTCATCGACGATGCAGCCTCCCGCATTACCGCGCTGGCCGATTTCCGTGCCTCGGTCGAGCCCTTCGAGAAGAACGGCCAGACCTTCTACCGCGCCCGCTTCGTCGGCTTCGGCGACCGCGATGACGCCACCCAGATGTGCAACCAGCTCAAGGCGGCCAAGATGAGCTGCCTGGCGATGCAGAGCTAACGGCTCCGCGACCAACAGGAAGTGCGTTCCCCCGGGCTTTTAGTAAGGAGTTGGCCCCATGAGTGAACTGTCAAATCTCGCGGAACTGGCGCACTTCGTCGGCAAGTCGCGCCTGACGTCCACCGATGAACGCGCCCGCCGCCGCGCCCTCGCAGGCCTCACGGCCCGCCTCGATCCCCGCTCCCAGCGCCGCGGCGTCGGCGAGCTGCTGGGCGTCGTCCTCGCCCTCTCCGCCCGCACCCGCCGCATGGTGATGCCGCGCGTGGAAGTGGAAATCGACGTATTCGCCCCGGGTGGAAAGCGCGCGTTGCGGATGAGCTTGGGACATCACACGCACTAGGCGTGGTGGTAGAGTGGAAACGACAGAGGCCCGTGCGTAGCGCGGGCCTTGTTGTTTTGGGGGTTAGCAGGTCGGAAGGGGAAGCCACGGAGAGAGTTGGCACGTCCGTGCCCGACCACCTTACTTCCCCGGCCGTAGAGCCGGGGCCCACGGATTTCTCCACTCGGGTGGAGTGGTGCAATAGGCCCCGGGTCTTCACCCGGGGAAGATCGAGGAGGTGGTTGGGTGTGAGACTAAAAGCGAGATCGCACCCATCGCCTCTCGCTCAGGGGGAGAAAGAAACCCGTGGCGCCCCAAGCGCCCTACCCCAGCAACCGCCGCTCCAGCACCGACCGCAGCGCCCTCGCGCCAATCACGGCGTCCCCGCCGCTGGCGACCGCCATGTTCCGCCCGCGCGCCTTCGCCTCGTAGACGGCGGCATCGGCCTGTGCCAGCAACTCATCGAGATCGTACCCGGCCTCGGCAGTCGAGGTCACGCCGACGCTGACCGTCACGCGAATATTCGCACCCACGGCCTCCACCGTCCCGCCTTCGAGCTCGGTGCAGATCCGTCGCGCCGCGACCAGCGCCTCTTCGAGCCCAGTGTCGCGCAGCAGGCAGCAGAATTCCTCGCCGCCGATGCGGTAGATGCCGTCGGCCGGCCGCAGGTTGGCCTCCAGAACGCTGCTGAACTTCACCAGCACGCGGTCGCCGGCGTCGTGCCCATAGCGGTCGTTGATCGACTTGAAGTGGTCGAGATCGAGCATCAGCAGGCTCAGCGGCAGGCGCTGCCGCTTGTGCCGAAGCACGACGCGCTGGCCGTCATCGAGAAAGGCGCGGCGGTTGGAAAGACCCGTGAGCGGGTCGGTCAGCGCGTATTGGCGCTGCTCGAACTCTCCGCGCTCGCGGGTCATCGAGATCATGAGGATGGTGAGCGCCACCGCGAGCGCGAACAGCATCAGGTTGAGGATGGACTGCGCTACCGGATCGAGCGGCAGCGCCCCGAAAGGGAAAGGCAGCACCCAGAGCAGCGGAATGCGCAGCGCGAAGACGAGGCCCGCAAGCGTCAGGATCAGCACCGTCGGCAGGCGCGAAACCAACTGCTCCTTGCGCCCGCGCCAGAGTTCGACCGCCGCAGACCACAGGAAGCCTGCGGCGAGCACCGAGGCCACGATTACGCGCGCCGCCAGGCTCGCCATGAACGGCTCCCAGGAGCAGAGCGCGATCCAGCCGATGGTCGCCAGCCCCAGTGGCCAGAGGATCGGCCGCCTGCGCTCGAATACCCGCGCGGCCTGCCAGATACAGCCGAAGGTCAGCAGCAGGGCGACGTTGCCGATGACGACGGAAATATAGGTTGGCTCGTCACGCCATTGCGTGAAGGCGAAGGCCGCGATGGCGGCGAGGAAAAACGGCACGCTCCACCAGGCCAGCCAGGAGGAGCGCCAGTCGACCGCCCAGTAGAAAAGGAAGATCAGACCCAGCAGCAAGGCGGACAAGCCCCCCTGCACCAGCACTGTGAACATGTCGATCTGCATATTCGCCCCTCGCTGGGGCTAGACCCAGTGACGTTTCATATAACTCAAGTATGACAGGCAGTTAGGCGATCTGCGCTTCGACCGGACGCACATCGTTTGCAGCTCCCTCGCGCCGCTGCCCGTCTATAGGAGCAAGCTTTCTGCTCGGCAAGTTGAGAGAATCGAGCAGCAGCCGATATTCCTGCCGCGCCGTTATATGTGACATCGGCGGCAAGCCGCCCAGGATGGTTTCGTCGAGCGGATCGAAGACCGTCAGCCCATAGGGAAAGAGCGAACGGAAGATCACCCGCTCGGCAATGCCATCGGCGACCCGGCAGCCAAGCTTCATTGCCACCTTGTCGAGCACGCCCTGAACGGTGCGGCTATTGCGCGAAGCGAGCATCGAGACGCGGTTGCGTACGAGCACCCAATCGACGGTATGCCCATCGACGGCCAGCCGCTCGGACCGGGCGCGCTGCACGAGCCGCGCATACTGGCCGAGATCCTTGGCCTCCCCCGTTGCGGGATCGAAGCGCACGATGACGTCGAGGTCGACCAGGCTGTCATTGACCGGCGTTACCAGCGTATCGGCCATGGAATGGGCCAGCCGGGCCAGGTTCGTGTCGAATCCCGGCGTATCGATCAGCACGAAATCGACGCTGTCCTCGACCTCCGCGATCGCGGCGCCGAACAGCTCGAATTCGTATTTCTGGTTCTCGCGAATGGAATCGCCGCGCGGGCGCGGCAGGTGGAAATGCAGCGTATTGGGCAGCGACACGCCCTGGGCCTCGGCCCAGCGACGGCGGTTCTTCACGTAGTTGGTAAAGGTCTGCTGGCGGCTGTCCACGTCCATCGTGGCGACGCGGTAGCCCTTGTAGAGGAGCGCGGTGGCGAGGTGAAAAGCGGTAGTCGACTTTCCTGAGCCGCCCTTTTCATTGCCCACGACAATGACATGTGCGCCCCGACCATCCATGACCACATCCCCCAAATCACTTCATGGAGTGTGAGGGCGTTCGGCATTTGAGACAAGTACCGAGAAAATTCGGATGGTTTTGCACCTAACAAGACCTTGCCGGATTCCGGCTTAGAGCAGGCCCAGCCGCGCCAGTTCCTCGGCGATGAACTCGGAGCCCTCTTCCTGCGCGCCGGTCGCCATGTCGGGCGGCGCGTCCTTGGGTTCGAGGTAGCGCCAGCCCTGGAAGGGCCGCTTGGGGTAAGGCAGGGTTCGGACCATGTCGCGCGACATGATGATGTCGCAGCAATCCTTGCCTTCCTTGTCCGTCGCCGCCTGGAACCGCAGGATCGGCTGGCGGCAGCGAATGACGCCGGAGATGACCCAGTAGATCGATCCACCGCCGGCCAGCAGCTCATCCCCACGCTTGGGCGTGGTGCGGGTGCGGTGCACATGCACCTCCTCGCCGTAATCGGCGCCCCACCAATGTGCGCGTTCGTTGCGATAGCTTTCCAGCTCCTCGAACGATGAAACGCCGACGCACAGCTTGACCAGGTGAATCACTGCTTACGGCCCTGGATGAAGTCGATTTCGTCCTGTTCGACGATCCAGGATTCCTTGAGCGCATCGGCGTACCATTCCTGGAACGCCGGCAGCGCGTAGATGGCCTCGACATATTCGGCCGCGAAGTCGGGCACCGGCAGGTCATAGACGCGGATGCGCGTCGCGACCGGCGCAAACATGGCGTCCACCGCCGAGAACGCGCCGCCGAGATAAGGTCCGCCCGAGCGATCGAGCAGATCGCCCCAGACCTTCTGCAGCCGGTCGAGATCATCGGCCACATAATCGAGCGACACCTTGCCCGGATGGGAGGCGCGCAGGTTCATCGGCGCGGCATTGCGCAGCCGGGTGAAGCCGGCATGCATCTCGGCGCTCGCGGCGCGTGCACGCGCCCGCAGGTTCCTGTCGGCCGGCCAGATGTGCTTGTGCGGGTATTTGTCGGCGACATATTCGATGATCGCCAGGGTTTCCGGGATAACGAGATCGCCATCGATCAGCACCGGCACCTGCCCGGTCGGCGAGCGCTCCAGCATCGCCTCCTTCCAGCCCTCGCCATTAAGCAGCAGCAGCTCTTCCTCGAAGGGAATCTCGAAGCCGCGCAGCGTCAGCCACGCGCGCAGCGACCAGCTCGAATAGTTCTTGTTGGCGATCAGAAGCTTCATGGTCAGGCTCCAGTCAAAAAGAGAGGCGCCCACCGCCGGGCGCCTCTCGAAACTCCGGGGCTCCCCGCGGGAGCGCTGCCGCCGATCAGGCGGTTGCGACTACTGAGATTATCAATCCCATCGCCGCCAGACAAATAACGGTCCATGTGGCAATGCGCCACCAGGCGTAGTGAACTCGGCTTCGCATCGGGTACTCCCCTGCTCAACGCTCCGCCGCGAGGCATGCCTCGCCGTCGCCGAAAAGTTAATCCTCGTTAAGAAGACTGGCAAGCGGAGCCGCCGCCTGTGCAAAACCCTTGCCTAGAAGAGGTGGAACCAGAGCCCCGCCAGGCCCAGGAACGAGAAGAACCCGACGACATCCGTGATCATTGTCACGAAGGTGGCTGAAGCCACCGCCGGGTCGATCTTGAACCGGTCGAGCGTCAGCGGGATCAGCACGCCGGCCGAACCGGCAGCGACCATGTTGACCACCATCGCCAGCGCGATCACCAGCCCCAGCTCGGGATTGGCAAACCGGAGCCAGGTCACGACGCCGATCAGCACGGCGAAGATGCCGCCGTTGCAGAACCCCACCAGCACCTCGCGTGAAACCAGACGGCGCAGCTTGAAGCTGTCGAGCTCGCGCATCGCCAGGGCGCGCACCGTCACGGTCATGGTCTGCGTGCCGGCATTGCCGCCCATCGAGGCCACCATCGGCATCAGCACGGCCAGCGCCACCATCTGCTCGATCGTGGCGTCGAAGAGCCCGATGACCAGCGAAGAGAGGCTCGCCGTGAGCAGGCTCACCACCAGCCAGGTCGAGCGACTGCGCACCGCATCGCGAACGCCGTCCGAAAGATCTTCGTCGCCCACGCCGGCGAGAAGCTGCATGTCCTCGGTGGCTTCCTCGTGGATAACGTCCACCATGTCGTCGATGGTGAGCACGCCCACGAGCCGCCCGCTCTCATCGATGACGGCCACTTCGACCAGGTCATAGCGCTCGAACTTGCGGGCGGCCTCTTCCTGGTCCTCGCTGGCCTCGATCTCGATGACCTCGGCATTCATGATCTCTTCGATCTTCACCTTGCGCGGCGTGCGCAGGAACTTGTCGAGCGGCAAGGTGCCGAGCAGCTTGTAGCCGGCATCGACCACGTAGATCTGCCAGAACTCGTCGGGCAGATCCTTCTCGCCGCGCAGATAGTCGATCGTCTGCCCCACCGTCCAGAAAGGCGGAATGGCGATGAAATCGGTCTGCATCCGCCGGCCGGCGGAATCTTCCGGGTAATCGAGGCTGCGCCGCAGCGACAGCCGCTCGAAGGCCGGCAGCTTGGAGAGAATGTCGTCGCGATCCTGCGGCTCGATATCCTCGAGCAGCGTCACCGCGTCGTCGCTATCGAGCGCGGCCACGCCGCGGGCGATCTCGGCGTTGGGGATATTCTCGAACAGCTCGTTCCTGACGGATTCGTCGACCTCGGTCAGCGCCTCGAAGTCGAACTTGTCGCCAAGCAGCCGCACCAGCGACAGGCGCGCCTCGGCGTCCAGCGCTTCGAGTACGTCGCCGGTATCGGCCGCATGCAGCGGCTCCATCATAGCGACGACGGCTTCGCCGTCCTCCGCCTCGATGCGACGATGCAGCGTTTCGATCCAGTTCGGATCGATATGGCCGTCCTCATCGCGCAAAGGCACTTCGCCTCCGCGGATTTCCGGTTCCAATGTCTCGATATTTTCGCTCATCGACAGCCCCGAAGCGAGAGGGTCTACTTCCAGCGGGTGTAGCCAATCGACCGCCGATACGCCAGACTCACCCGGCAATTCGTGAGAAGCTTTTTCAAGGTGAGGAGCCTGTGCCACGGATGACCGCAAGCAACGAGAATCTCGACCTTTCCCGAGTGACCCGCCTGGCCCGCGAGGCCGGCCTGCCCGAGGTGAGCGAAGGCCTCAACTACGGCACCCCGGCGCTCAAGGTGAAGGACAAGACCTTCGCCCGCCTCAAGGACGCCACCACCCTCGTCCTGCTGCTGCCGATGGAACAGAAGGAGATGCTGCTCGAATTCGCCCCGCACGTCTATTTCGAGACCGACCACTACAAGGGCTGGCCCGCCGTGCTGGCGCGGCTGGACGTGATTTCCGACGAGGAACTGAGGGATCGGCTGGTGGACGCGTGGCGCGCCAAGGCGCCAAAGCGAGTGGCAGACGGGTTTGGTCGGGGTGCGGAAACGGGATAGGCCCTTGCCTTACCCCTGCACTCTCCGCACTATGCCCTCTTCACTAAACCGGTTTACCCATGATCAAAGTATCTCAGCCCCCCGATCCCTGGCAGCGCACCACCACCGAGAACGGCTTTGCGGCCGACGAGGTGATCTCGGCGCTGCAGAAGTCCATGCGCCGCGGCCTCCTCGACAACGTGCTGCTGCTCGCCTGGGAGATGTACATCACCAGCCCCGAGCTCGAGGAAATACTCTGGTCGCGGCTCTGCGTGATGTCGGTTGAGGATATCGGCGCGGGCAATCTCAATGCGCCGGTGCTGGTCGAGACGCTCTACCAGATGCACAAGCGCTACCCGCGCCCGATCGGCGATCGCTTCCTCTTCGCCGCCCACGCCATCCGCGTGATGGCCACGGGCGAAAAGGACCGCACGACCGACGACATGGTCAACTGGGCCAAGCAGGTCGTCGCCACCGGCGAGCGCCTGCCCGAAATTCCCGACATCGCGCTCGACATGCATACGCGGCGCGGCCAGGAAATGGGCCGGGATTACAAGTTCTTCATGGAAGAGGCGTCGCGCGTCATCCCCGAGATCAAGGGGAAGGAAACCAAGTATCGCGACTGGATCATGCAGGCGCTGGCCGAAGGCAAGCTCACCTGAAAAAGCAAAAGGCCCGCAGCGATGCGGGCCTCGTCACTTCTGCCGAAAGCTCAGCTTAGAGCTTGTCGGCATGCCGGCGGGCAAAGCCGTCGATATCGTCGTGCTGCAGACCGATATCGCGCAGTTGCCGCGGGCTCATCGCATCGAGCTCCCGACGCAGACGCGAATAGCTCGACCACTTCTGAAATGCCTTACGAAGGCCCATCTTACTTCTCCATCTTCCCACTCACCCGGAACCACCCGGGACATTCGCGGCGCGCCTCTAGGGGTCTTCCCCTGAACACGATCCGGATCGCCGCGCGACGCGCTTCTCATCCAGTAAAGTGTCAGGAACAAGAACGGCTTGTGGCAGTTTTCCGACAACCGCTCCTGGCGGATCGATATCCTGTCGGCCGCGTCCGAACGAGGCGGAGATAGGACCTGGGGTGCCTAAAGAGAAGCCCCATTTCAGCAAGGGAGTCATGCCCTGCGCGCAGGGTTTATGAAGCGTTACCGGTTGGGTGCCTCGGACGGCACGAGCTTCATGTAGATGAGTTCCGGATCGCCCTCGTCCAGCCCTTCGATGAAGCCGCTCATCTTGAAGCCTTCGCGTGCCAGCAGGGCCTGCATCGGCTGGTTGGAAAGGTTGGTCGAAGTCCAGAGCTTGGGCGGCCGGCAGACAGTCGCAAGGTAGCGCACCATGCCGCTGCCGATTCCCATCCGGCGCCAGGGTGCGCCCACGATCAGGAGATCGATGATCGGATCGTGGAAGAAGTGGTTGTGAAGCACGGCGAAGGCCGCGATGCTTCCACGCTCCTCCGCCACATGACACTCTCCCGCCTCCACCCAGGCCCGCAGCGCAACCTCCGCCGAAGGTTCGAGCCAGTCGGCGGCATGCTCGGGCTGGTCCGG
This sequence comes from Paradevosia shaoguanensis, assembly GCF_016801025.1. GTDB lineage: Bacteria > Pseudomonadota > Alphaproteobacteria > Rhizobiales > Devosiaceae > Paradevosia > Paradevosia shaoguanensis. The sequence continues at coordinate 3,561,395 of NZ_CP068983.1, read as the reverse complement.
CGCCGTCCGCACCGAGCGGTCGAGCGCGATGATCGATTCAAGATCATCCGGCCCCGCCTGGCGGAAGAGCGGCGCCACGGCCTAGAGCAACCGCTCGATATCGGCCGCGATATCCTTGGGCTCGACAGTCGGCGCGTAGCGCTCCACCACATTCCCCTGCCGGTCGAGCAGGAACTTGGTGAAATTCCACTTGATCGCCTCGGTCCCGAAAATCCCCGGCGCCTCCGCCTTGAGCCACGCCCAGATCGGGCTCTCGGCGCTGCCGTTGACGTCCACCTTGGCAAAGAGCGGGAACGTCACGTCATAGGTGAGCGAGCAGAACTGCGCGATTTCCTCGGCATTGCCCGGTTCCTGCTCGCCGAACTGGTTGCAGGGAAAGCCCAGAATCACGAGCCCGCGGTCGCGATAGTCCCGCCAGAGCGATTCCAGCCCGGCATATTGCGGCGTGAACCCGCAATGGCTGGCGACATTGACCACCAGCACCACCTTGTCGCGGTAGTCGGCAAGCGCTTGCGGGGAACCATCGAGGCGGGGGGCGGAGAAATCATAGAAGGCACTCAAGGCGAATCTCCAAATCAAGAAAGCTCGGCATGACCTTGAGCCGATTCAAGAAACCCCGGCGGCGCCCCGGTCAAGCCCCCTGCGTTTCCCACGGCATAGCCTGCCCGGATCCTGAAAGGCGGGCCCCGAGACGAAATCACCAAATGCATGGGCCAGAAACGAAAAAGGTCCGGTGTTACCCGGACCTATTTCAAAACTATGGTGCGGTCGAGAAGACTCGAACTTCCACGCCTTGCGGCACAGCGACCTCAACGCTGCGCGTCTACCAATTCCGCCACGACCGCACATCATGGTAGGGCTGCACCCTGCGGCGCAGCGAGCGGGGATGTAGCAAATGATTTTCGGACCTACAAGGGCTTAAATCGCGATCTGCGACAGCTTGTGGGAAACCACCCGAAATATCACCCGCGACGCAGCACCTTCTCAGTCACTTCCACGCGCAGGTGCCCATCCTCGACGCGCACTTCCCCACGAGCGATGAGCGTATTGTTGGCGTAGATCTTGAGCGGATCGTGCTCGGAGGCGTCCAGTTCGATCACCGCGCCGCGACCCATGCGCAACATGTGGTGGATCGGCATGGTCGTTGCGCCAAGCTCGACGGTGATATCGACTTCAATATTGTCTAGAGTGTTCATAGATAAGCTTGGTAGCCCCCAGCGGCCCAGCGCATTTGCCTGGGCGGAATCTCTCGGTGAAAGCATTCGTTCACTATGGTTATGGAAGAGTTAACGCCGGTTAAGGATGTCGCCTGCCAGACCAGCAGCAAGCTGGTTCGCGCCGACGGCAAGCCGGTCGATTGGATCATCGCGCCCGCCGAGGTGCCCTACCCCGAAGCGCTCGAGGCCATGCGCAGCCGCGCCGCGGCGATCGCGGCCGGCGAGGCCAACGAGGCCATCTGGCTGCTCGAACACCCCCCGCTCTATACCGCGGGAACCTCGGCCCATGCCGAGGACCTGCTGCTGCCCGACCGTTTCCCGGTCTACGACGCCGGGCGCGGTGGGCAATATACCTATCACGGGCCCGGCCAGCGCGTGGCCTATGTGATGCTCGACCTGCGCGAGCGCGGCCGCGACATCCGCTGCCTCGTGAGTGGGCTCGAAGGCTGGGTGATCGATACCCTCGCCGCTTTCAACATCACCGGCGAGCGCCGCGAAGGCCGCATCGGCGTCTGGGTGCGGCGGCCGGAAAGAGGTGCATCGAGCGAGGACAAGATCGCCGCCATTGGCGTGCGGGTGAGCAAGTGGGTCACCTTCCACGGCATCTCGCTCAACGTCTCGCCGGACCTTTCGCATTATGACGGCATCGTGCCCTGCGGGATTTCCGACCAGGGCGTCACCAGTTTCGAGGATCTGGGCCACATCGTATCGCTGCCCGAAGTGGATTCGGCATTACGGACCGCCTTCGAGGGCCGGTTCGGGCCGACGAGACAAGTCGCTTCACAACCTCTTGTGTCTGCGGCCTGACCGCCCCACTTTACGGCGAACCGAATCGTCCCTCGAGCAAGGACACGAGCATGACACTCGACGATCTCAAGAAGCTCCTGACCGGCAAGGTCTTGTTCCGGCTCGATTCCATCCTCTCGCCGCGGCTCATTCCGATGCTCTACGCGGTGGGCCTGGCGGCAATCCTGCTCTGGGCGGTCAGCCACCTCTTCGGCACGTTCGGCGCCAGCTTCGGCAATGGCCTCTGGGGCCTCCTCGAAATCGCCGTGTTCGGCCTCCTCTCGGTGATCGTGCTGCGCATCGTCTGCGAAGCGCTGGTGGTCTATTTCAAGACCCACGAGACCTCTGCCGACAATTTCGAACGCACCCGCCTTTCGACCTCCCTCCTCGATGAAGTGCGCGACGCCATCCACGACCTCGCCGAAAACGAGGAGCACGACTATACCGAGGCCGACGAATACATCACGCCGGCGACCGAACCCGTGCCGCCCACCTTCACCGAAAAGCCCGAAGGCCCGACCGTGATCGACGCGGAGCCCTCCGGCTCATCCCCCCACCGCACCGCAAAGCGGACCCCGCCGACGCCCAAGGACATGCTGTAGGCATGAGGTGGGGCCTCAGCTGCGTTTGCACCAGCTCGACCTCACCGCCTCCACAACCCGCCACACCCACGGAACTTCCCCGGACTTGATCCGGGGCCCATTGCACCGCTCCACTCGAGTGGAGGTATCCGTGGGCCCCGGCTCTTCGGCCGGGGAAGTGCAGTGGTGGGGCACAAGCGGCGGAAATTAGCGGGATAGTGGGGCGATCTCACCCGGAGCGCACATTTCCGCAACCCACTCCGCCTCCGCCCCCAGCCCCACGCATACCTGCTGCGACGCATCGGCATTTCACGATCATTGCATTTTCCGTGTTTTCCGGTATGAAGACGCCAGATTTCGCGGGTGGGCACGGCAATGTCGGCACCCGCTTTTTGCGTGGTTGATGACCACGCCAGGGACATTCCCAGGACCATTCCATTGAGCGACAGCAATCTGGCTAGCAAGCCGCAAGACGTTTCCGCCAAGCCGGGCCAGGCCCCCAAGATCGGCATGGTCAGCCTCGGCTGCCCCAAGGCCCTCGTGGATTCCGAGCGCATCCTCACCACGCTGCGCGCGCAGGGCTACACCTTCTCGCGCGACTATGCCGGATCGGACATCGTCATCGTCAATACCTGCGGCTTCCTCGACAGCGCCAAGGCCGAAAGCCTCGAGGCGATCGGTGAAGCGATCGGCGAAAACGGCAAGGTGATCGTCACCGGCTGCCTCGGCGTCGAGAAGGAACTCATCCAGAAGGTTCATCCGGGCGTCCTGGCCGTCACCGGCCCGCACCAGTACGAAGAAGTGGTCGAGGCGGTGCACGAGCACCTGCCTCCGGTCCCCAACAAGTTCGTGGACCTGCTCCCCGAGCAGGGCCTGCGCCTCACCCCGCGCCACTACGCCTATCTCAAGATTTCCGAGGGCTGCAACAATCGCTGCTCGTTCTGCATCATCCCGCAGATCCGCGGCGATCTCGTCTCGCGCCCGGCCGCCAGCGTGCTTTACGAAGCCGAGCGGCTGGTGAAGTCCGGCGTCAAGGAAATCCTCGTCATCTCGCAGGATACCAGCGCCTATGGCCTGGACATCAAGTATGCGACCAGCCCCTTCCACGGCCGCCAGGTCTCGGCCAAGTTCCTCGATCTGTCGCGCGAACTGGGCGAGCTGGGCGCGTGGATTCGTCTCCACTACGTCTACCCCTACCCCCATGTCGATGCTGTCATCCCGCTGATGGCCGAGGGCAAGGTGCTGCCCTATCTCGACATTCCGTTTCAGCACGCGTCCCCGACCGTGCTCAAGGCCATGCGCCGCCCGGCCAACCAGGAGAAGACCCTGGACCGGATCAAGCGTTGGCGCGAAATCTGCCCGGACCTCACCATCCGCTCCAACTTCATCGTCGGCTTCCCCGGCGAAACGGACGAGGATTTCGAGTATCTGCTCGACTGGGTCGAGGAAGCCGAGATCGATCGCGCCGGCTGCTTCGAATACGAGCCGGTGACCGGCGCTCCGGCCAATGACCTCGAAGGCATCGTGCCCGACGAGGTCAAGCGCGAGCGCTTCGAGCGCCTCATGGAAGTGGCGCAGGACGTTTCGACTGCGCAGCTGGCCAAGAAGGTCGGCCGCACCATCGAGGTGCTGGTCGATGACGTGCAGCCGGAGCACAACCGCGCCATCGCCCGCTCCAAGTGGGATGCGCCCGATATCGACGGCACGGTCATCATCGACAACGCCACCGGCATCAAGCCGGGCGACATGGTCGAAGTGACCGTGACCGACTCGGACGAATACGATCTGTTTGCGGAGCCGGCCAAGGCGAACTGACCGCCTGCCGGCAGCGGCAATTCGGGAGGGACGTCATGCAGGGTGTGTTGCATCAGGAATATTCGGTGCCGCTGGCAACCGGCGAGGTTCTGCGCCTCGGCCGGCACGCGGTGGTGATGGGCATACTCAACGTCACGCCCGACAGCTTTTCGGATGGCGGCGATTTCTCCGGGCTTGAGGCCGCCGTCGCCCACGCCCATGAAATGGCCGCCGAAGGCGCCGATATCATCGATGTCGGGGGCGAAAGCACCCGGCCCGGGCACGACGAAGTCTCCGTCCAGGACGAACTCGATCGCGTCATCCCGGTGATGGAAGCCCTCAGCGCCAGCTCGCTTGCCCCCCTCATCTCGATCGATACCTACAAGGCCCTCGTCGCCGACCAGGCCGTGCAGTCGGGCGCCGCGATCATCAACGATGTCTACGGCCTCCAGCGCGAGCCAGAGATCGCCGACGTCGCCGCACTCCACAACGTGCCGATCATCGCCATGCACTGGGACAAGGACCGCGACCCTGCCCGCCCGCTGATCGACGAGATGCTGCGCTATTTCGACCGCACCATCGAGATCGCCGGCAAGGCAGGCATCGGCAAGGACCGACTGATCCTCGATCCCGGCTTCGGCTTCGGCAAGAACCTGCAGGAAAACTACAAGCTCATGCAGGTCTTCGGGCGCCTCCACGACCTGGGCCTGCCCATTCTCATCGGCACCTCGCGCAAATCCATGATCGGCAAGCTCCTGGGGAACGAGCCCAAGGAGCGGCTGGCCGGCACGCTGGCCACCACCACCCTCGCCTATGCCGGCGGCGCTCACATTTTCCGTGTCCATGACGTCAAAGCCAACCGCGACGCCCTTCGCGTTGCGGCCGCAAGCCTCTATGGTCCCGCTCACACGGAGGCTTGATTCACTATGCCAGCTAGCGACCTTATCATCCTGAATAACCTGGGCTTTTACGGCTATCATGGCGTGTTGGGTGAAGAGAATCGCCTCGGCCAGCGTTTCTGGATCGACGTGACTGCCGGGCTTGATCTCTCGGCCGCCGCCCGCAGCGACAATCTCGATCAATCGGTCTCCTATGCCGACATGTTCGAGGTGATCGAGGCGGCCTTTGCTTCGCACCGCTTCAACCTCATCGAAGCCCTGGCCCAGCACATCGTCGACCGCGTGTTCGAAGGCTTCGCCGCCATCGAATGGATCCGCATCCGCGTGCGCAAGCCCGAGGCCCCCATCCCCATGGTGGCAGGCGAGGCAGCCATCGAACTCTATCGCGAACGGCCCTGAACCATGGCCAAAGCCTGGCTCGTACTCGGCGCCAATATCGGCGATCCGCTGGCGCAGCTCGAGGAAGCGGTGGCGCGCCTCGACGCCATGCCCACGCTTGCGGTCACCAAGCGCTCGTCGGTGCTGCTGACCAAGCCCTGGGGCAAGACCGACCAAAACGACTTTCATAACATGGCCTTGGAAGTCGAAACGGAATCAACGCCTCAGGAGCTTCTCGCCATCTGCCTGGGCGTCGAAGCCGCCATGGGCCGCCAGCGCCTCGAACGCTGGGGCCCGCGCCTCATCGACATCGACATCATCGCCTACGAGCGCCAGGTGATCGACGAGCCCAACCTGAAGGTCCCCCACCCCTTCGCCCACGAACGCGACTTCGTCCTCGTACCGCTGCGCGAGATCGCACCGGACGTCGCCGATTGGCTGGTAACACGCCGGTACTGAACAACCTTCGGGCGACAATGATCGTCCGAACTGACGAATCCCGCTGCCCCCCGCTCGAATGTTAGCTTCCCCTCGACGCCAGGAAGGGAGGCGATAATGCGTGCATGGAAGTACGGGCTGATCGCACTGGGGATGGGTTTCGCCGGCATCGCACATGCGGAAACCTGGCACGTGACCAGCGGAGTGAACGGCGAGGAACACTCGACATGGAGATTCCCGCAACCCTCTGCGACCGGCTACGCGGGCAGAGTCGACTTCACGGACGGCCGGACGGGAACGGTGTTCGCCCTTATGGGGACGTATTACCACACCCATGTGGAGGGCATCGAGGGTCGCGCGTCGCTATGCGCTTTCGGGATTCTTGAAGGAACGCCCGAGAAGGCAAGCGGGATCGAGTCTTGCCCTCCCAATTCGACGGACTATCAGGCGCCGTGGAGCGCCACGATCGATATGGAACACTGACTCAAGCACTTGCGGACTGGCTCGCCAGTCCGCCTAGCCGCGCATCAACTCGATGAGCTTCACCGCTGTATCAAATTCGATACGGCGGCGAGCCCGGCGCTCGATTGCTTCCTCGTCCTCGCCCCATTGGCGGATCTGGAAATCCTCATCGACATGCGCGGCACTCCACACATAATCGGGCGTGAAGAGGCGGTTGAGCAGGCCAATTGCGAGCAGGCCCGAACCGGTAAGGCCGGTGATAGACACCAGCGCCGTCAGCACCAGCAGCCCCTCGCCTTCCAGTGATTCCTCCAGCTTGGCCAGCGTTGCCGGCGGCTGCGGCTGGTGCAGGATGCCGATGGTCGGCTGGAAGCTGACGCCGAAATGACGGGCCAGCTTGACCAGGGCCTCGTCCCACATGGCTTCCTGTTCCGCCGCCAGCTCGCGCGGACTTTCAGCGCGATAGAGCATCAGGTCGCTACCGGCGAACTTGACCACCTCGTCGCGGAAGCTGGGCACCATGCCCTCGCCGCTTTCCAGCGCCGAATTCACGAGCCGCACCATCGGCATGGTCTGCGCGTCGATCCGTTCGCCCTGCGCCGCCCATTCCTCGGCCATGATGGTGGCGATGCCGGCGACCGGCACCACGACGGGCACCCGCCCCGGCGTCCGCGTCGGGCGGCCGTCGAGCGTGACGGTGAAGCCCCCCTCGACCGGCACGACGCCGGTTTCCTTGTAGAAGCGCTTGGGCAGCTCCTGCTTGGCATGCTTTTGCGCACGGCCATAGCCGTCGTCGCGATGCTGGAAGGCGTCTTCGAGGAACTCGCGCATGGTTCTACTCCAATAGCGATGCGATCGCCGCATCGAGGTCGTCATAGCGGTCGATCATCAGTGTAGCACCAGCCGCCACCAATTCCTCCCGGTCATGATAACCCCAGGAAACGCCGATCGATCGCACCCCCGCCGCATTGGCGAGCTGGATGTCGAACGTCGTATCCCCGATCATGATCGTCTCGGCGGTATCGGCCCCGGTTTCCGACATCGCCCGCAGCAGCATGCCCGGATGCGGCTTGGAAGGGTTGTGGTCCGGCGTCTGCAGCGTCGAGAAGTGCCCAGCAAGCCCGTGAATGCCGAGGATGCGGTTGACGCCGGTCAGCCCCTTGCCCGTAGCTATGCCGAGAATGGCGCTGTCATCGCCCCGCAGGCGGTCGAGCGCCTCGCGCGTGCCGGGGAACAGCGGCTCGCGATCGGCGGATTCGGTGAGGCTGGCGCGATAGAGCGTCCGGTAGCTCTCGACGAGCCGGCCCACGAGGTCCGTATCCTCGCTTCCCGCCAATTGCCCGATGGCGACCGGCAGCGACAGCCCGATCACCCGCCGCGATGCCTCGACGGTCGGCGCCTCGAGCCCCAGGCTCGTAAACGCCCGTCCCATCTGCTCGGTGATGAGCCCATGGGTATCGATCAGCGTCCCATCCATATCGAAAACGACGAGCTTCATCGGGCAGTCTCCTTTGCTGGAGGCTGCAAATCACAAATGTCGGGGCGTGTCACCACACCCCGACGAGATTTGCCTGAGCGCGGCTCAGTTGGCCGCGAAACAGTAGAAGAGGCCAGCCCCGCCCGTACCCTGGAGCGCGGCCTGACCGCATCCGCCGCGGGTCTCGTGCGAGGAGTTCCACGATCTGGCCGCGTCGGAATCGTCGAGCCCCGTGCGATCCGAATGGCCCACGATCGCGACGCCGTCGGCATTGCTGGTCCAGTCCCCGCAGGTCTTGCCGGCGGCAAGCGTGCCGTCCGGATTCGCGCCCGTGAGGATATCGTGGGTATTGGGCGTATCGCCCCGCCCATTGATCATCTCGCCCTTTTCGCTGAGTGCGGTCTCTTTGGTGAGATTGATCTGCGGGCTGTGGAGCGCGGCTACATCGGTGGCGATGACGTCACCCTTCACATTGCTCCAGGGGCCGGCCCCGATCCGGTCCTTGGCATTGACGCCTTCGGCGCTGAGATAGGCGCGCCATTCCTTGCCCGAAACGCCGGCCGCCTCGGCCAGCTTGAGGCAATGGGCATCGGCGCCCTCAAGTCCGCCCAGATTGGCTCCGTCGCCCAAGCCCACGCTTGTGACGAAAAAGCTCATCGAATCCTGGGCCAGTGCGGCAGGGGAAGTCACGGCGAGAAACGTTGCCGAAGCTACGGCTAGAGCGATGGTCTTCATGATTCCTCTCCTTGATGGACATGCAGTCGCCCTCCGCCCCCAGCGAAGGCCAGGGGAGGATAACCAGCCCGTTTGGGCTGGCCCATTCAACTATGCGTGTCGGAAAGGCTCAGGCGTCCGCTTCCGGATCCGTGTTCTGCGCGTCATAGCGCGCCGCGTCGAACCCGAGGGCGTCGAACGTTGCCTGCATATGCGGGGGCAGAGGCGCGGACACATCCAGCTTCTTGCCGCTACGCAGCGGCAGCGTGATGCGGCGGGCATGAAGCTGCAGCCCCTCGGCCAGGCCCTCCGGAGCGTCCCAGTTCTGGATGTTGAAATAGCGCGGATCGCCGAGGATCGGATTGCCGAGCTGGGCCATGTGCACGCGCAGCTGGTGGGTACGGCCCGTGACGGGCTTGAGCGTCACCCAGGCGAAACGGCGCCCGGCCGTATCGGTGGTCGAATAATAGGTCTGTGAGTGCTGCGCGCCGGGATAGCCGTGCGGCACCACGATCATCTGCTCGCCATCCTGCGTCGGCTGCTTGGCAAGGAAGCACGAAATCTCGCCCTGGCGCGGCGCCGGATTGCCGAAGACCACGGCCCAGTAGATCTTGCGCGCCGAGCGCGAACGGAACACGGCGCCGAAATGGCTAGCCGCCGCATGCGTCTTGGCCACGACGAGGCAGCCCGACGTATCGCGGTCGAGGCGATGCACCAGCCGGGGCGGCTCGCCCTTCTTGTTGGGCAGGCTCTTGAGCATGCCGTCGATATGGCGCTTGGTGTTCGTGCCGCCCTGTACCGCCAGCCCGTAGGGCTTGTTGAAGACGTAAAGCTCGTCATCCTCGTAGAGAATGATCGAGCGCAGGAATTCGGCATCTTCCTCGTTGATGCGCATCGGCTTGGGCGTGCCCGGGTCGTCGACCGGCGGCACGCGCACGGTCTGGCCGGCGGAGAGCCGCGTATTGGTCTGCGCCCTGCCCTTGTCCACGCGCACCTGCCCGGTGCGGATAAGCTTCTGCAGCCGGCCGAACCCCAATTGCGGGAAATGCAGGGCGAACCAGCGGTCCAGCCGCATGCCCTCTTCGTCCGTGGAAACCGTTCTTTCCTGTACTGCGCTCATGCGCCCGTGCCTCTTGTAATCAGGAGCCCGACATAGAGCGCCGCAATCGAAACTACAACCGAAAGCACCGCGTAGAGCAGCGCATCGTTCCATTGGCCGCGTTCGATCAGCGTCATCGCATCGAGCGAGAACGAGGAGAACGTGGTGAACCCGCCCAGGATGCCGATGGCGAAGAACAGGCGCAGCTCCTGCTGGTGCGGCGGCACGAAGCGCGCCAACAGGCCGACGAGCACGCCCATCGCGAACGAACCCGCGATATTGATGAGCAGCGTCGCCAGCGGGAACGTCGACCACCAGATGCGCCCGACCAGTACCGACACGCCATAACGGCTGACCGCGCCGATGGCGCCGCCAAGGCCAACAAGCAACACTTCGAGCATGAAATAAATCCAAGCGGTTCCGATAATGGCTCGTCCTACAATAGTTTGGTATCGTCGGCGACAGACTTTCGGCTTGAGGGGCATCGGTGCGGCGATGACATCACTAATCTCGAAGGTTGCCGTTGGCTTGCGCATGCTCACGGTAACGGTCACGCTGCTCGCCGTAGCCGCGTGTTCTTCGTTCGGCATTCGGCACCCGGTTCCAGCCGCAGATGCTGAAACCGCGGCGCTCGTCTCCTCACCCGTCATCCGCTACTGGGGCGACGAACTGCCCAAGGGCAATTCCGAGATATTCTCCGGCCTCGCGCGATCGGCCTCTCCGAAATTCCTCGCCCTTTCCGGCGGCGGCATGAACGGCGCCTATGGCGCCGGTTTCCTCGTGGGCTGGACTGCCCGGGGCGACCGGCCGAAATTCGATATCGTCACCGGCATCAGCGTGGGCGCGGTCATCGCCCCCATGGCCTTCCTCGGCCCGCGCTACGACAAGCGCATGGAATCCATCTTCTCCAACCTCGCCGTGCAGCGTACCAAGGGCCCGGGCGTGCTCGCCGCCCTTCTCGGTGCTCCGGCCATTGCCGACAACACCCCGCTCCGCATGGCTATCGCGCAGGTCGTCGACCAGCAGGCGCTCGATGAGATCGCCGCCGAGCACCGCGCCGGCCGCCGCCTCCTCATCGGCACCACCAACCTCGATGCCGAGCGACCCGTCGTCTGGGATATCGGCGCCATCGCCAACAGCAACATCGTCAACCGGCTTGAACTGGTGCGCACCATCATCCTCGCCTCGGCGGCCGTGCCCGGCATCTTCCCGCCGGTGCTGATCCGCGTGAACGCCGAGGGCAAGCCCTATGACGAACTCCACGTCGATGGCGGCGTTACCCAGCAGGTGGTGCTGCTCCCTGGCGGCTTCGGCGCCAGCGGCCCCAAGCTCAACGGCACGCTCTACGTCATCTACAACGGCACGATCGAACCGCAGCGCGACGCCATCCAGCAGGTCTCGAGCGTCTCGGTCCTGGCCCGCGCCGTACCGTCCCTGCTCAAGTATCGCGGCCGCGGCGACATCATCGTGCTGGAGAACGCGGTACGGGCGCGCGGCATCAAATACATGCTCACCGCCATCGCCGCCGACTTCCCACAACCAGACAATTTGTTCATGGCTTCGCCCGCCTGGCTCAACGAGCTGTTCACCTTCGGATACAAAAACGGGCGTGCCGGGAACTGGCAGAAGCATCCTTAGCGAGTTTCGGAACCAATTCTTAGCGCCTGACGGCTAGCAGGGATGCTGTTTGGGGGCATTTCTGCGATGAACAAGATAATCCGAGCGTCTTTGCGCGCCTTGATCCTGGGTTTCACCCTGTCACTGGCTGCAGGCTGCACGACAATGCTGCGCGATCCCGTGCCGATGGCGCGGATCGACGAGGCGAGCTTCGGCACCAAGACGCCCATCCGCTATTGGGGCGACCAGTTGCCGGCCGCCTATGCCAATGCCTTCCGGCGCGACAAGCACATCCTCAGCCTCTCCGGCGGCGGCCTCAACGGCGCCTATGGCGCCGGCTACCTCACCGGCTGGTCAGCGCGCGGCAACCGCCCGAATTTCGATCTCGTCACCGGCATCAGCGTAGGCGCCATGATCGCGCCACTGGCCTTTCTCGGCCCGCGCTACGATCCGCGCCTCCACGCCATCCTTTCGCAGGTCAACACCGACCACATCGCCGGCCCCGGCTTCCTCGCCGTATTGTTCGGCGCCCCCGCCCTTGCCGACAACACGCCGGTCAAGCGCGCCATCGCCTACATCATCGATGAGGAAACGCTGGCCGCCATCGCCGCGGAGCACCGCAAGGGCCGTCGGCTTCTCGTCGGCACCACCAATCTCGATGCCGAGCGCCCGGTCGTCTGGGATATCGGCGCCATCGCCAACAGCAACATCCCCAACAAGCTTGAGCTCGTCCGCCAGATCATCCTGGCCTCGGCCGCCCTGCCCGGCTTCTTCCCGCCGGTGCTCATCGAGGTGACCATCGATGGCAAGCAATATGACGAGCTGCATGTGGATGGCGGCATCACCCAGCAATTCGTGATGCTGCCGGGCGGCGGCCAGGGCGCCAAGTCGCAGGGCACGCTCTACGCCATCTACAACGGCACTACCCAGCCCAGCCCGCAGATCGTCAAGGCCACCGGCCTCTCCGTCCTCGGCCGCGCCGTCCCGACCCTGCTCAAATATCGCGACCGCGGCGACGTGCGCGAACTGGAGAACACTGCCCGCGCCTACGGCATCACCTACCACCTCGCGGCCATCCCCGGCGGCTTCCCCGAAACGCCGACCAAGAGCGCCCAGATCCAGGCCTGGCTCAACGATCTCTACGCCCTCGGCCTGCAACACGGCAGCGCCGGCTCCTGGCAGAGCAGTCGGTAGGTAGATGCCCTTTCCCCTGTCCCTCTAGCCTCTCCCCACCACCGAACTTCCCCGGCCGAAGAGCCGGGGCCTATTGCACCGCCCCACAGGAGTGGCGCAATCCATGGGCCCCGGCTTTCGCCGGGGAAGTACGGTACGGGTTATCGCTCCTCGCCCCGCTTCTTCTCGCGCAGGCGGGTAAAATACTCGAGCCGCTTGGCCAGGTCGCGCTCGAAACCGCGCTCCACCGGCCGATAGAAATCCTGCCGCCCGATCTTTTCGGGGAAATATTCCTGCCCCGAAAACGCCTCGGGCGTGTCGTGGTCGTAGATATAGCCCGCGCCGTACCCCTGCTTGCCCATGAGCTTGGTGGGCGCATTGAGGATCACCATCGGCGGCATCGGCGAACCGGTATCCCGCGCCACCTTCATCGCCGACTTGAAGGCGGTGTAGACCGCGTTCGACTTGGGCGCGAGCGCCAGGTAGACGACCACCTGCGCCAGCGCCAGCTCCCCTTCGGGCGAACCGAGCATTTGGTAGGCATCGCGCGCCGCGATCGCCTGCTGCAGCGCCTGAGGATCGGCAAGGCCGATGTCTTCCACCGACATGCGGATCAGCCGCCGCGCCAGGAACAGCGGGTCCTCTCCAGCCTCCAGCATGCGCGCGAAATAGTAGAGCGCCGCATTCGGGTCCGAGCCGCGAATGGTCTTGTGCAGCGCCGAAATGAGATTGTAGTGCCCGTCCTGCGCCTTGTCGTAGATCGGCGCTCGCCGTTGCACGACCGTGAGCAGCGAAGCCTTGTCCAGCACCTCGCCCGGCCGCGCCGAAGCCATGACTTCCTCGACCAGCCCGAGCAGCGCCCGCCCGTCGCCATCGGCGAGCGTCAGCAGCATCGCCCGCGCATCGTCATCGAGCGGCAATTGCTCGCCGGTCTTGGCCTCGGCCCGCTTCGCCAGGGCCTCGAGGTCTTCGAGCGAGAGGGATTCGAACCGCAACACCTGGCTGCGCGAGAGCAGGGCCGCGTTGAGCTCGAACGACGGATTTTCCGTCGTCGCACCCACGAGCACCACCGTGCCGTCCTCCATCACCGGCAGGAAGCCATCCTGCTGGGCGCGGTTGAAGCGATGAATCTCGTCGACGAAGAGCAGCGTGCGCTTGCCCGCCATCCGTTCGCCCCGCGCCTTCTCGAATGCCTTCTTGAGGTCGGCAACGCCCGAGAACACGGCTGAAATCTGCTCGAACTTGTAGCCGATCTGGTCGGCCAGCAATCGCGCGACGGTCGTCTTGCCGGTGCCCGGTGGGCCCCAAAGGATGAGCGAGCCAAGGCGCCCCGACGCAATCATGCGCCGCAGCGTGCCCTCGGGCCCGAGCAGGTGCTGCTGGCCGATCACCTCGTCGAGCGAGCGCGGCCGAAGCTGGTCGGCCAGGGGCCGGTTGGTGAGGTCCTCGCCGGACGGCTCAGCGCCATCCGGCTCCGGCGAGAAAAGATCGCCCATGCTTATCCACTGACGAACGAACGGAACACCTGGCCGCCGCGCTGCAGCACGATCTGCCAGGTATTGGCCCGACTGGAAGCCGTGTTCTTGAACGTCTCCGCGTCCGTCATTTCCGTTCCGTTGAGGCTGATGATGATATCGCCCTTCTGCAAGCCCATCTGGTCGGCGGGCGAGCCGCTGGCGATGGCGGTGACCACCACGCCCTTCGCATTAAAGTCGAGGCCAAGCTCCTGCGCAACGGCGGGAGAGAGCGTCTCCACAGTCGTTCCGGCAAAGCGCGTATTGCCGTTGATCTCGATGGCCTGCCCGGTTCCCGCCGGCGCCGCCTCGAGCGTCAGGTCCATCTCCTGCTCCTTGTGGTCGCGCCAGAACCCGATCTTGGCAGTCTCGCCTACCGGCTTGGTGGCGATGCGATAGTCGAAATTGCTGGCCTGGTCGATCGTGGCGCCATCGACGGAAAGGATCACGTCGCCCGGCTTGAACCCCGCCTTCTCGGCCGAGCTGCCCTTTGCGATCTCCGTGATCAGCGCACCATGCGGCGGATCGAGCCCGATGCTGTCTGCGATATCGGCCGTCACGTCCTGCGTGCGTGCCCCGAACCAGGGCCGCTGGATCGGCGCCCCGCTGATGCCGGCATTGGCGATCACCCGCGCCATGTTGGCCGGAATGGCAAAGCCGATGCCCACCGAGCCGCCCGACTGGCTGAAGATCGCAGTATTGATGCCGACGAGGTTGCCGTGCAGATCAACAAGCGCCCCGCCCGAATTGCCCGGGTTGATGGCCGCATCCGTCTGGATGAAGAACTCGTAGTTGTTGCTCTCGACGCCCGTACGCGCCAAAGCCGAGACGATGCCACTCGTCACCGTTTGCCCCACCCCGAACGGGTTGCCGATGGCCAGCACCAGGTCACCCACCTGCAACTGGTCGGAATCCGCAAAGGTCAGCGGCTGGAACTTGCGCTGGCCCGCGTTCTTGATCTTGAGAACCGCCAGATCGGTCTTCTCGTCATCGAGCGCCACATCGACCGCGTATTCGCGCCCGTCGGCCGTCGCCACCCGCACATCGGTAGCGCCATGCACTACGTGGCTATTGGTGAGGATCACCCCGCTCTCGTTGACGATGACGCCCGAGCCCAGCGACTTGGATTCCCTCGGCGCCGCGTCGAACGGGCTGCCGCCGCCGAAAAAGCGCTGGAAGAACGGGTCGTTGGCAAAGGGCGAACGCGATCCTGCAACGACAGTGGTGGCATAGACGTTGACCACGGAGGGCGAAACCGCCTTCACCACCGGCGCGAAGCTGAGTTGCATCTGCTCCTGGCTGGTCGGCAACTGCCGATCTGCCTGGGCAACTTGCACAGCCTGCGCCACCTGGACGGCCTGCGCTGGAGCGGTCGCCGGCTGCGCGGCAGCGGGAGCTTCCGCCACGAGCGCCTCGGTCGTTTCGTTCTGCGTTCGCCCCTGCTCCCAGACGGCGCCAAGTGCGGCGCCGACGACGGCCACGGCGATGAGACCCGATGCTAGGAGGACGGTGCGGTTGCTCATGGTTCCACTCCAAAAACAGAAGGCATTCTGGATACTTGCGCCTCTTGTCTGCCTCGCGAGAAGCGCCCGGATTTTGGCGCCATTAAGGTGTCACAAAACACCACTTGAAATGGGGCGAATTATCATTTGCGCTAGGGGTCAACTCTTCCTATATGCAGCGCTTCTTTCACCCTTTTACAAAAGGCCTTCGTCATGAACGATCAAGTGACTGCGCCGACCCAGGTCTATCCGAACACCTCCGCCCTGATCGCGGCGGAAGCTCCGGATTTTCCGAGCTTCCTGTTCTCCGAGCGCGAGCTGATCAAGGCCAAGAAGGTTTTCAAAAAGGGCTTTGACGGGCTGCTGACCTATGCGGTCAAGTGCAACCCTTCCCCGCACATCATCCAGATCCTGCATCGCGAAGGTTTGAAGGCGTTTGACGTCGCCTCCAACACCGAGATGGAGCTCATCCGCGACTACGCTCCTGGCGCGGTGATGCACTACAACAACCCGATCAAGAACAGGCGCGAGATCGAACGCGCCTACGAAGAGTTCGGCATCCGCTCCTTCACCATCGACCATCCGTCCCAGCTCGATCAGCTGGCGGCGATCGTGTCGCCGTCCAAGGACGTCGAGGTCACCACCCGCTTCAAGGCCGGCAAGGCGCTCAAGTCCTATGACTTCGGCACCAAGTTCGGCGTCATGGAACAGGGCGCCATCGAGATCGTGCAGATGGTCGAGCAGATGGGCTACACCCCCTCGCTCTGCTTCCACGTCGGCAGCCAGTGCGAAGACGCCTACGCCTATGAGCGTCACATCGCGGCAGCGGCCAACATCGCCAGGGAATCCGGCATCGAGCTCAAGCGCCTCAATATCGGCGGCGGCTACCCGGCCCCCTACCCGACCAGCGAAGCGCCGCCGATGGACTATTATTTCGAGACCATCGACCAGGCCGTGAAGGACAACTTCTCCGGCTCCAAGCCCGAACTCATCATCGAGCCGGGCCGCGCCATGGTCACCTCGTCCACCTCCCTGCTGCTGCGCGTGAAGCACCAGCGCGGCGGCATCTCGGTCTACCTCAACGACGGCGCCTACGGCGCGCTGATGGAAGTGAAGTTCATGCACTTCACCCCCGCCGTCCGCGTCTGGCGCGGCGCCCGCGTGCACGACAATGACGGCCAGTTCGAAGGCTTCACCGTCTGGGGCCCGACCTGCGACAGCTATGACGTGCTGCCGCAGACCTTCATGCTGCCCTCCGACATCGACGAGGACGACTGGGTCGAGTTCGGCCTGATGGGCGCCTACACCCAGGCCTCGCTCACCCCGTTCAACGGTTTCGATCGCCGCGACCAGTACTGGGTCGACGAGATCTTCACCGGCAAGGACGACCAGTAAGCGTCGCAACACTCTTGACCAGGGGGCCGCTTCCGTTCTACGGGAGCGGCCCTTTTCTTTTCCGGTGAAACGCTATGAACGACCCGCTGCCTCTGGCTGCGCTTGGCCGCCGCATTTGTATTCTCGGTCCCTCCAGCAACGGCAAGTCCACGCTCGCTACGGCCATCGGCCGCAAGCTGGGCATTCCCGCCATTCATCTCGACCTGTTCTTCCATCTCCCCAATACCGATTGGGAACAGCGCCCCAAGGAGGAGTTCTATGCCCTTCACGACGCCGCCATCGAGGGCGACAGCTGGGTGATGGATGGCAATTATTCCTCGGCCATGCCCCGGCGCTTCGCCCGCGCCACCGGCGTGATCCTCGTGCGCGCCCCGCGCCTCGCCAACCTCATGCGCTATTTCAACCGCACCCTGTTCCAGACCAAGCGCTTCGGCGCGCTCGAAGGAAACAAGGACAGCGTGAAATGGGAAATGATCCACTGGCTGCTCTTCGTCCAGTCGCGCAATTACGGCAAATACGACGCCATGCTGGCCGATGCCGGCGTTCCCGTGGTGCGCATGAACTCCATGGCCGAGATCAACCGCTACTACCGCGCCTGGGGCCTCACCCGCCCGATCGCACCATGAATCCGCCGGCGCTCGAAACCTTCGGTCCGCGCCTCTGCATCTGCGGCCCCTCCAACAGCGGCAAATCCACCCTTTCGGTCGCCCTCGGCCGCAAGCTCGAACTGCCCGTCTTCCATCTCGACCTCCTCTTCCACCTCCCCAACACCAACTGGCAGCCCCGTCCCCGCCCAGACTTCGAGCGCCTCCACCGGGAGGCGATCACGGGCGAACGTTGGGTCATGGAAGGCAACTATTTCGGCGCCCTCTCCGAGCGCCTTGACCGCGCCACCGGCATCATCCTCACCGGCAACGAACCCACCCGCAGCCTCTTCCGCTATATTCGCCGAACCCTCTTCGAACCCAACCGCCCCGGCGCTCTGGAAGGCGGCGAAGACCGGCTGAACTGGGACATGATCCACTTCATCGCAATCGAGCAGCCGCGGAAACGGGAGCGCGACGTCGAGCTGCTGCGCAGGTCGGGTTTGCCGATGCTGGAACTGCGCACGATGCGGGAGCTGAACGCCTGCTATGAGGCATGGGGACTGGAGCGATAGCGCGCCGACCGGTGCTCCTCCTGCCTCCTGCCTCCTGCCTCCTGCTCCCTAGGAGCTCTATCCCCCGCGCTATCGCGCCACCTCCGCCCCCACCCCACCACCGAACTTCCCCGGGCGAAGACCCGGGGCCTATTGCACCACGCCACTCGAGTGGCGCCATCCATGGGCCTGGCTCTACGGCCGGGGAAGTGCGGCGGTTGGGAACGCTATCAAGCCAACAGGGTCTCGCAGCTTCCTCTTCCTACGAAAGCGCGGCGATTGGAGACGAGATCAAGCCAGCAAGTCTCCCTCCCCCTTGCGGGGAGGGGACAGGGGTGGGGGTGGCAACAAGAGCTAACACCCGCGGCTTCATACCAGGAGCCACCTCAGCGCCCCCCTCCCAATCCAATTGCCGGATCACGAAGCGCGCAAGAGGCACGGTTGGCACTGCCCAACCCTAAGGGGGGTCGGGTACCCCGAGCACCCCCAGCCCCCAAAACCAAAAACGGCCGCGGGTTGCCCCGCGGCCGTTTCAATTCCTGAACCACTGCCCGCTTACGCGGCGGCGGCTTCCTCGATCTCTTCGCGCTCGGCGGTCGGGCCCGAATCCTGGCCCTTCGCGTTCACGTCGCGGTCGACGAATTCGATCACGGCCACCGGGGCGTTGTCGCCATAGCGGAAGCCGGCCTTGAGGATGCGGGTGTAGCCACCCTGACGATCCTTGTAGCGGCCGCCGAGCACGTCGAACAGCTTCTTGACCTGGTCTTCGTCGCGGATCTGCGCGATGGCCTGGCGGCGGGCATGCAGGTCGCCGCGCTTTGCAAGGGTGATCAGCTTCTCGACGATCGGACGCAGTTCCTTGGCCTTGGGCAAGGTGGTCACGATCTGCTCATGCTTGATGAGAGCTGCGGACATGTTCGCGAACATCGCCTTGCGATGGCTCGAGGTCCGGTTGAGTTTGCGGCCGGCATTACCGTGGCGCATTTGTAGTCTCCTTAAAAGCTTTCGAAGCCTTGCGCGAGATCAATAATGATCTTCGTAGCGCTTGGCGAGGTCGTCGATGTTTTCAGGCGGCCAGTTGGCCACGTCCATGCCCAGATGCAGACCCATCTGCGCCAGCACTTCCTTGATTTCGTTGAGCGACTTGCGCCCGAAATTGGGAGTGCGGAGCATTTCGGCCTCGGTTTTCTGGATGAGGTCGCCAATGTACACGATGTTGTCGTTCTTCAGGCAGTTCGCCGAACGCACGGAGAGCTCCAGCTCGTCCACCTTCTTGAGCAGAGCAGGATTGAAGGCGAGTTCCGGGACGGTGTCCTGGGCCTTTTCCTTGGTCGGCTCTTCGAAGTTGACGAAAACCGTGAGCTGGTCCTGGAGGATGCGCGCGGCATAAGCCACGGCGTCTTCCGGGGTCACCGCGCCGTTGGTCTCGACCTGAAGGGTCAGCTTATCGTAGTCGAGAACCTGGCCCTCACGGGTGGCGTCGACCTTGTAGGAGACACGGCGCACCGGCGAGAACAGCGCATCGACAGGGATATAGCCGATGGGCGCGTCCTCGGGACGGTTACGGTCGGCAGGGACATAACCCTTGCCGGTATTGACGGTGAACTCGATGTTGATCTCGGCGCCATCGTCGAGATGGCAGATCACGAGCTCGGGATTGAGAACTTCGATATCGCCCGACACCTTGATGTCGCCGGCAACCACGGCACCCGGACCCTGCTTGGAGAGGGTCAGGCGCTTCGGGCCTTCGGCGTTCATCTTGACGGCGATTTCCTTGACGTTCAGGACGAGGTCGGTAATGTCCTCGCGCACGCCAGGGAGCGAAGAGAATTCGTGCAGAATGCCGTCGATCTGGATCGCGGTGACTGCAGCGCCCTGCAGGGACGACAGCAGCACGCGACGCAGAGCGTTGCCCAGGGTAAGACCATAGCCGCGCTCAAGCGGCTCGGCCACGACCGAAGCCACGCGCGCGTTATCGCTGCCCGAAACAATGTCCAGCTTGGTCGGCTTGATTAATTCCTGCCAGTTCCTCTGGATGGTCACGGTAACGTCCTTTCAAAAGTGCGGCCCTCGCCCGGCCGCTGTGCCGCAAATGCAATGCCGCTCCCGGCCTGTGACGGTCGGGAGCCGAACCCCGCAACGGGGTTAGACGCGACGGCGCTTGCGCGGACGGCAGCCGTTGTGCGGGATCGAGGTGACGTCCCGGATGCTGGTGACGTTAAAGCCGGCAGCCTGGAGCGCACGCAGTGCGGACTCACGGCCCGAACCGGGACCGCGCACTTCGACCTCGAGGGTCTTCATGCCGTGTTCCTGCGCCTTCTTGGCGGCATCTTCGGCGGCAACCTGGGCGGCATACGGGGTCGACTTGCGCGAACCCTTGAAGCCCATCACGCCCGAAGACGACCAGGAGATGGTGTTCCCCTGCACGTCCGTGATCGTAATCATGGTGTTGTTGAAGGAGGCGTTCACATGTGCGACGCCGGACGTGATATTCTTGCGCTCCTTGCGACGGACGCGCGCGACTTCAGCTTTAGCCATTTAGTTCCTCTATTCGATATCATTGCCGCCGTAAGCCGGATTGCCCCAGCGGCTCCACCGAAGGACCGGGACGATCCTTATTTCTTCTTGCCGGCGATCGGCTTTGCCGGACCCTTGCGGGTGCGGGCATTGGTGTGGGTCCGCTGACCACGCACCGGCAGACCGCGGCGATGACGCAGACCACGGTAATTGCCGAGGTCCATGAGCCGCTTGATGTTCATAGCGACGTTACGGCGAAGATCGCCCTCGACCACGTAATCGCGGTCAATCGTCTCACGGATCTGGATCACTTCGGCGTCGGTCAGTTCATTGACGCGACGGTCGGCCGGAATACCGACCTTCTCGATGATTTCTTCGGCCTTCTTCGGGCCGATCCCGTGAATATACTGAAGCGCGATGAGTACGCGCTTATTCGTCGGGATATTGACGCCAGCAATACGAGCCACGTCTGCTCTCCTTCAATCAACGCGGGTCGGTTGTGCCCGCGCCGTTCAACAACAAGGGACCGGCTTTCGCTCCCCCAACCCAAACTGAGGAACCGAATCCAGTCCAATAATCCATGAGACTGGGCGGTTCTTTAAGGATTTGTAGCACCCGAGTCAACAGGCCCTGCATAAATCCGATTTTGCTAGTTCTCGACTGCCTGCCGAATGGCCTGGGTGACTTCTTCCACCTCGGCCATGCCGTCGACCGTCTTGAGCAGCCCCTTCCCCCGGTAATACTCGACCAGGGGGGCGGTCTGATCGCGATAGACGTTCAGACGGTTACGCAACACTTCTTCGTTATCGTCGGCCCGGGTCTGGCCCGTGGCAGCGGCGCTCTCGCGCGCCCGGTTGATGATCCGGGCGATGAGAACTTCCGGTTCCGCCTTGATCTCGACCACGGCGTTCAGGTGCATGCCCTTTTCGACAAGCATCTTGTCGAGCGCCTCGGCCTGCGGAATGGTCCGCGGGAAACCGTCGAGCACGAACCCGGCCTTGCAGTCCGGAGCGTCGAGACGCTCCGAGACGATGCCGTTGACGATCTCGTCCGAGACCAGATCGCCACGATCCATCACTTCCTTCGCCGCAAGACCAAGCGGGGTCTTGTTGGCAATGGCCGAGCGAAGGATATCGCCGGTCGAGAGTTGGGGGATGCCGTAAGTGTCCACCAGGACCTTTGCCTGCGTCCCCTTCCCCGCCCCCGGCGGGCCCAGAAGTATCAACCTCATCGACGCTTGCCCCCAAGCCGCGATTTCTTGACCAGCCCTTCATACTGCTGGGCGATGAGATGGCTCTGGATCTGCGAGATCGTATCCAGGGTCACCGTGACCATGATCAGCAGCGACGTACCGCCGATGAACTGGCTGACGTTGAGCTGGCTGTGAATGAGCTCAGGAATGAGCGCGATCACTGTCAGGTAGAGGGCACCGACGACCGTAATGCGGGTAAGCACGTAGTCGATGTACTGCGCGGTCCTCTCGCCCGGACGGATGCCCGGAATGAACCCACCCGACCGCTTCAGGTTATCCGCGGTATCCTGCGGATTGAACACGATGGCCGTGTAGAAGAACGAGAAGAAGATGATCAGGACGGCGAACAGGATCAGATAGAGAGGCTGTCCACGTCCAAGCAGGGCGGCCGTCACCTGAAGCCATTGCGGCGCATTACCCTGGGCGGCAAAGCCCGCGATCGTGGCCGGCAGCAGAAGCAGCGACGAGCCGAAGATCACCGGGATAACACCCGAGGTATTGAGCTTGAGCGGCAGGTGCGAGGTATCGCCCTGGAACATCTTGTTGCCCACTTGCCGCTTCGGATACTGGATCAGAAGCCGCCTTTGGGCGCGCTCGAAGAAGACGATCACGCCGATCACGACGATGGCCAGCACCAGGATGCCGAGGCCAGCCAGGCCCGAAAGCGCGCCCTGGCGGGTGAGCTCGAGGGTCTGCACGATGGTCGTGGGCAGGTTGGCCACGATACCGGCGAAGATGATCAGCGAAATGCCGTTGCCGACACCGCGCGAGGTGATCTGCTCGCCCAGCCACATCAGGAACATCGTGCCACCCACGAGGGTAATCACGGTCGAGAGGCGGAAGAACCAGCCCGGATTGAGCACCACGCCCTGGCTCGCTTCGAGGCCAATGGCGATGCCATAGGCCTGCACGGCACAGAAGACCACGGCGAGATAGCGCGTATACTGGTTGATCTTGCGGCGCCCGCTCTCCCCTTCCTTGCGCAGCGCCTCGAGGCGCGGCGAAGCGGTCGTGATGACCTGGATCACGATCGAGGCCGTGATGTAGGGGATGAGGTTGAGCGCGAAGATCGCCATGCGCTGCACGGCGCCACCGGCGAAGAGATCGAGCATGCCGAAAATGCCCTGCGAGGAGCTCTGGAAGCTCTGCGCAAAGGCACCCGGGTCGATGCCGGGCACCGGGATATAGGTGCCCAGACGATAAACGAGCAGCGCGCCCAGAGTGAACCAGATGCGCTGCTGCAGGGCCTTCGCCTTGGCGAAGGTCGCGAAATTAAGATTTCTAGCCAGTTGCTCGGCTGCGGACGCCATAATCGCTCCCCAAACTAAGGGCCGGAGCCCTTAGGCTTCAGCCGTCACTTTTGCCTCAGGGATATCGACCTTGCCGCCAGCAGCTTCAATAGCGGCCTTGGCACCGGCAGAAGCGTGAGCAACCTTGAAGGTAACCTTCTTGGCAGTGAATTCACCGGTGGCGACCAGGCGGACGCCGTCCTTGGCGCGACGCACGACGCCGGCGGCAACCAGGGCAGCCTCGTCGATCACGTTCTTCGCGTCGAGCTTGCCGGCATCGATCGCAGCCTGGATGCGGTCAAGACGCACGACGTTCCACTTGGCGGGATTGTGCGAATTGAAGCCGCGCTTCGGCATGCGCATGTGAAGGGGCATCTGGCCGCCTTCGAAGCCGTTGATGGCAACGCCCGAACGAGCGGTCTGGCCCTTGCCGCCACGACCACCGGTCTTGCCCTTGCCCGAGCCGATACCGCGTCCAATACGGACGCGGGTCTTGGAGGAACCCTCGTTGTCGCGGAGTTCGTTCAAACGCGCCATTTGCGTCACCTGTTCCTGAGAGCGCGTTCGACTACGGAACGTGCTGCAATCAAAAGTAGCCGGACCGGCCAGTAGCCGGTCCGAGAGGTTTTATTTCTGGTCGACCACGCGGACAAGGTGCGGAAGCTTCGCGATCATGCCGCGTACTTCCGGAGTGTCCTTGAGGGTGGACTGCTTGCGGATCTTGTTGAGCCCGAGGCCGATGAGGGTCGCGCGCTGCGACTTCTCACGGCGGATGGGGCTACCGATCTGTTCAATGGTTACGGTCTTGTCGGCCATGTCTATTCTCCGTTCCGAGCTCTAGCGCTCAGATCAAGCTTCGACGGCAGTTTCGCCGCGGCGAGCCTGCAGTTCCGAAACCTTCAGGCCACGGCGAGCCGCAACCGAACGCGGGCTGTCAACGCGCTTGAGCGCATCGAAGGTAGCCCGAACCATGTTGTAGGGGTTCGCGGTGCCCTGGGACTTGGCGACGATGTCGTTGATCCCGAGGGTTTCGAACACGGCGCGCATCGGACCACCGGCGATGATGCCGGTACCCGGAACGGCGGCGCGCAGGATCACCTTCCCTGCCCCGTGACGGCCGACCACATCGTGGTGCAGCGTACGGGCGTCGCGCAGCGGCACGCGGATGAGCTGGCGCTTGGCCTGCTCGGTCGCCTTGCGGATCGCCTCGGGAACTTCACGGGCCTTACCGTGACCGAAACCGACGCGGCCCTTCTGGTCGCCAACAACCACGAGAGCGGCGAAACCAAAGCGCCGACCGCCCTTCACCACCTTGGCCACACGGTTGATGTGGACCAGGCGGTCGATGAATTCGCTTTCGCGCTCTTGAACGTCTTTCATAGCTTATCCAGCTCTTCTATTTCGTCGCCAGGGTCAGAACTGCAGGCCGCCCTCACGGGCAGCGTCTGCAAGGGCCTTGACCCGGCCGTGATAAAGGTAAGCGCCGCGGTCGAAGATGACCTCGGAAACACCGGCCTTGGTGCCGCGCTCTGCGATCAGCTTGCCGATAACGACAGCTGCCTCAGAGGTGGCGCCGTTCTTGACCGAAGCCTTGACGTCCTTGTCGATCGTGGAAGCGGCAGCCAGCGTACGGCCGGTCGCATCATCGATGATCTGCGCGTAGATATTCTTGTCCGAACGGAAAACCGACAGACGCGGGCGACCGAAGGCGCGAGCCTTGAGTGCGCGGCGAACGCGGGCCTTGCGGCGATCCGCTCCTTTTGCAGTGATAGCCATTGCCGGCGCTCCTTACTTCTTCTTGCCTTCTTTCTTGGCCACGTATTCGCCCACATAGCGAACACCCTTGCCCTTGTAGGGCTCAGGCTTACGGTAGCCTCGAATGTTGGCCGCGACCTGGCCAACCTGCTGCTTGTCGATACCGGTCACGACGATTTCCGTCGGCGCCGGGACTGCGAGGGTGATTCCCTTGGGGGCCTCATACACGACTTCGTGGGAGAAGCCGAGGGAAAGCTTGATGTCCTTGCCCTGCATGGCGGCACGATAACCGACGCCCTGGATCTGCAGCTTCTTCTCGAAGCCGTCCTTGACGCCCGTCACGATGTTCTGGAGCAGCGCGCGGGTGGTACCCCAGGCGGCACGAGCTTCACGGGTATCGTTGGCCGGCGAAACCACCAGACCATCAGCGCCCTGCTCGACGTTCACGATATCCATGAGCTCGAGGCTCAATTCGCCCTTGGGGCCCTTGGCGGTAACCGTGCGACCATTGATGGTCACGGTAACTCCGCTCACTGCTGCGACAGGCTTTTTGCCAGTACGGGACATTTTCGTTCAAACCTTTATGAGTAATCGTCTTACCGCGTCTCCTTAGAAGACGCGGCAGAGTACCTCGCCACCAACGTTCTGTGCCTTCGCCTCATGGTCGGCCATCACGCCCTTGGGGGTCGACAGGATCGACACGCCCAGGCCATTGGCAACCTGAGGGATATTCTTGACCGACGCATAGACGCGACGGCCCGGACGGGACACCCGCTCGATAGTGCGGATGACCGGCACGCTGTCCGAATACTTCAGCTCGATTTCGTATTCCGAAATGCCGTTCTCGAACTTGACCTCGTGGTAGCCACGGATGAAGCCTTCGGTCTGCAGCACATCCAGAACGCGACCGCGCAGCGTCGAAGCCGGGGTGGTCACGCTGTCCTTGCGGCGCAGCTGGGCATTACGAATACGGGTGAGCATATCCCCGATCGGATCGGAAAGAGCCATTCTATTGTTCTCCTTACCAGCTCGACTTGACCAGGCCCGGGATCTGACCCAGGTTGCCGAGCTCGCGCAGGGCAATACGGCTCAACTTGAGCTTGCGGTAGTAAGCACGCGGGCGCCCCGAAACTTCACAACGGTTGCGAACGCGGCCCGGGGAGGAATTGCGCGGAAGCTCGGCCAGCTTGAGCTGGGCCTTGAAACGCTCTTCCGGGGTCGCGGACTTGTCCATGCCCACAGCCTTGAGAGCCGCACGCTTGGTGGCGTAGCTCTTGGCCAGCTTGGCGCGGCGCTTGTTCTTTTCGATGGCGCTCGTCTTTGCCATATCGTCCTCTTTCTCGCGTACCGTTACTGACGGAACGGGAAGTTGAAAGCCTTCAGAAGCGCGCGGGCTTCGTCGTCGGTCTTTGCCGTGGTGCACACCACGATGTCCATACCCCACACCTGATCGATCTTGTCGTAGGCGATTTCGGGGAAAATGATGTGTTCCTTGATGCCCATGGCGTAGTTGCCGCGGCCATCGAAGGAAGCCGGGTTCAGACCACGGAAGTCACGAACGCGCGGCAGGGCGATGTTCACCAGGCGGTCAAGGAATTCGTACATGCGCTGGCGGCGAAGGGTGACCTTCACACCGAGCGGCATGTTCTCGCGGACCTTGAAGCCTGCGATCGACTTGCGAGCATGCGTGATGACCGGCTTCTGGCCCGAAATCAGCTCGAGGTCGCCGGCGGCTGCCTTGACCTTCTTGGAGTCGTTGACGGCTTCGCCAACGCCCATGTTGAGCACGATCTTCTCGAGCTTGGGGATCTGCATCGGGTTCTTGTACCCGAATTCCTTCACCAGGCCGGCGCGGATGGCGTCGTCATATTGCGTACGCAGACGCGGAATATAGGTCTCAGCCATCGATCACATCTCCGGTGCTCTTGGCGATGCGCTTCTTGGCGCCATCTTCGAGTTTGAAACCGACGCGGGTCGGCTTGCCGTTCTTGTCGGCGACTGCCAGGTTCGACAGGTGGATCGGGGCTTCCTTGGTGAAGATGCCCGCATCCTGCGAAGCAGTCTGCTTGGTGTGGCGGCGCACAAGATTGAGCCCCTGCACTACCGCGCGGGTCTCGGTCGGGATAACCTGCAGGACCTTGCCGGTCTTGCCCTTATCCTTGCCGGTCAATACGACGACCTGGTCGCCCTTTTTGATCTTGGCAGCCATTACAGCACCTCTGGAGCCAGCGAAATGATCTTCATGTGGTTCTTGGCGCGAAGCTCGCGCGGAACCGGCCCGAAGATACGAGTGCCGATCGGCTCTTTCTGATTGTTGAGCAGCACGGCGGCGTTCTTGTCGAAACGGATGACCGTGCCATCGGGACGGCGGATGTCCTTGGCCGTG
Source organism: Paradevosia shaoguanensis (assembly GCF_016801025.1). Taxonomy (GTDB): domain Bacteria; phylum Pseudomonadota; class Alphaproteobacteria; order Rhizobiales; family Devosiaceae; genus Paradevosia; species Paradevosia shaoguanensis. The sequence goes on along the minus strand of NZ_CP068983.1, from coordinate 3,534,012 downwards.
CGAACCACGACCGCCTTCATCACCTGGCCCTTTTTAACGCGGCCGCGCGGGATGGCGTCTTTGACCGACACAACGATGATGTCGCCAACCGACGCGTACTTGCGATGCGAGCCGCCCAGCACCTTGATGCACATGACACGACGCGCGCCGGAATTATCCGCGACGTCGAGATTTGACTGCATCTGAATCATGACTGGATGCCTTCTTGTTATACGGCCCGCCCTACCGGCTCGCCGCCTTAAACCCTAATTCCTTACGACCCCTGAACAAGCGTCCAGCGCTTGTTCTTCGAGATCGGTGCGCATTCCTCGATCCACACGGTATCGCCGACCTTGGCCACATTGGCTTCGTCGTGAGCGTGGTACTTCTTGGACCGGCGCACGGTCTTCTTCATCACCGGATGGGTGAAGCGGCGTTCGACGCGCACCACAACCGTCTTATCGTTCGTGTCGGAGACCACCGTCCCCTGCAAAACACGTTTTGGCATTGGGACTGCTCCTTACTTCGCTGCGTTCTTTTCGGCCAGGACAGTCTTGATGCGCGCGATTTCGCGGCGCACTTCCTTGACCCGGGCCGGCTTTTCCAGCTGCTGGGTAGCACGCTGGAAACGCAGGTTGAACTGCTCTTTCTTGAGGCTCAGAAGCTGGTCCTTGAGCTCATCGGCCGTCTTGGCCCGAAAATCACTGGCTGCCATCTTCGCCTCTTAATCGTTGATGCGGGTAACAACCCGCGTCGTAACCGGAAGCTTCATGGCGCCGAGGCGCAGGGCTTCCTTGGCGACGTCCTCGGGGACGCCGTCGATTTCGAACATGATGCGGCCCGGCTTGACGCGGGCTGCCCAGAATTCCACCGAACCCTTACCCTTACCCATACGGACTTCGGTCGGCTTCTTGGAAACCGGCACGTCCGGGAAGATACGGATCCACACACGGCCCTGGCGCTTCATTTCGCGGGTGATCGCGCGGCGAGCCGCTTCGATCTGACGCGCGGTGACGCGCTCGGGCTCAGTTGCCTTCAGGCCGTACTGACCGAAGTTGAGGTCCGAACCGCCCTTGGCCAAGCCATGGATGCGGCCCTTGTGGGCCTTGCGGAACTTAGTACGTTTTGGTTGCAGCATGGCTCAAATACCTTCTTAGCTGGCTGCCTGGGCCGCGCGACGATGCGACGGGGCCTCGCCACCTTCGGTAGCACGGCGCTCATGAGCGGTCGGATCGTGCTCAAGGACTTCGCCCTTGAAGATCCAGACCTTGACGCCGATGATGCCGTAGGTCGTGGACGCTTCAGCAAAACCGTAATCGATGTCGGCACGCAGGGTGTGCAGCGGCACGCGACCTTCGCGGTACCATTCGGTACGGGCGATATCGGCGCCACCGAGACGACCACCGACGTTGACGCGGATACCACCGGCGCCCATGCGGATGGCGGTCTGCACAGCACGCTTCATCGCACGGCGGAAAGCCACGCGGCGTTCGAGCTGCTGGGCAATGCCCTGAGCCACCAGGTTCGCATCGGTCTCGGGCTTGCGCACTTCGACGATGTTGATGTGCACTTCGCTGTCGGTGAACTTCTTCACCTTGGCGCGGATCTTGTCGATGTCAGCGCCCTTCTTGCCGATCACGATGCCCGGACGGGCGGTGTGGATCGACACGCGGCACTTGCGGTGCGGACGCTCGATGACGATCTTGGAAACGGCAGCCTGCTTGAGGTCGGCCATCAGAGCCTTGCGGATCTTCAGGTCTTCCTGCAGGAGCGCACCGTACTCGCCCTTGTTGGCGTACCAACGGGAATCCCAGGTACGGTTGATCCCGAGACGCAGACCGATCGGATTAATCTTCTGGCCCATTATGCCGCTTCCTCAACTTGCCGCACGACGATCGTCAGGTGCGAGAACGGCTTTTCGATGCGCGAGGAGCGACCGCGACCGCGAGCGGTCCAGCGCTTCATCACCAGCGAGTTGCCGACGAAGGCCTCGGCAACGACCAGAGCGTCGGTGTCCAGACCATGATTGTTTTCCGCGTTCGCGATGGCGCTCTCGAGCACCTTCTTGACCTGAACGGCGATGCGCTTGTGCGAGAAAGCGAGTTCGGCCAGAGCCTTCTCGACCTTCTTGCCGCGGATCGTGGCAGCGACAAGGTTCAGCTTCTGCGGGCTGATGCGCAGCATCCGCAGAACGGCCTTGGCCTCGGTATCCTTGAGCGCGCGGGGAGTCTTCTGCTTGCCCATGATTACTTCCTCTTGGCCTTCTTGTCGGCCGCGTGACCGTAATAGGTACGCGTGGGAGCGAACTCGCCGAACTTGTGACCAATCATATCTTCGGTGACCAGGACGGGCACGTGCTTGTGACCGTTGTGGACGCCGAACGTGACGCCGACGAACTGCGGCAGGATGGTCGAGCGACGGCTCCAGATCTTAACGACCTCGCTGCGCCCGGACTCGCGTGCCTTGTCCGCCTTCTTGAGCAGGTAGCCGTCGACGAACGGACCCTTCCAGAGTGAACGTGCCATGACTTACCGGCCCTTCTTAACGTGACGCGAGCGAACGATGAACTTGTCCGTCGCCTTGTTGGTGCGGGTCTTCTTGCCCTTGGTCGGCTTGCCCCACGGGGTAACCGGGTGACGGCCACCGGAGGTGCGGCCTTCACCACCACCATGCGGGTGGTCGACCGGGTTCATGGTAACACCGCGGTTGACCGGCTTGCGACCGAGCCAACGATTGCGACCGGCCTTGCCGATCGAGGTGTTCGAGTGGTCCTGGTTCGAGACCGCGCCGACAGTGGCGAGGCACGAGCCGTGGACACGGCGCTGTTCACCCGAATTGAGGCGAAGGATCGCCCAACCGGCATCGCGACCAACGTACTGGGCGTAAGCACCAGCCGAACGTGCGATCTGACCGCCCTTGCGGGGCTTCAGCTCGACGTTGTGCACGATCGTACCGACCGGCATACGCTCCAGCGGCATCGCATTGCCCGGCTTCACGTCCACGGTCGACAGCGACGAGATGATCTTGTCGCCGGCGGCCAGACGCTGGGGAGCCAGGACGTAGGTCTGCTCGCCATCCGCATAGGTCACCAGAGCGATGAAGCCAGTGCGGTTCGGATCGTATTCCAGGCGCTCGACGGTCGCTTCCATATCGAACTTCACGCGACGGAAGTCGATCATGCGGTAGGTGCGCTTGTGACCACCACCGCGGTGGAACGACGTGATGCGGCCGGCATTGTTACGGCCACCACTCTTGCTCAGGCCTTCGGTCAGAGCCTTGACGGGCTTGCCCTTCCAGAGTTCCGAGCGGTCGACAGTGATAAGCTGACGGCGGCCAGGAGAAGTGGGATTATATTGTTTCAGAGCCATTTTTCTCACTCACCCCTTAGAGGCCGGTCGAAATATCGATCGACTGACCGTCAGCGAGCGTCACGACGGCCTTCTTGACGTCATTGCGGACGCCGAGTTCACCGCGGAAGCGCTTCACCTTGCCCTTGCGGACCAGGGTGTTGACAGCCTTGACCTTGACCGAGAACAGCGCCTCGACGGCGGCCTTGATCTCGGGCTTGCTCGCATCAACCTTGACGTCGAAGACGACCTGGTTGTTCTCCGACTGGTTCGTCGACTTTTCAGTCACGACCGGATTGCGGATGATGTCGTAATGCTTGAACTTGCTCATGCGAACCGCGCCTCCAGCGCTTCCAGCGCTGCCTTGGTCAGAACGAGCTTCTGACGACGAAGGATATCCACAACGTTGATACCCTGGACCGGCAGTACGTCGACCTGCGGAATGTTGCGCGCAGCGAGCGCAAAATTCGCGTCAACGGTCGCGCCGTCGATGATCAGAGCATTGGTCCACTCGCGGGCACCCAGGGTCTTGCGCAGATCGGCCGTCTTGGCCTGCTGGCTGGCAAGGGTGTCAACGATGAGCAGCTCGCCCGACTTAACCTTGGAGGACAGCGCATGCTTGAGAGCAAGAGCGCGGACCTTCTTGGGAAGATCGATGGCGTGGCTGCGCGGCTCGGGACCGAACGCACGACCACCACCGCGGAACTGCGGAGCAGCCTTGTTACCGTGACGAGCGCCGCCCGAACCCTTCTGCTTCACCGACTTCTTGCTGGTGTAAGCGATTTCCGAGCGGTGCTTGACCTTGTGCGTACCAGCCATTGCCTTGAGCTGCTGGTAGCGGACCATGCGGTGCAGGATGTCAACGCGCGGCTCCAGGCCGAACACGTCGTCCTTAAGCGTCACGGAACCTACGCCTTTACCGTCTAGGTTGGTAATCTGGAGTTCCATTATTCACTCTCCCCCGCGACGGCAGCGGCCGGCTTGAACGAACCAGGCGTAGCAGCACCCTTCGGAGCGGGCTTCTTGACGGCGTCCTTGATCTGGATCCAGCCGCCCTTGGCGCCCGGAACCGAACCCTGAACCATGATCAGACCGCGCTCGACGTCGGTCTTGACGACCTTGACGTTCTGCGTGGTGACACGCTCGGCACCGAGGTGACCGGCCATCTTCTTGTTCTTGAAGACCTTGCCCGGATCCTGGCGCTGACCGGTCGAACCGTGCGAGCGGTGCGAAACGGACACACCGTGCGTTGCACGCAGACCGCCGAAGTTCCAGCGCTTCATGCCGCCGGCAAAACCCTTACCGATCGAGGTGCCCGTGACGTCCACGAGCTGGCCCTCGACGAAATGGTCGGCCTGCATCGTCGCGCCAACCTCGATGAGGTTGTCGGCGTCGACGCGGAATTCGACGACATGACGCTTGATCTCGACCTTGGCCGCGCCAAACTGGGCGCGCTGGGCCTTGGCCGTGTTCTTCGCCTTGGCGGTACCGGCGCCCAACTGCAGCGCGGTATAGCCGTCCTTGTCTTGCGTGCGCTGGCCTACCACCTGGCAGTTCTGCAGCCCGAGCACCGTGACGGGAACGTGGTTGCCGTCCTCGGTGAATATGCGGGTCATGCCCAGCTTCTGTGCGATCAAACCAGAACGCATCGGTTTGCTACCTTTTCAATTAAGCGCTGGACCGGGTCATGTTTGCCAGAGGACCCTTTTTCTGGTCAGCGCGGAAACTCCGTCACTCAGAGCTTGATTTCGACGTCAACACCGGCGGCGAGATCGAGCTTCATTAGAGCATCAACCGTCTGGGGAGTCGGATCCACAATGTCCAGCAGACGCTTGTGGGTACGGATCTCGAACTGCTCGCGGCTCTTCTTGTCGATGTGCGGCGAACGGTTGACGGTGAACTTTTCAATTCGCGTCGGCAGCGGGATCGGACCCCGAACCTGAGCACCCGTGCGCTTAGCCGTATTGACGATCTCGCGCGTGGAAGTATCCAGGACACGATGGTCAAAGGCTTTAAGCCGAATGCGAATGTTTTGACCGTTCATCTTGTTTTCCTAGCGAAAAATGGAACGCGGCGCGCAACTAGCGGCGCGCCGCGATTCACGTTTCCGTCCTTACTTCAGGATCTTGGCAACGACGCCGGCGCCGACGGTACGGCCACCTTCACGGATAGCGAAGCGGAGCTTCTCTTCCATGGCGATCGGCACGATCAGCTGGACGTTGATGTTCACATTGTCGCCAGGCATGACCATTTCGGTGCCTTCCGGCAGCGAAACGATACCCGTCACGTCGGTCGTACGGAAGTAGAACTGCGGACGGTAGTTGCCGAAGAACGGCGTGTGACGGCCACCCTCTTCCTTGGTCAGGATGTAGGCTTCAGCCACGAAGTCGGTGTGCGGGGTAACCGAACCCGGCTTGGCGAGGACCTGGCCGCGCTCAACCTGGGTACGATCAATACCGCGGATCAGAGCACCGATGTTGTCGCCGGCCTGGCCCTGATCGAGCAGCTTGCGGAACATTTCGACGCCGGTAACGGTCGTCTTCTGGGTGGCCTTGATGCCGACGATTTCGACTTCTTCACCAACCTTGACGATACCGCGCTCGACACGGCCGGTCACCACGGTGCCGCGACCCGAGATCGAGAACACGTCTTCGATCGGCATCAGGAACGGCTGGTCGATCGGACGCTCCGGCTGCGGGATGTAAGCGTCAACGGCTTCCATCAGCTTGAGAACGGCGTCGTGGCCGAGTTCCTTGTTGCCGTCGTTCAGGGCTTCGGTAGCCGAACCACGGATGACCGGAATGTCGTCGCCCGGGAATTCGTACGAAGACAGGAGCTCACGGACTTCCAGCTCGACGAGCTCGAGCAGTTCCGGATCGTCGACCATGTCGCACTTGTTCAGGAAGACCACCAGGGCCGGCACGCCGACCTGACGGGCGAGCAGGATGTGCTCGCGGGTCTGCGGCATCGGGCCGTCGGCAGCCGACACGACCAGGATAGCACCGTCCATCTGGGCAGCGCCGGTGATCATGTTCTTCACATAGTCGGCGTGGCCAGGGCAGTCGACGTGAGCGTAGTGACGGTTGGCCGTCTCGTACTCGACGTGCGAGGTGTTGATGGTGATGCCACGGGCCTTTTCTTCCGGGGCGTTGTCGATCTGGTCGTAGGCACGCGCGGTCGCACCACCGGTCTCAGCGAGAACCTTGGTGATAGCAGCCGTCAGCGACGTCTTGCCATGGTCAACGTGACCGATGGTGCCGATGTTGCAGTGCGGCTTAGTGCGCGAGAATTTTTCCTTCGCCATCGCTTTTCTCCGTAGTCCACTAGCTCTTCATCGCCAGTGGGTAAGTTTGATCTCTAAATCAGGCGTACTTGGCCTGGACTTCGGTGGCCACCGCCTGCGGGACCTGCTCGTAGTGGTCGAACGTCATCGTGTACTGTGCACGACCCTGGCTCATCGAGCGGAGGGAGTTCACGTAACCGAACATGTTCGCCAGAGGCACCAGGGCATCGACGACCTGCACGATGCCACGGCTTTCCGTACCGCGGATCTGGCCGCGGCGGGAATTCAGGTCGCCGATGACGTCGCCCATGTATTCTTCGGGCGTGACAACTTCAACCTTCATGACCGGTTCGAGGATCTTCGGGCCAGCCTTCTGCAGGGCCTCGCGGAAACCAGCGCGGCCAGCGATTTCGAAGGCGAGGACCGAGGAGTCCACGTCGTGGTAGGCGCCGTCGGTGAGGACGAACTTCACGTCCACGATCGGGAAGCCGATCAGCGGGCCGGAACCCATGACCGAAGCAACACCCTTTTCCACGCCCGGGATGTATTCCTTGGGCACGTTGCCGCCGACGACTTCCGAAGCGAACTGGAAGCCGGCACCCGGCTCATTGGGCTCGATGCGGAACTTGATGCGGGCGAACTGGCCCGAACCACCCGACTGCTTCTTGTGGGTGTAGTCGTGATCGACCGAGCGGCTGATGGCTTCACGGTAAGCCACCTGCGGCTGACCGATATTGGCCTCGACCTTGAACTCGCGACGCATACGGTCGACGAGGATGTCGAGGTGAAGTTCACCCATGCCCGAGATGATCGTCTGGCCGGATTCTTCGTCGGTCTTGACGCGGAAGGACGGATCCTCGGCAGCCAGGCGAGCGAGCGCAAGGCCCATCTTTTCCTGGTCGCCCTTGGACTTCGGCTCGACCGAGATGTCGATAACCGGATCCGGGAATTCCATGCGCTCGAGGATAACCGGCGAGTTCGGCACGCAGAGCGTGTCGCCCGTGGTGGTATCCTTCAGGCCAACGATGGCCACGATGTCGCCGGCGTAAGCTTCGGTGATCTGCTCACGGCTGTTGGCGTGCATCTGGAACATGCGGCCGACGCGTTCCTTCTTCTCCTTGACGGTGTTCTCGAGCTGGGCACCAGCTTCGAGGTGACCGGAGTAGATGCGGCAGAAGGTCAGCGAGCCCATGTGCGGGTCGTTGGCAATCTTGAACGCGAGCATCGACAGCGGCTCTTCGTCCGAAGCGTGACGCTCGATCTCGGCGCCGGTCTTGACGTCGATACCGTTGATGGCCGGGATGTCGGTCGGAGCCGGGAGGAAGTCCACGACGGCGTCGAGCAGGGGCTGCACGCCCTTGTTCTTGAACGAGGAGCCGCAGAACACCGGGTAGAACTTCGCATCGACGACGCCCTTACGGATCAGACGACGCAGGGTGTCCTTATCCGGCTGGTTGCCTTCGAGGTAAGCTTCCATGGCCGCATCGTCGATCTCGACGGCGGTTTCCACCAGCTTCTCACGGTACTCGACGGCGCGAGCCTTGAGGTCTTCCGGGATCTCGATGACGTCCCACTGCGCGCCGAGCTCTTCGTTGCGCCACACGAGCGCATTCATCTCGATGAGATCGACGACGCCCTTGAAGTCGCTTTCCGAACCGATCGGAAGCTGCATCACAAGCGTGGTGATGCCCAGGCGCTTCTTGAGGGTGTCCAGGCAGTAGTAGAAGTCAGCGCCGGTCTTATCCATCTTGTTGACGAAGATGAGACGCGGAACGTGGTACTTGTCGGCCTGGCGCCAGACGGTTTCCGTCTGGGGCTCAACGCCCTGGTTGCCGTCGAGGAGAGCCACGGCACCGTCGAGCACGCGCAGGGAACGCTCGACTTCGATGGTGAAGTCCACGTGGCCGGGGGTGTCGATGATGTTGAAGCGATACTGCTCGCCGTTGCGGCCCTTCCAGAAGGTCGTGGTCGCAGCGGAAGTGATCGTAATACCGCGTTCCTGCTCCTGCTCCATCCAATCCATGGTCGAAGCACCATCATGGGTCTCGCCCATCTTATGGTTCTTGCCGGTGTAGTAGAGGATGCGCTCGGTCGTCGTCGTCTTGCCAGCATCGATGTGAGCCATGATGCCGAAGTTACGATAATGATTGATCGGGTATTCGCGTGCCATGATGAGCTCCAACTACCAGCGGTAGTGCGAGAAGGCACGGTTGGCGTCAGCCATACGGTGCGTGTCTTCGCGTTTCTTGACGGCCTGGCCACGGCCATTGAGCGCATCCATCAGTTCGCCGGAAAGGCGCTCACGCATGGTGTGCTCGCCGCGCTTGCGGGCGGATTCGATGAGCCAGCGGATGGCCAGGGCCTGCTGACGGTCAGCGCGGACTTCGACCGGAACCTGGTACGTCGCACCACCAACGCGGCGCGAACGCACTTCCACGGCCGGACGGACGTTGTCCAGGGCAGTGTGGAAGACGGTGATCGGATCCTGCTTGGTCTTGGACTGCACGATATCGAATGCGCCGTAGACGATGCCTTCGGCGGCCGACTTCTTGCCGTCCAGCATAAGCGAGTTCATGAACTTGGTGACGACGATGTCGCCGAACTTTGCGTCCGGGTTGACTTCGCGTTTCTCAGCGCGGTGGCGACGGGACATAGATAGAACTCCTTACTTCGGACGCTTCGCGCCGTACTTGGAACGACGCTGACGGCGATCCTTGACGCTCTGGGTATCCAGAACGCCGCGCAGAACGTGATAGCGAACACCGGGAAGGTCGCGCACGCGGCCGCCACGGATCAGGACCACGGAGTGCTCCTGAAGATTATGACCTTCGCCCGGGATATAGGAAATCACTTCACGCGAAGTGGTCAGACGGACCTTGGCCACCTTGCGGAGGGCAGAGTTCGGCTTCTTGGGGGTCGTCGTGTACACACGGCTGCAAACGCCACGCTTCTGCGGGTTCGCTTCCATCGCCGGGACTTTGTTCCGCTTCGGCTTGCTCTGCCGGGGCTTGCGGATCAACTGATTAATGGTCGGCATTGCGCTCTTTCCATCCGTCCGAATTCAAAGTGGTTCAGGCGTAGCAAGCCAAATGGCGCCCACTCGATCTCACACGGAGATCGGCGGCGCCGGGATGCAGCGGACCACTTCCAATGGAAGCGTTCATGCGCACAAGAATGTCTACGTCTGTTACCAAAACCAGTGTGTTTGAGCTTCTTGGATGCCCGCGTCAGGCGGCAGATACCCGGTTGAAACTCACGACCGACCGTTAAGGTGGGCTGCGTATACCGCCCGAGTCCCCGTCCGTCAAGGGCAAGGTACTAAAAAAGGGTGTCACATAGCCCGCATGCGCGGGGGTTATGGGACGTTTGCCCTCTTCTGCGAGGCAGGCTTAGATCGCTCCACAACCTGTCGGGCGGCAGGCCTCGTATATAGGATCGAATTTCGCTATCAAAAGAGGGGGCTACACCATTTATGGTCCAATTGGGGACCTGGGAGACCACTATGACTTTGAAGGCTTTGATTCTCGGTGCCACGCTAACGCTGGGAACGGCATGCTCCGCGTTCGCTGCCGGGTCCGACCTGATCGATGGCAACGACGTGAATGCGATTCTCGAGCTGGCGCGCGGCTACGGGGAGGCTAAGCTCGAAAAGCAGGACAACGGCGATCCCAAGATCAAGGGTGACCTGGATGGCATCACCTACGCCATCTATTTCATGAACTGCACGGACAACAAGGATTGCGAGGACCTGAACTTCTACGCCGGTTTCCTCGACCTCAAGCCCGAGATGGACGTCATCAATTCCTGGAATCGCGACAAGCGCTTCGGCAAGGCCTATCTCGACAGCGACGGCGACGCCGTCGTCGAAATGGACCTTAACCTCGAGCACGGCATCTCTTCGGACAACCTGGACGCCGACATCTCGGTATGGAGCCTGGTCGTCGAGCAATATGCCGAGCACATCGGCTACGAGAAGTAAGCCGCAAGACAGAATCGGTTTTCGAGAGGGCGGCTCAGGCCGCCCTTTTGTTTTGGGAATCGAAGGGAGCGTACTCTCAGCTCCCAACGTCCCGCGGTCGGAACGACATATCGGGAGCGCGGCCCCTACCCCACGACCGCCAGAATGAACCCGTCATACCCCTTGCTCCCCACGGTCTGCATCGAGGTCGCCGCCACGCGCGGATCACGCCCGAGAATCTCGAACGCCGCCCGCGCGCCGCGCACATTGGCATCCGTGCTCCCCTCGTCCACGACCACCCCGTTCCTGATCACGTTGTCGCAGACAATCACGGTGCCCGGCCGGGAGAGCTTGAGCGCCCAGTCGATATAGCTCGGGTTGTTCGGCTTGTCGGCATCGATGAAGATGAAGTCGAACGGCCCTGCCCCATCCGCCGCCAGCCCCGGCAGCGTATCGAGCGCCGCGCCCACGCGCACTTCGATCACGTCCCCGAGTCCCGCGCTCTCGATATTGGCCCGCGCCACCTCCGCGTGATGCGGGTTGAACTCAAGGGTCACCGCCCGTCCGCCCGCCGGCAACGCCCGCGCCATCCAGATCGTCGAATAGGCGCCGAGCGTCCCGATCTCCAGCACGCGCTTGGCGCCGGCCATCCGCACCAGCAGGTTAAGCAGCTTGCCCTGTGCCGGCGAAACGTCGATCGCGGGCAACCCTTCTTCCGCGTTGCGGGCCAACACGCCGTCCAGCACCGGGTCGTCGGCAATGAGGTTCGCCACGATGTAGTTGTCGACTGCGTTCCAGGTCTGGTTGGTCATGCTTCTTCCTCGGGGTTTGCGCATAATCACGCTAGGCGCTTACGGCGCAGGATGCCATAATGTCGGCACTACGGGTCGCATCCGGACTATGAGGTAAAGATATGGAAAACGACGATTACGGAACCGCAAACGTACTGGGCTATTTCGGCTTGGTTTTGATCGCCCTGGCCGCGGTCTTCCTGCTGGCCATCTGGTACGCGGTCGCCACGCACGGCGCGGCGTAACCTCATCGCCAGGAGCGTTACCAAGGGAGCCGCAAGGCTCCCTTTTCGTTTGGCCCGTTGCGGGCATGAAAAAAGGGGGCCCGGAGGCCCCCTTTCCTGTTCTGATCGTGCCGAAGCTTACTCGGCCGGTACGGACGGCGCCGGGATGGCGGCCGTCTCGCTGTGGCGGCGGCGTTCCTCGAGGATGAGGTCGTCGCGCTTGCCGGCCACGAGCTTTGCAGCCGTGGTCATGGCGCCGGTACCAGCCGGGATGAGGCGGCCGACGATGACGTTTTCCTTGAGGCCTTCGAGAAGGTCGGCCTTGCCGGAAATGGCAGCCTCGGTGAGCACGCGGGTCGTTTCCTGGAAGGAAGCGGCCGACACGAACGAGCGGGTCTGTAGCGACGCCTTGGTGATACCCAGCAGCACCGGGTTCGCGTGGGCGGGCTTGCGGCCATCGGCCACCAGCTGATCATTGAGCTCGTCGAAATCGAGCTTGTCGATCTGCTCGTCCTTGAGCAGGCCGCTGTCACCCGGATCGGTGATTTCGACCTTCTGCAGCATCTGGCGAACGATCACTTCGATGTGCTTGTCGTTAATCAACACGCCCTGGAGACGGTAGACTTCCTGGATTTCGTTGACGAGGTAACGAGCAAGCTCTTCCACGCCCTTGATGGCCAGGATGTCGTGCGGTGCCGGGTTGCCGTCGAGGATGTATTCGCCCTTCTCGATGGTGTCGCCTTCCTGCAGGTGGAACGGCTTGCCCTTCGGGATCAGGTACTCGACGGGCTCGGCGCCCTCTTCATGCGGCTCGATGATGACGCGACGCTTGTTCTTGTAGTCGCGACCGAAGCGGATGGTGCCATCGATCTCGGCGATGATGGCGTGATCCTTCGGACGGCGAGCCTCGAACAGTTCCGCCACGCGCGGCAGACCACCGGTGATGTCCTTGGTCTTGGCGCTTTCCAGCGGGATACGAGCCAGGACGTCACCAGCCGAAACCTTCTCGCCCGGCTCGACCGCGATAACGGCGTCAACCGAGAGCAGGTAACGGGCTTCGCCACCACGCTCGAGCTTGGCAACGGCGCCGCTGCGCGAGACGGTGATCGCCGGCTTCAGGCTGTCCGAACGCTGGCTGGTCCGCCAGTCGATCACGACGCGCTTGGTGAAGCCGGTGGTTTCGTCGGTGGTTTCCGCGATGGAAGCACCATCCACCAGGTCCTCGAAGCCAACCTCGCCGTCGACGTCGGCCAGGATCGGACGGGTGTACGGGTCCCATTCGGCCAGACGCTGGCCGCGCTTGACCATGTCGCCGTCCTTGACGCGGATCTTGGCACCATAGGTCACGCGGTGCGTGGCCCGGTCCTTGCCTTCCGGATCGAGGATGGCCAGGGTCACGTTACGGCCCATGGCGATGAGCAGGCCACCCGAGATCTTGGCAACATTGGCGTTGCGGATCTCGATCTTGCCTTCTGCGCCGGCTTCCAGGAACGAGCTGTCGACCACCTGTGCCGTACCACCGATGTGGAACGTACGCATGGTGAGCTGCGTGCCGGGTTCACCGATCGACTGCGCGGCGATAACGCCGACAGCTTCACCGATGTTGACCGGAGTACCGCGAGCGAGGTCACGACCGTAGCAGGCGGCGCAGCAACCCTGACGCATGTCACAGGTCAGCGGCGAGCGGATACGGACCGACTGGATACGGGCCTCTTCGATCGCATCGACGTGCTTCTCTTCGAGCAGCGTGCCCTTGGCCACCAGAACATCGCCCGTCGCCGGGTTGAAGATGTCGTCGGCGGCCGTACGGCCCAGGATACGCTGGCCGAGGGTGGCCACGATCTGGCCGGCATCCACGATCGGCTCCATGGTCAGGCCACGCTCAGTACCGCAATCGAGTTCGGTAATGATCGAGTCCTGCGCCACGTCCACCAGACGACGGGTCAGGTAACCCGAGTTGGCGGTCTTGAGCGCGGTGTCGGCGAGACCCTTACGGGCACCGTGGGTCGAGTTGAAGTACTCGAGAACGGTGAGGCCTTCCTTGAAGTTGGCCGTGATCGGGGTCTCGATGATCGAGCCGTCCGGGCGGGCCATCAGGCCACGCATGCCGGCAAGCTGCTTCATCTGCGCCGGTGAACCACGGGCGCCCGAGTGGCTCATCATGTAAACCGAGTTGATCGGCTTCTGACGACCGGTCTCCTGGTCGATCTGAACGGCAGCAATGCCCTTCATCATCTCTTCGGCGACCTTGTCACCGCACTTGGCCCAGGCGTCGACCACCTTGTTGTACTTCTCGCCCTGAGTGATCAGGCCGTCGTTGTACTGCTGCTCGAATTCCTCGACCTGCTTACGGGTCTCGTCGACGATCTTATACTTGCTCGCCGGGATAACCATGTCGTCCTTGCCGAACGAAATGCCCGCGTCGCACGCGTTCTTGAAGCCGAGCTGCATGACGCGGTCACAGAAAATGACCGTCTCCTTCTGACCGCAACCGCGATACACGGTGTCGATCATCTTGGAGATCATCTTCTTGGTCATGAGCTGGTTCGCGGTCGCGAACGGCACAGCCGGGTGCTTGGGCAGGATCTGCCCGATCATCATGCGGCCCGGGGTCGTCTCCACGATCTCGGTGGTCTGGTTGCCGTTCTCGTCGAACGAAACCACACGGCCCTTGATCTTGGAATGGAGCGTCACCACGCCCGTATCCAGGGCATGCTCGAGCTCTGCCATGGACGAGAACATCATGCCCTGGCCGGGCTCGTTCTCATTCATGAGCGACAGATAATAGAGACCAAGCACGATGTCCTGGCTCGGCACGATGATCGGCTGACCATTGGCCGGGTGCAGGATGTTGTTGGTCGACATCATCAGCACGCGGGCTTCGAGCTGAGCTTCGAGCGACAGCGGCACGTGCACGGCCATCTGGTCGCCGTCGAAGTCGGCGTTGAAGGCCGAGCAGACGAGCGGGTGCAGACGGATGGCCTTGCCTTCGATCAGCATGGGCTCGAAAGCCTGGATGCCGAGGCGGTGCAGGGTCGGAGCGCGGTTCAGCAGAACCGGGTGCTCGCGGATGACCTCGTCCAGGATATCCCAGACTTCCGGCTTTTCCTTTTCGACCAGCTTCTTGGCCTGCTTGACGGTGGACGAGAAGCCCTTGGCTTCAAGACGCGAATAGATGAACGGCTTGAAGAGCTCCAGAGCCATCTTCTTGGGAAGACCGCACTGGTGGAGCTTCAGCTCCGGACCCACGGTGATCACCGAACGGCCGGAATAGTCCACGCGCTTGCCGAGCAGGTTCTGACGGAACCGGCCCTGCTTGCCCTTGAGCATATCCGAGAGCGACTTGAGCGGACGCTTGTTCGCACCGGTGATGGTGCGGCCACGGCGGCCGTTGTCAAACAGCGCGTCCACAGCTTCCTGCAGCATGCGCTTTTCGTTGCGGATGATGATGTCCGGCGCACGCAGTTCGATCAGGCGCTTGAGGCGGTTGTTACGGTTGATCACGCGACGATAGAGGTCGTTCAGATCCGACGTAGCAAAGCGGCCGCCATCCAGCGGAACCAGCGGACGCAGTTCCGGCGGAATGACCGGGATCACGGTCATGATCATCCATTCGGGCTTGTTGCCCGAAACGATGAACTGCTCCACGACCTTGAGGCGCTTGGCGAGCTTCTTCGGCTTCAGTTCCGTGGTCGACTCGGCAATTTCCACGCGCAGGTCGGCCGCGATCTTTTCGAGATCGAGGGCGAGCAGGATGTCGCGGATGGCCTCGGCGCCGATCTTGGCGGTGAAGCTGTCGGCGCCATACTGGTCCTGGGCGTCGAGGTACTGTTCCTCGGTCAGCAGCTCATGCAGGCTGAACGGAGTCAGGCCGGGCTCGAGAACGACGTAGTGCTCGAAGTAGAGGATGCGCTCGATGTCCTTGAGCGTCATATCGAGCAGCAGCGCGATACGGGACGGCAGGGACTTGAGGAACCAGATGTGGGCGACGGGCGCGGCGAGCTCGATATGGCCCATGCGCTCGCGGCGGACGCGCGACAGCGTGACTTCAACGCCGCACTTCTCGCAGATGACGCCCTTGAACTTCATGCGCTTGTACTTGCCGCAAAGGCACTCGTAGTCCTTCACGGGGCCAAAGATACGCGCGCAGAACAGGCCGTCACGCTCGGGCTTGAACGTACGGTAGTTGATGGTCTCGGGCTTTTTGATCTCGCCATAGGACCACGACAGGATCTTTTCCGGGCTCGCGATCGAGATTTTCATCTGATCGAAAGTCTGCGCCGGAACCTGCGGATTGAACGGGTCCATGACGTGAGAATGATGATTCATTCGGTCTCTCCTCGTTTCGCGAGTTTCGGGCTCACCGGCCCGAAACCCCACGAAAGCGTTTCAATTAATGGCTGAGGCGAATTATTCCGCCGCGGCCTGAGGAGGCTCCAGCTCCGCTTCGGCCTGCTGGTCGTCGGCAGCTTCGGCCGTATCGAGCTCGACATTGAGCCCGAGCGACCGGATTTCCTTGACCAGCACGTTGAAGCTTTCCGGAATGCCCGCTTCGAAGGTGTCGTCGCCGCGCACGATGGCCTCGTAGACCTTGGTACGGCCGGCCACGTCGTCCGACTTGATCGTCAGCATTTCCTGGAGGGTGTACGCCGCGCCGTAAGCTTCGAGCGCCCACACTTCCATTTCGCCGAAGCGCTGACCACCGAACTGCGCCTTGCCGCCCAGCGGCTGCTGGGTAACGAGCGAGTAGGGGCCGATCGAACGGGCGTGGATCTTGTCGTCCACCAGGTGATGCAGCTTGAGCATGTAGATGTAGCCCACGGTCACCTGACGGTCGAACTGCTCGCCGGTACGGCCGTCAAAGACGGTCGACTGGCCGGAGGACTTGAGCCCTGCCCTTTCGAGCATTTCGACGATGTTGGCTTCCTTGGCGCCATCGAACACCGGGGTAGCGATATGGACACCCTTGGAGAGGTGTTCACCCAGGCGAACCATGCTGTCGTCATCGAGGCCGGCGACATAGTCGTCACCTTCGAAGAGCTGGCCGATCTCCAGCTTGAGCGGCTTCAGATCGCCGTTCTGCTGATAGATGCGGACCATCTCGTCGATCTTCTTGCCGACGCCGGCGCAAGCCCAGCCGAGGTGGGTTTCCAGAATCTGGCCCACGTTCATGCGGGATGGCACACCGAGCGGGTTCAGCACGATGTCGACGGGCGTGCCGTCTTCCAGGTACGGCATGTCTTCGAGCGGAGTGATCTTGGACACCACGCCCTTGTTGCCGTGACGGCCGGCCATCTTGTCGCCCGGCTGGATCTTGCGCTTGGTCGCGACGAAGACCTTGACCATCTTCATCACGCCCGGCGGAAGTTCGTCACCGCGCTGCAGCTTGTCCACCTTGTCGATGAAGCGCTGCTCGAGCATCCGGCGGCTCTCTTCATACTGCGCATGAAGAGCTTCCATCTCGGTCATGACCTTGTCGTCTTCGACCGCGAACTGCCACCACTTGGAACGAGGCTGAGCCTCGAACATCTGGTCATTGAGCTTGGTGCCCACGACATAGCCCTTCGGGCCAGCCGTAGCCGCCTTGCCGAACAGCATTTCCTTCAGACGCGCATAGACGTTGCGGTCCAGGATCGACTGCTCGTCGTCGCGGTCCTTGGCCAGGCGCTCGATTTCCTCGCGCTCGATAGCCATGGCGCGCTCGTCCTTGTCGATGCCGTGGCGGTTGAACACGCGCACTTCAACGACAGTACCAGCATCGCCCGGTGGCACGCGGAGCGAGGTATCGCGAACGTCCGAAGCCTTCTCGCCGAAGATGGCGCGGAGGAGCTTCTCTTCCGGCGTCATCGGGCTTTCGCCCTTCGGCGTGATCTTGCCGACCAGGATATCGCCCGGGCCGACATCGGCACCGATATGGACGATACCGGCTTCGTCGAGGTTCTTGAGCGCTTCTTCCGAAACGTTCGGAATGTCGCGCGTGATTTCCTCGGGGCCGAGCTTGGTGTCGCGGGCCATCACTTCGTATTCCTCGATGTGAATCGAGGTGAAGACGTCCTGCATCGCGATCTTTTCGCTCAGGAGGATCGAGTCTTCGAAGTTGTAGCCGTTCCACGGCATGAACGCGACGAGCACGTTGCGGCCGAGAGCGAGATCGCCGAGGTCGGTCGAGGGACCATCCGCAACGATGTCGCCGGCTTCGACGTGGTCGCCCACCACCACCAGCGGACGCTGGTTGATGCAGGTCGACTGGTTCGAACGCTGGAACTTCATCAGGTTGTAGATGTCCACGCCCGACTTGGACGCGTCCGTCTCTTCGGTGGCGCGGATAACGATACGGGTCGCATCCACCTGGTCCACGATGCCCTTGCGCTTGGCGACGATCGCGGCGCCCGAGTCACGGGCCACGACCGGCTCCATGCCCGTGCCCACGAACGGAGCTTCCGCACGCAGCAGCGGCACGGCCTGACGCTGCATGTTCGAGCCCATGAGCGCGCGGTTGGCGTCGTCGTTCTCGAGGAACGGGATGAGCGCCGCGGCGACCGAAACGATCTGCTTGGGCGACACGTCCATCAGGTCGATCAGTTCCTTGGGAGTCAGGCCGTTGTCGCCGGCATGGCGGGCCAGCACGAGATCGTCGGCGAATTCGCCCTTCCCGTTCAGGTTCGCGTTAGCCTGTGCGACGTAGTGCTTGGCCTCTTCCATGGCCGAGAGGTAGACCACCTCTTCGGTGACCTTGCCGTCCACGATCTTGCGGTACGGCGTCTCGATGAAGCCGTACTTGTTGACGCGGGCGAACGTGGCCAGCGAGTTGATCAGACCGATATTCGGGCCTTCCGGCGTCTCGATCGGGCAGATACGGCCATAATGGGTCGGATGCACGTCACGGACTTCGAAGCCGGCGCGCTCACGGGTGAGACCACCAGGCCCAAGAGCCGACAAACGGCGCTTGTGGGTGATTTCCGAGAGCGGGTTGGTCTGGTCCATGAACTGCGACAGCTGGGACGAGCCGAAGAACTCGCGGACAGCGGCGGCAGCCGGCTTGGCGTTGATCAGGTCCTGCGGCATGACGGTGTCGATTTCGACAGACGACATGCGCTCCTTGATCGCGCGCTCCATGCGGAGCAGGCCAAGACGGTAATGGTTCTCCATCAGCTCGCCGACCGAACGCACGCGACGGTTGCCGAGGTTGTCGATGTCGTCGATTTCGCCACGGCCGTCACGCAGGTTCACCAGCGTACGGACGACTTCAACGATGTCGTCCTTGCGCAGGATGCGGACCGAGTCATCGACGTCGAGGTCGAGGCGCATGTTCATCTTGACGCGGCCGACGGCCGACAGGTCATAGCGCTCGCTGTCGAAGAACAGCGAGTTGAACATGGCTTCGGCGGTCTCGACCGTCGGCGGCTCGCCCGGACGCATCACGCGATAGATGTCGAAGAGCGCGTCTTCACGCGACTCGTTCTTGTCCACGGCAAGCGTGTTGCGGATGTAGGCGCCGATATTGACGTGGTCGATATCGAGGATCGGCAGCGCGTCGAAGCCCAGTTCCTTGAGCTTGTTGAGCAGCTTCTCGTCGATCTCGTCGCCGGCTTCGACATAGACTTCACCGGTCTGGAAGTTGATGAGGTCTTCGGCGACATAGGTGCCGTAGAGGTCTTCATCGACAGCCAGCAGGTGGGTCAGGCCGTTCTCGGCGAGCTTCTTGGCCTGGCGGGCCGAGAGCTTCTTGCCGCCCTCATGGACCACGTCGCCGGTCTTGGCGTCGATCAGGTCATGGGTCGGCTTGGCATTCTTCATCTTTTCCCAGTCGTAGGGAACCTGCCAGCCGGTCTTGGTCTTCTCGTAGTTCAGCGTGTTGTAATAGGTCGCAAGGATTTCCTCGGCATCCATGCCGAGCGCCTTGAGCAGCGAGGTCACCGGAATCTTGCGGCGACGGTCGATACGCGCATAGACGATGTCCTTGGCGTCGAACTCGATGTCGAGCCACGAGCCGCGGTAGGGAATGATGCGGCCGGCAAACAGCAGCTTGCCCGAGGAGTGGGTCTTGCCCTTGTCGTGGTCGAAGAACACGCCGGGCGAACGGTGCATCTGCGATACGATGACGCGCTCGGTGCCGTTCACGATGAACGTACCGTTGGAAGTCATGAAGGGCATGTCGCCCATATAGACGTCCTGCTCCTTGATGTCCTTGACGGAGCGGGCGCCGGTTTCTTCGTCCACTTCGAACACGATCAGCCGCAGCGTCACCTTGAGCGGCGCGGCGAAGGTCATATCGCGCTGCCGGCACTCGTCGACGTCATACTTGGGCTGCTCGAACTCGTACTTCACGAATTCGAGGGAAGCGGTATTGGAAAAGTCCGTGATCGGGAAAACCGACTTGAAGACAGCCTGAAGTCCTTCCTCATTGCGACCGCCCTTGGGCTCGTCGACCATGAGGAACTGATCGTAGGAGGCCTTTTGGACCTCGATCAGGTTCGGCATCTCCGTGACTTCGCGAATGCGGCCGAAAGTCTTGCGTACCTTACGGCGGCCGTTGAACGTGGTAGCCATAAAAGCTCCTGTCTTTCTCGATGTCTCGGAGGCAAATGTCCAAAGACCCGACTATTCATCGTCGGCTCTCGGGACATGTGCCCTGGGTGTGTACTTAATTTCCGCAACTATCGCCCTACCCCGTCTCGGGGCGGCGACCCATCCAGCAACGCGGACGGGGAATGCGGGGCGGCGCCGGAGCGCCACCCCAAAACGAAAGACGAACTTACTTGAGTTCGACCTTGGCGCCGGCGTCTTCCAGCTTCTTCTTGATGTCTTCGGCTTCAGCCTTCGAAGCGCCTTCCTTGATGGCCTTCGGAGCGCCTTCGACGAGAGCCTTGGCTTCGCCCAGGCCCAGACCGGTGATGGCGCGGACTTCCTTGATCACGTTGATCTTGTTGTCGCCGAACGAAGCGAGGATCACATCGAATTCGGTCTTTTCTTCGGCAGCGGCGGCCGGAGCGGCAGCGCCGGCAGCAGCGACGGCGACCGGAGCGGCAGCCGAAACGCCCCACTTCTCTTCGAGAAGCTTGGACAGCTCGGAAGCTTCCAGGACGGTCAGGGCGGACAGTTCATCAACGAGTTTGGCGAGATCAGCCATTTGAATACTCTTTCAGGTTTGTTTCAGTTCGAACCGTGGACGTGGTCCACGAAGGGTTATGCTGCGCTCTTGTCCGCATAAGCGGCCAACACGCGGGCAATCTGTCCGCCAGGCGCCTGAACGACCGACGCGATACGGGTACCCGGCTGCTTGAGCATGCCGGCGAGCGTAGCGCGCAGTTGATCGAGCGAAGGCATCGTAGCCAGGGCCTTGACGTTTTCCACGTCGAGGGCGGTTGCACCCATGGCGCCACCGAGAATGACGAACTTCTGGTTCTTCTCGGCGAACTTGGCTGCGATCTTGGGCGCAGCCATCGGGTCTTCCGCATAGGCGACGATCGTCGGGCCCGTAAACAGGCTCGAGATGTCCGCAGTATCGGTTTCCTTCAGAGCGAGCTTGGCAAGACGGTTCTTTGCGACCTTGACCTTGCCACCGACATCGCGAACCTGCTTGCGCAGGTTTTCGAAGTCAGCAACGGTAAGGCCGGAATTCTGCGCAACGACGATCGACCCAGCGCCAGCAAAAGCTGCCTGGAGCGATTCGACGACAACGCGCTTTTCCGCTCTTTCCATGCCAGTCTCCACATTCAGTCCAGCGTTGCCGCCGGACCCTTTGCCATTTGCTGCCCCCTCCCCGGATCGCTCCGGCTCAGGATGCAACGGTTACATGCCTGTCAACCGAACGCCCCGGAGGGCAGCTTGGCCTGGTTCGAACCCGAAAACCGAAAGGGCCGATCGGCCCTCGAAATCTTCTGGTCTTCCCCCCGTCTATTGCAGGCTTTGGTTTTAAGTCCGCCCGTAAAGGGTTGGGACGCCAGCAGTCTCGGACAGGTCTTTACCGGATTTCTCCGGTTTCCCGGACGGCCCGAAGGCCGTCCGAAATTCTTGTTGCCAGCCCTTAGAGGACCGACGACGGCTCCACGTGCACGCCCGGACCCTGGGTCGAGGAAACGGCAACGCGCTTCATGTAGGTACCCTTGGCGCCCGACGGCTTGGCCCTGTTCACGGCGTCCGCGAAAGCCTTGATGTTCTGCAGAAGAGCTTCTTCGCTGAACGAGGCCTTGCCGACACCGGCGTGCAGGATACCGGCCTTCTCGACGCGGAACTCCACGGCGCCACCCTTGGCGGCCTTGACGGCGCCGGCGACATCCGGGGTAACCGTACCCACCTTCGGGTTCGGCATCAGGTTGCGCGGGCCGAGGATCTTACCCAGGCGGCCGACGAGCGGCATCATGTCCGGGGTTGCGATCACGCGGTCGAAGTTGATCGTGCCGCCCTGGATCTGATCGACCAGGTCCTCGGCGCCGACGACTTCAGCACCAGCCTTGCGGGCTTCTTCGGCCTTGGCGTCGCGAGCGAAAACCGCCACGCGAACGTGCTTGCCGGTGCCGTTGGGCAGGTTCACCACGCCGCGGACCATCTGGTCTGCGTGACGCGGATCGACACCCAGGTTGAAGGCGACTTCGATCGACTCGTCGAACTTGGCGGTGGCGCGAGCCTTCACCATCTTGACGGCTTCATCGAGGCCATAAAGCTTCTTGCGATCGATGCCCTCGCGGGCCTTCTCAATGCGCTTACCAACGTGTGCCATGACGCTTAACCCTCGACCTGCAGACCCATCGAACGGGCAGAGCCCGCGATCATGGTCATAGCGGCATCAACGTCATAGGCGTTGAGATCCTTCAACTTCTTCTCGGCGATCTCGCGGATCTGGGCCTGCGTGATCGTGCCAGCCGATTCCTTGCCCGGAAGCTTGGAACCCGACTTGAGGCTCATGGCCTTCTTGAGGAAGTAGGTGACCGGCGGGAGCTTCGTCTCGAAGGTGAAGCTCTTGTCGGCGTAGATGGTGATCACGACCGGGGTCGGGGCACCCTTTTCCATTTCCTGCGTAGCCGCGTTGAAGGCCTTGCAGAATTCCATGATGTTCAGGCCGCGCTGACCGAGAGCGGGACCGATCGGGGGCGACGGGGTCGCCGAGCCGGCTGCCACCTGAAGCTTCAGATAGCCGGTGATTTTCTTTGCCATTTTCGTCCTTTCAAGCTTCGCACTCGCGTGCGTCGCCGGGTTTGCCTAGTGCCCGCTGTCATTGCGGGCGTTTGACGCCGTGGTCCGAGAGTTTTGTCGGTGGCTGGCGGCCACCACCCTCTTCCACGGATTTGCAGCCGGGCGTTCTAGCCCTTGCCGCCGTAACAGTCAGATCAAACCTTCTCGACCTGACCGTATTCCAGCTCCACGGGCGTCGGGCGCCCGAAGATCGAAACTTCCACCTTGAGGCGCGAACGCTCCTCGTCCACTTCCTCGACCACGCCGTTGAAGCTGGCGAAGGGGCCGTCGGAGACGCGAACCTGCTCGCCGACCTCGAACGAGACGGAGGGCTTGGGATGCTCGACGCCTTCCTGCACCTGCTGCAGGATGGCCATGGCCTCGTTTTCCGAGATCGGCATCGGCTTGTCGCCGGAGCCCAGGAAACCCGTGACCTTGGGGGTATTCTTGATCAGGTGGAACGCCTGATCGGTCATGTCCATCTTCACCAGCACGTAGCCGGGGAAGAACTTGCGCTCGGTGTCGACCTTGCGGCCGCGACGGATCTCGACGACCTTCTCGGTCGGAACGATCACGTCCTCGAACAGGTGCTCGAGCTTGTTCTGCGCAACCTTCTCGCGGATCGACTCTGCGACCTTGCGTTCGAAGTTGCTATACGCCTGAACAATGTACCAGCGCTTGGCCATGCCGCTCCGCCGCTCCTGCTAAATTCTTGTTTTTACGTCCGCTTATCAGCGGATCGACAACATCCACTGGACGCCCCAGGCGATGATCATGTCGGCGACCAGGAAGAAGATGCTCGCCAGCGCCACCAGCACCAGCACCATCGCGGTCGAGATCAGAACTTCGTTCCGGCTCGGCCATACGACCTTGCTGACTTCGCTACGCACCTGCTGGAGAAACGTGATGGGATTGGTGCGTGCCATATAACCGTCAGCCTTTGGGAACTAAATATCCATAGCCAAATAGCCGGGCGAGTCACTCGCACGGCTGGGAAAGGGCGATATAGACACTTTATTTAGCAATTGCAACACCGGCCCGAAGGAATTTGCCCCGGACACGCAATTGTGGTCACCCTGCTGGCGCACCACGTTTCTGGTGGGCTCGTACCGGGCGGTCTTGCTCCCGCCGCCCTGAAACAGGAGATGGCTCATGTATACTCATATTCTCATTGCGACCGACGGCAGCGATCTGGCGGCAAAGGGCATCGACCAGGGCGTACGTCTGGCCCAGAAACTGGGCGCCAGCGTGACCGTTGTCACCGTTACCGAGCCCTGGGTCTCCATCGGCACCGACGCCACCTTCGGCTGGGGCGGCTATTCCAACCCGCTCGACGAATACGAGAAGGCCAGCGACGAGTCCGCCAAGGCTATCCTGACCAAGGCCAAGGAAGCTGCCGCCGCCATCGGCGCCGACGTCAAGACACTCCATATTCCCAATCAATATCCCGCCGATGCCATCGTCAACGCTGCTCAGGAACTGGGCGCCGACCTCATCGTCATGGCCTCCCACGGCCGCCGCGGTCTCGGCCGCCTGCTGCTCGGCAGCCAGGCCACGCAGGTCCTAACCCACAGCAACGTGCCCGTGCTCATCATCAAATAGGCTTTTCGCCCAGCCGTTCAAGCAGCGCGCCGATGATCGGCGCCTGCCCCTTGGCGAGCTTTGGTATCGCCGCCTCGGGCGAAAACCACCCTGCCCTGTCCGCTTCCGGAAATTGCTGCCGCCGCCCCGATCGCGGCGGCCATTCCAGTTCGAACATGTTGCTCTTCAGGTCCGCGACGTCGAACGCGCCCTCGGCCGCCCACACCGCAACGGTCTTGCTCGCATTCTGCCTGAACGTCCCGAGCTCGATGAACGGCCCCTCGACGGCGTGCCCGGTCTCTTCCTCGAACTCCCGACGCGCCGCAGCCAGCGGTTCCTCGCCAGGCTCTTGCAACCCCTTGGGGATGGTCCAGGCGCCCTCGTCCTTGCGTGCCCAGAAAGGCCCGCCATGGTGCAACAGCAGGACCTCCACCGATCCCGCCACCCGCCGATAGAGCAATATCCCGCTGCTGGTGAGCATGATCCCTCCATGCTGCGGCCCCGCACCCCTTCACGCAACAAAAAAGGCGCCCCGAAGGACGCCCGAAGTGTTCGCGGATAGGTTGGTCTATTTGGCCGCCCGCAGCGAGGCCCACCCCAAGACGGCCATAAAGGAGAGGAATAGGGTAAGTATGGCGCACACCATGAAAATGCTGTCGGACGGCATGTGAAACTCCTGGTTCATCACGCCCTTCTTGAAGCACCCTGCCCGATCTAATTCCTTGATCTAGATCAAATTTATCGGATTTAGCGGTCTCAGCCGCACCGCTCCTCGAGCACCGCCAGATCCGGCACGACAATGTCGCGCAGCTTGTCGATCTCGATGACGCCCGCCCCCTTGAGCCGCGTCATCTGGCGCGAAACCGTCTCGATGGTCAGCCCGAGGAAATCGGCGATATCGGCGCGGCTCAGCGGCAGCCGGAATTCGGCCCGCCCGCCCTCCGCCGCCCGGGGATTGGCATGGGTGGCAATGAGATAGAGGAAGCTCGCCACCTTCTCCTCGGCCGATTTTCGGCCGAGCGTGACGATCCAGTCCCGCGCCTCGTCCAGCTCGCGCAGCGCCTGCCGCATCAGCCGGTTTTCCAGCGCCGGGTTCTCGCCCACCAGCTTTTCTAGCGCCGCCCGCGGCACGCGGCAGAGCTCGACATCGGAAGCGGCCTCCGCCCCCAGATGGTTCTCTGTACCGTAGAGCCGCCCCAAAAAGTCCGGTGCGAATTGCAGGCCCACGACCTGCCGCCGCCCGTCTTCCAGCGTCTTGGTGAGTTTGACCACGCCCGCCATCACATTGGCATAGGCGCCCGGCTCATCCGCCTCGCGCACCAGCTGCTCGCCTGCCTCGTGGCGGACCACCCGCGTGCTCCTGGCCAGCTCGCTCAGTTGCTCGGGGTCGAGCGCGCCGCAGAGGCCCCTGTGCCGCGCTTCACAGCTCTGGCACAACACCGGCACGTTGGAATTATGAATGTCCTTGCGAGCGATCACGAGCCCTATCCTTATGGGCAACATAGGGCCAGATGCACTGAAATGCGAGAGAACCCGCGCTCACGGGATAAAAACAACCCCGGCGCTGTGGCCGGGGTCAGGGAGACTGTCTGGAAGCCTTTGACAAACGCGCCCAATGCGGGATGGTTCCTCCAAGCCAGCAAACCCGGGGCCCGATGAAAACCGCCTTGCGCATCCTATTCGCCACCGTCGTCATCGCGCTGGCCCTGGGCGGCATCTACGCCTTCACCCTCGGCGGCAACTTCGTCTATCTCGGCCTGGGCGCTTATGTTCTCGCGTGGCTGCTCTATTTCTTCCGCCCGCGCAAAAGCTGATGACGATCACACTATTGTCATTGTTGAGCAAAATGGTCGTGCGACCTGCCAACTATCTGGAGAATCGCATGAACCGTCTTGCCGTCCTCATCGCCCTCGCGGCGCTCTCGCCCCTTGCCGCTACGGCCGAAGAACTGACGGTGGAAGGCGCGGACCTTCAGCGGGCGATTGCCTGCGACGGCGAAGACGTCGGCATCTACGGCGCCGATAACCAGATCGACCTCACCGGCAATTGCGGCAACGTCCTCGTCTACGGCAGCAAGCACGTCGTGACCTTCGAGCACGCCGCCTCCCTCACCGTCTCGGGCATGAATCACATCACCACCGGTGGCGACGTCGCCAAGCTGATCGTGGATACTGCCGACAGCACCGTCACGGTCACCATCGACGGCAAGGATGCTGCCGGCGCCATCGACGTCAGCGGCACCGGCCACAAGGTCAAGCTCAACCTGGTTTCCGCCTCGACCCTGGAAGTCGCTGGCTCGGACCAATCGGTCGAGTGGACCATCGCCAAGGGCATCAAGCAGCCCAAGGTCCAGATGTCGGGCGTCGGCAACAAGGTCGGCCCCGCGCCCTGATTTATCCCCTGCGCGAAAACCCGCGCTAACCTGACAGCGCCGCACTCAGCATCCCGCGAAATGCGGCGCCGTCAAAAAGGGGAAAACACTTCCGCGAAATTGCGCTCAAAGCTGCCGAAAACCCGTGCAGGATCGCCAAACATTGCCCGAAATTGAGTCAAAATTTAACGATTCGAAGCGGCATGGCGGAGTAACAGCGTAATTATTTCAATGAGTTAATCTCGAAAGCTCTACCAAAAGAGCCGCATTTTTCGCGAAAACACCTCACGCAGCGAAAAACCGCCGCCCCGGCAAAGGACGCACTTCCCGAGAATCAGCATGCGCGCGGACCTATCCGCGCCGCTCGATCCTCACAGCGATGTCTGGAAATTCACGGTCGTCGAGCGACCTTTAGTGCCTGGCAGGGGCAGAGGGACTCGAACCCACGACCCTCGGTTTTGGAGACCGATGCTCTACCAACTGAGCTATACCCCTTCAGGCGACGAACCCTCTACTGGGAAAGCCGGACTCGCGCAAGGGGTTTGGCGGTCCCATCGCGATTTACACACCCCTAACGCTGCGCCTCCGTGGCGAGCCGAACGGCCAGCCCGGCCAGCACCGTTCCCATGAACCAGCGCTGCGCCGCCATCCAGAACGGACGCCGCGTCAGGAAGACCGCGATGCTCCCCGCCCCCAGCGCGATCATGGCGTTGACGCTCACGCTGATCACCGTCTGTGTGAAGCCCAGCACCAGCGATTGCATGAGCACCTGCCCCTTCTCGGCGCTGATGAACTGCGGCAGCAGCGACAGGTACATCATCGCGATCTTGGGATTGAGCAGGTTCGTCAGGAACCCCATCAGGAAAAGCTTGCGCGGGCTGTCCTTGGGGAGTTCCCGAACCTGGAACGGCGAGTGCCCGCCGGGCTTGAGCGCCTGCCAGGCCAGATAGAGCAGATAGACCGCTCCCCCGAACCGCAGCGCATCATAGGCGAAGGGCACCGCCATGATGATGGCCGTGATGCCGAACGCCGCGCACAGCATGTAGAACACGAACCCCAGCGCCACCCCGCCCAATGAGATCAGCCCCGCCATCCGCCCCTGCGAGATCGAGCGCGAGACGACATAGACCATGTTCGGCCCGGGCGTCAGCACGAGCCCCAGCGAAACGAGGGCGAAGGCAAGCAGGTTGGGCAGTTCAGGCATGGAGGGTCACCGTCGGAGGGCGGCGAAGAAGTGCCACGCCCTTGCGATGCTGGCAATATCCGTCAGCCCGCCACGTGCCGGCTGACCGATTGTTCGACCCAGCGGGAGACGATATTGGCCGGCTCGTTCCCCACCGCTTCGCAGTTCCCGTGCCGCTCGAAGCTCCGCCGCGCCACGGTCACATCCACTGCGATCCCATCGACCTCGGCCAGGAACACCATCTCGTCCGCGCTCGCCGTCTGCAGCGACAGCGCTGTCGCTCCGTCATTCCCTCCGGCCGTCACCGCAAAGCGCCGTGCCGCCAGCTCAGCCACCTGCTGCGGCTCCTCGAGCCCGATCCGTCCCATCGAGAGCGGCAGGTAGGTCTCGCCCCGCCCGATCGCCTCCAGGAATTCCGGCACCTGCTCGGGCCGCAGCCGCCCATAGCGCGCCGCATTCGGCTGCACGCAGAGCGAGGTGGCGAACCGGCATCCACCAAGGTGGTTGCACTGCAGGATGTTGAACTTGTCCGGGTCGGCCTGCGCCACCAGCGCCTTGTAGGTCGCGTAGCCATAACGCGCGCAACAGGCATCGCGCCGGCTGTCGGTGCAGACGAGGATCGTCGTCCGCTCCTCGACCCTGCCGCCTATCTCGCCGCCATCCGCCCAACGCCGCATGGCCGCAGCGATGGTTTCCTCGTCCACCCCGTCGAGCACCTGGTTCTCCGGGAAGGCCATCAATTGCGGTACGTCGCCCCGACCCTCGACCTTGTCCATGAAGAGCGCATAGGCGCTCTTGGAATAGGCATAGGCCTGCGCTTCCTCCAGCAGCGGAGACAGCCCCACCGCCGTGCGCCGCAGCCGCCATTGCCCATGCGGCACCGCCAGCAGCAGCACGCGGCGCAGGTCGAGCGCGGTTCCCTCATGCGGTTCGCCCCGCTCGAGCGCCAGGTCCGTGCAGAACGTCCGCGCCGCCATCGTCGCCTCAGGCCTCCACGGCAAAGCGCGGCGAGGTATTGCGCATCGGAATGCACATCGGCCGGTTATGCACCGGGTCCTCGATCACGCGGCACTGGATGCCGAACACTTCGCCGATGAGTTTCTCTTCCATCAGCTCCGCCGGGTCGCCCGCCCTCACCACCTTGCCTTCCTTGAGGAAAACCAGCCGGTCCGCATAGCGCGCCGCCAGGTTGAGGTCGTGCAACACCAGCACCACCGTCCGCCCCCGCTCGCGGTTGAGGCGGCTGACGAGGTCGAGGCAGTCGATCTGGTGGGCCATGTCGAGATGGTTCACCGGCTCGTCGAGGCAGATCACGTCCGTCTCCTGCGCCAGCACCATCGCGATCCACACGCGCTGCAACTGCCCGCCCGAAAGCGAACCCAGCCGCCGGTCGCGCAACTGCGCGACGCCCGTGCCGAACATCGCGTTCTCCACCGCGTCGCCGTCTTCCGGGCTCCACGGCTGCATCATCGATTGATGCGGATAGCGCCCCAGCCGCACCAGTTCCTCGACCCGCATGTCTTCCGGCGCCGAGGGACTCTGCGCCAGGAGCCCGATCTCGCGCGCCAGTTCCTTTTCCTTGAGCCGGGAAATATCCACGTCGCCCAGCAGCACCTTGCCGGATTGCGCCGCATGCAGCCGTCGCACGGCGCGCAGCAGCGTCGACTTTCCGCAACCATTGGGCCCGGCCAGCACCGTGACCTTGCCCTTGGGCACGCTGAGGGTGACGCCGTTCACAGCCGAATGCGAGCCGTAGGCGACCGTGAGGTTATCGACCGAAACGCGATCAACCATTGGTCCGGTCCTTGCGCATGAGAAGGTAGAGGAAATAGGGCGTCCCGATCACCGCCGTCACCGTGCCGGCCGGCACCTCGGTCGGCGCGAAGAGGACGCGCACGATGAAATCGGCGCCCACCAGCATGATCGCTCCAAGCAGGAAGCTCACGATCAGCCCCGGAATGACCGGCCGCCCGACGATCAGCCGCGCCATATGCGGCGCCATAAGCCCGATGAACCCGACGCCACCCACGAACGCCACCGCCAGCGCCGTCAGCAACGCTGCCAGCGCAAAGATGGCGACCCGGAAGACCGGCAGGTTGAGCCCGAGGCTGCGCGCCGAAACCTCGTCGAGGTCGGTGGGCGGAAGCTTGCGCGCAACCAGCAGCGTCACGATCAGCACCGGCAGCAGGCCGAGCGCCGTAACCTGGATCTCGCCCCAGTTGATCTCGTTGACCGCCCCCGCAATCCAGCGCGCCGCCTGCGTCGTCCGGTAGATTGGCCCGACCAGCATCAGGATCATGACGCCGGCCTTGGCCACCGCCGCAATGGCAATGCCGAAGAGCAGCAGTCGGATCGCCGACGACGCCTGCCGCCCCGAGAGGATGAACACCGCCGAGATCGCCGCCAGCGCCCCGAGCAGCGCCGCCACCGGCTGCCATGCGATCGAGGTCACCAGCGAATTGCTCTCGTCCGACAGCAGCGCCAGAAAGATGACGACGCCCAGCGCCGACCCATCGATCACGCCGAGCACGCCCGGCGAAGCCAGGTTGTTGCGCGTCACCTTCTGCAGCAGGTAGCCGGCTACGGCCATCGCCCCGCCAGCAAGGATCGCAATCACCACGCGCGGCAGCCGCAATTGCAGCACGATCAGCCGCTCGGTCTTGGCCCCGCCCCCGAAGATCACCCCGAGGATACGGTCGAAGCTGACCCACGAACTGCCGAAGGCCACCCCGGCCAGCGCCATGAGCAACGCCAGCACCAGGAACAGCCCGACGAAAAAATAGGCCCGCCGATTGGCGGCAAGAATAGCCTGGCTCATGCCGCGCGCCTCCGCAGCAGCACCACCAGCACGCAACCGCCGACCACCGCCGTGATCGCCCCCACCGGCGCCTCCAGCGGATAGATCACGAACCGCGCCACGACATCCGCCACCGTCAGGTAGAGCGCCCCGAAGAGGGCCGCCGCCAGCAATTGATGCATATGCTTGAGCCCCACCATAGACCGTGCCGCATGCGGCACGACCAGACCCACGAACCCCACCGGCCCCGCCATCGCCACCGAGGCACCGGTCAGTAGCGCGATGGCCGCAAAGCACCCGACCCGAACCAGCGCCACCGGCACGCCAAGCCCGCGCGCCGTCTGCTCGTCCGTCTGGAGAATATCGAGCGATGGCGCCAGCAGCACCGCGAGCAGCGCGCCGATAGCCACGATCGGCCCGCCCGTCGCCACCAGCGTCAGCGGCCGGTCGACCACGGCGCCAGCCAGCCAGAACAGCAACTGGTCGAGCATCGTTTCGCGCACCGTCAGCACCACCTCGACCAGCGCCGAAAACAGCCCGGCAATGGTGACGCCGATCAGCACGATCCGGATCGGTGACAACCCGCCCGCCCCCGCCGCAATGGCGAAAACCAGTAACGCCGTCAGCAGCGCCCCGGTCGCCGCCGCGGCCGAAAGCCCGAGCATCGACGAGACGCCAAACCCGGCGCTCGCCACCACCACGGCAAACGACGCCCCGGCATTGAGCCCCAGCGTGTCAGGCGAAGCGATGCGATTGCGCGAAAGCGTCTGTACCACGACGCCGGCAATCCCCAGCGCCGCGCCCACGATCGGGGCGATTACCACGCGCGGCACGCGATACTGCATCAGCACGATCTGCGCCTCGCCGGTGGCCCCGGTCAGCAGGCCCCAGATATCGGCCGGCGAATAGAGCTTGTAGCCCAGAGTCAGGCTCGCATAGGCGGCCACGACCAGCAGCACGCAAAGCCCGGAATAGAGCAGCGGATAGGGTAGCCGCCTCGTGGCACGGGGGGCTGCGATTGAGGCGATGGCAGACAGCGCGGAAGCTCTTTGTTGATATTGACAGTCAAGTAAACATCTGACTTTTTGCCACAATCATTTTCTGACCCTCGATGTCAAGTTTGGAGTGCAGATGATCGGCAAAAGTTTTGCCCGCGTGGTCCTGGCACTGACGCTCTTCGCAGCGGCCGGAAACCTGGCCGAAGCGCGCGAAGTCACCCATGCCATGGGCGTTACCGAGGTGCCGGACGCTCCCGAACGCGTGGTCATCCTCACCAACGAAGGCACCGAGGCCCTGCTGCACCTGGGGGTTGTGCCTGTTGGCGCCGCGCAATCCTGGGACGGCAATCCCTGGTACGATCATCTCAAGGCGCAACTGACCGAAACCACGGCGCTCGGCACGGAATCGGCGATCAACCTCGAACTTATTGCAGCGCTCGAACCCGACCTGATCCTCGGCACCAAGGTCCGCCAGGAGAAGATCTACGATCAGCTCTCGGCCATCGCCCCCACCGTCTTCACCGAAACCATCGGCGGGGAATGGCAGGACAATTACCAGTTCTACGCCGATACCCTCGGCCTCTCCGACAAGGGCAAGGCCGACCTCGCCGCCTTCGCCGACAAGACCAACCGGCTCCGCGACGCCCTTGGCGACCAGGTCAACGACCGGATCTCGCTCATCCGCTTCTCGCCCGGTCGCACCCGCATCTACTACCGCAACACCTTTGCCGGCGTGATCCTCGACCAGATCGGCTTCAAACGCCCACCGGCGCAGGACAAGATGGAATTCGCCGACCAGGTCACCAAGGAACGCATCCCCGAGATGGCCGGTGACCGCATCTATTATTTCTCCGCGGACGACGACAACGACGAAGCCCGGGTCAACCTCTCCGAATGGATCGAGGACCCGCTCTGGCTGAGCCTCGATGCTGTCAAGGCAGGCAAGGCCTTCCGCGTCTCCGAACTCTTCTGGAATACCGGCGGCGGCATCTACTGCGCCGAGATCATGCTCGATCAGCTCGCCGAGAACTACGGGGTCAAGCTCTGACTCCGAGCCCGCAACATCGCAACGTGAACGGATAAACCGATGCTTCGCAGAACCTTCCTCGCCGCCACCGCGGTCCTGGGCGTAAGCCTTGCCACCCTGGGTGGCGCCGCCGCCGTCGAAATCAAGCACGCCATGGGCGTCACCGACGTTCCCGACAATCCGCAGCGCGTCGTCGTGCTGACCAATGAAGGCACCGAGGCACTGCTCGCCGTCGGCATCACCCCGGTCGGTGCCGTCCGCTCCTGGCTCGGCGACCCGTGGTACAAGCACATCGCCGAAGCGATGAAGGACGTGACCCCGGTCGGCGAAGAATCCGCCGTCAACCTCGAAGCCATCGCCGCGCTCGAGCCCGATCTCATCATCGGCAACAAGACCCGCCAGGAAAAGATCTACGACCAGCTCTCCGCCATCGCCCCGACCGTGATGGCCGAACGCCTGCGCGGCGACTGGAAGATCAACATGGAGCTCTACACCGCCGCCGCCGGCAAGGGCGCCGAGGGCAAGGCCGCACTCGAAGCCTTCTCAGCCCGCGAAAAGGCCCTGAGCGATGCGCTCGGCGACAAGAAGAACGAGGAGATCTCGCTCGTCCGCTTCATGTCCGGCCTCACCCGCATCTATTACAACGACACCTTCCCTGGCCTGATCCTCAATGAAATCGGCTTCAAGCGTCCCGCCATCCAGGACAAGGCCGAATTCGCCGATGACGTGACCAAGGAACGCATTCCGGAAATGGAAGGCGATCGCCTGTTCTACTTCGTCTACGAGACCGGCGACGGCGCTGCCGACAAGCAGGCCTCCGAATGGCTGTCCGAGCCGCTCTGGCAGAACCTCAATGTCGTCAAGGCCGGCAAGGCCTATGCCGTCGACGATGCC
This sequence comes from Paradevosia shaoguanensis, assembly GCF_016801025.1. Classification (GTDB taxonomy): domain Bacteria; phylum Pseudomonadota; class Alphaproteobacteria; order Rhizobiales; family Devosiaceae; genus Paradevosia; species Paradevosia shaoguanensis. The sequence continues at coordinate 3,500,407 of NZ_CP068983.1, read as the reverse complement.
ATCTGGAATACCGCCGGCGGCTACATCGCAGCCAATCTGCTGCTCGATGACATCGCCAGGGCTTTCGACGTAACGCTGGCCAAGTAGGCTTCTGCCACGCTTGCGAGCGGGCGTGCGCGGTCCTCCGCGCTCGCCCGTTTTGCTTTCCGGTCCCTGACGGCGAAAAGCCGCAGCCATGCCATCAGTATTGACCGCTGGCGGTCAAGGGGACATGGCTTTGGGTGGTTACCTGGAATACGCCCATGCAAGACTATGTCCGCCGCATCCTCAACTCGGCCGTCTATGAGGCCGCCATCGAGACCCCGCTCGACCGCATGGGCCCGCTTTCCGAGCGGCTTGGCCGCGAGGTTCTGCTCAAGCGCGAGGACCTGCAGCCGGTCTTTTCCTTCAAGCTCCGCGGCGCCTACAACAAGCTCGCGCGCCTGACCGATGCCGAAAAGCAGCGCGGCGTCATCTGCGCCTCGGCCGGCAACCACGCACAGGGCGTCGCCTATTCCGCCCGTCGCATGGGCGTGCGTGCCGTTATCGTCATGCCGACCACCACGCCCTCGATCAAGGTCGAGGCCGTCAAGCGCCTGGGCGGCGAGGTGGTGATCCATGGCGACGCGTTCGACGACGCCCGGCTCCACGCCATGGCGCTGTGCGACAGGGAAAACCTGGTCTTCGTCCATCCCTATGACGACCCCGAGGTCATCGCCGGCCAGGGCACGATCGGCATCGAACTCCTGCGCCAGCATTCCGGCCCCATCGCCGCCATCTACCTCCCCATCGGAGGCGGCGGCCTTGCGGCAGGCGTCGCCGCCTATGTCCGCTTCCTGCGCCCCGATATCCGCCTCATCGGCGTCGAACCTGAGGACGCGGCTTCGATGAAGGCCGCCCTCGACGCAGGCCGCCCCGTGCCGCTCAATGAAGTGGGCATCTTCGCCGACGGCGTCGCCGTGCGGCAGGCAGGCGACGAAACCTTCCGCCTCTGCCGCGAGCTGCTCGATGAGGTCGTGACGGTCAGCACCGACGAGATCTGCGCCGCCATCAAGGACATCTTCGACCACACCCGCTCCATCGCCGAACCGGCCGGAGCCGTGTCGCTTGCCGGCCTCCGCCGGCATGTCGAAACCCTCGACCTACCCGGCGCCGTCATGGCCATCGCCTCGGGCGCCAACATGAATTTCGACCGGCTGCGCCACGTGGCCGAGCGTGCCGAGATCGGCGAGCACTCCGAAGCCCTGCTGGGCGTCACCATCCCCGAGCAGCCCGGCGCCTACCGCGCCTTCATCAGGCTCCTCGGCGGCCGCACCATCACCGAGTTCAACTACCGCATCGCGCCCGGCGCCAGCGCCCAGATCTTCGTGGGCGTCCGCCTCACTCGCGGCGAAGCGGAAAAGCGCGAGATCATCGATCTCCTGCGCGCCGGCGGCCATGCCGTCGTCGACATGACCGACAACGAACTGGCCAAGCTCCATGTCCGCTACATGGTCGGCGGACGCGTCGGCGGCCTCGCCGAGGAAATGCTTTACCGCTTCGAATTCCCCGAGCGCCCCGGCGCCCTGCTCCGTTTCCTCGAAGGCCTGCGCTCGGACTGGAACATCTCGCTGTTCCACTACCGGAACCATGGCTCCGACTTCGGCCGCGTCCTCGCCGGCATCCAGGTGCCGCCCGACGAGCGCGCGGCGTTCGACGCCTTCCTCCAGGATCTTGGCTACGCGCACTGGGACGAGACGAACAACCCGGCCTACGCCCTCTTCCTCGGCACGCGCTGATCGCAGGCGATTGCGTATCCACATTCTCAACGGAGTGAATCCACGCTAGACACTTGGGTGCCTGCGCGTCGCGCCTCGAGGATGACCCATGAACAGCTACTACACGCCCCCCGGCGGCCTGCCCGACCAGAAGACCCTCCATACCGGTCGCGCCGTTTTCACCGAAGCCTATGCGGTGATCCCGAAGGGCGTCTTCTCCGATATCGTCACCAGCCTGCTGCCTAACTGGGCCAACACCAAGTGCTGGATCATCGCGCGCCCCCTCACTGGTTTTTCAGAAACCTTCAGCCAATACGTCATGGAAGTCGGCCCCGGCGGCGGCTCGGACGCACCTGAGCCTGAAAGCGGCGCGGAAGGCGTGATCTTCGTCACCGGCGGCCAGCTCGTCCTCACCCTCGCCGGCACCGAGCACAAGCTTGAAACCGGCGGCTATGCCTATTTGCCCGCCGGCCAGGCCTGGACGCTCCACAATCGCGGCAGCGAGCCCGGCCGCTTCCATTGGGTCCGCAAGCTTTACGAGCCCGCCCCCGGCATCCCTGCCCCCGAAGCCTTCGTCAGCAGCGATCAGGCCGTCGCGCCCATCGCCATGCCCGACACCGACAATGCCTGGGCCACCACCCGCTTCGTCGACCCCAACGACATGCGGCATGACATGCACGTCAACATCGTCACCTTCCAGCCGGGCGGCCTCATTCCCTTTGAGGAAACGCACATCATGGAGCACGGCCTCTACGTGCTCGAGGGCAAGGCCGTCTACAAGCTCAACAAGGATTGGGTGGAGGTCGAGGCCGGCGACTTTATGTGGCTGCGCGCCTATTGCCCCCAGGCCTGCTATGCGGGCGGCCCGGGCCGCTTCCGCTATCTGCTCTACAAGGACGTCAACCGCCACCCGCGCCTGCGCGGTCCCGGCGCCTTCGGCCGCTGAACGAAAGCCCCGGTGCCAGCGCCGGGGCTATTTCTTTACTGCGAACCGCATGAAGGTCACCCCGTTGTTGAACGGCCTGACCTCGATGCGCTCCAACTTGAGCAGGCTCCCGACATCCGGGAATGCCGGCCTCCCGCTCCCGACGACGACCGGTACATAATAGAGCGAGACCTCGTCGACGAAGCCCTGCCGCATATAGCTTGCCGCCAGCGTCGGCCCCGAAACGCTGATATCGCCCCGCGATGACGCCTTGAGCGCCTCGATATCGCCGGCGGTCAATTCCCGCACCAGCCGCGTACGCGTCGTCGTCACTTGGGCAAGCGAGCGGGAAACCACGATCTTGTCGGTCTTGCGCCAGAGCGCCGCGAAATCGCGCTCCACCTGGCTGACATCCGGGTCTTCAGCCAGGGTGTCCCACGCCGCCATGGTTTCGAACATGCGCCGGCCATAGATCGTCGTGCTCTCCCTGGCCTGCTCCGCATTGGCGAAGGCGTGCACGTCCTCGTCGATCTGACCCCAGTCGAACTTGCCGTTGGCGTCGCTGATATAGCCATCGAGCGAACACATCATCCCGAAAGTGAGCTTGCCCAAAGCCGTTTATCCCCTCGCTCCATCGCGCGGGTATGATTGCACTCTCGGGGGTGCCGGACAACAAGGTGGGGGGAGATTGGAGCGGGTGAAGGGAATCGAACCCTCGTATTCAGCTTGGAAGGCTGCTGCTCTACCATTGAGCTACACCCGCGCCGGATGATGAGAGCCGTATACTGGCTAAGCACGGCATCGCGCAAGGTTCATTCTCCGCCGCCCCCAGCCTTCTGGCACCCTTTCGCGGGCGGCGTCCGATGTAACCGGGTTACCGGGTTGAAACTGGGTTTCCGGCCGGAAAGCAAGTATAGTTTAAGTAATTAATCTAACATACTACAACATTGCCAACATGAACATTAATTAATGCAAGAAATCATTGAACGACGAAACCAATGACATATCTCTTGGTTGTTCTACTCAGAAAGGAACCAAGAAAATGTTCAAGCGCACTGCTATTGCCCTCTCCGCAATCACCCTCTTCGCCGCTCCCGCCCTGGCGATGACGACGCCGACCAGCGTGACTGTGGATTCCTTCAACAAGGAACATGTGATCGCGAGCCTTCAGCAACGTGGCGTGAACGCCCAGGACGTAGAGCGTTGGGGCAGCTTCATTCGCGCCTTCGTCAAGCAGGCCGATGGCACGGTCAAGTCCGAGCTGTTCAAGCCCGACACGCTGACCCCCGCGACCAACCTCGCCGATGCCAACTAACGCGCATTGGCGAACAGCACCCGCCAGCGGGTGCATTGAGAAGTTCAAGAGCGCGACCGCCATTTGACGGCCGCGCTTAGTCGTTTTTGAAAGGCGGCTCGCACCGAGCTGCAGCACAGTCGACCCAACCAGTGTCTTGGGGGACATAGTGGCTGGTTCTTCGTCCCGGATTTCCGGCGTTTTGTGCTGCGCCTCACCGCGGCAATCGCCTCGTCCGCCGCATTCGGCCCTATCGCCGCCGGCCTGGTCTGCACTCGTGGGCATCCTCACCCACCTTGCGCTCGCCTCTGATCGCGGTTTCCGCGGCCGCTGGTCTTGAGGCTGGCCACCGCTGCGCCAACCGGGCACCGAAACTCGCGCTCGTCGCCTTCAGAACCATTGCGCATTTTGGCTAACCAGCACCGAATGCCGCGCATCAACGCAGCATCGCAAATCTCTGAATTTTCGGGGGGACCGGAGAGCCGGATGGTGGAGGGGACTGGATTCGAACCAGTGTACGCTAAGCGGTCAGATTTACAGTCTGATGGATTTAACCACTCTCCCACCCCTCCACAGCCGACAGGCGCGCTATGAACGCGGGAATGGTTCGTTCGGCGGACCGTTGCGAACCACGGGGCGGTTTATGGTGATCGGGTCCGCGCCTGTCAACACCCATTTTGCCTTTTCTACCAATCCACAGGGTACCGTCGCTTTCGGCGCCCTTGCTGCGGCGAGCCAAAGGCGATAGGGCAGCAGGCATGAGCATCAACAAGTTCCCGCCCAAGCCGCGCCACGACCCCAATGACGGGCCCGTATATCTCTACGGCCTGCATACCGTGCGCGCCGCGCTCGACAATCCGCGCCGCAGCAAACGGGAGCTTCTGGTCACCCCCAACGCGCTCATGCGCCTCAAGGAAACCGGCCCGATCGGCAAGGTGCCCATCAAGGAAACCACGCCCAAGGAACTCGATCGCCTGCTCGGCGGCGAAGCCGTGCATCAGGGTGTAGCGCTCGAAGTCGATCCGGTTTCTCGATTCGGCCTCGAAGACATCTCCCCGCTCAACCTGGTCGTGGTTCTCGACCAGGTGACCGACCCGCACAACGTCGGCGCTATCCTGCGCACCGCCTGTGCCTTCGGCGCCGATGCGGTCATCACCACCGCCCGTTACGCGCCGCGCGAAACCGGTGTCATGGCCAAGTCCGCTTCGGGCGCGCTTGATCTCGTGCCTCTGATCGAGGTCCGCAACCTCGGCGACGCACTCGAAAAGCTCAAGGAGCGCGGCCTGCTGGTGCTGGGTTTCGATTCCGAGGCCACCGAGCCGCTGCGCCCGCGCACGGACAACCGGCCGATGGCCGTCGTCATGGGCTCGGAAGGCAAGGGCTTGCGCGAAAAGACCCGCGGCCTCTGCGACGAGATGGTTCGCCTCGACATGCCGGGCCCGATCAAGTCGCTCAACGTTTCGAACGCCGCGGCCATCGCGCTCTTCGCCGCAACGGCGGGCCGCAACAGCTAGTTCTTGCTGGCAGTCACCAGGTCTTCGCCGAACGGGCTCGGATCACGCGAGACGAGCTGCACGACCTTGTAGCCGCGATCGGCCAGCGCCTGCAGGAAATCCGGCAGCAAGGCCGCGGTCAGCGGATGGATGTCGTGGAAGAGGATGATGCCCCTGCCCCGCTTGTCCAGCCGCGCCAGGGTGCGGTCGATGGTCTGCTGCGGCGCGGACTTCAGGTAATCCTGCGAATCCACCTGCACATCGAGCACGATGAGGCTCTGCTCGCTGAGACTCGCGCGCAGCAAGCCGGTCTGCGCCAGATAGGGGAAACGGAAGAACGGCGTCAGCGTTTGGCCTGAGCCCTTGAGGGCACGTGCCACCGCCGCCTCGCCGCGATAGACGTCGTCCATCGCAACTGTCTGGTCGGCATTGGCCAGGTTGAGATGGTCGTAGGTATGGGTGCCGATGGCATGGCCATGGGCGGCAACGTTGCGCGCCGTCTGCGGATAGGCATCGGCCATCTTGCCGACCATCAGAAACGTAGCCTTGACGTTGAAATCGTCGAGCGTCGCCAGGATCGAATCCGTGCTGCCTTTGCGCGGACCATCGTCGAACGAGAGAATGACCTCGCCCGGCTGCAACTGGATTTCGGCGGCAGACGACACCACCAGCTTGCGGCCGGCCAGCACACCCTTGGGCACGTGCCTTGGGGTCACTTCCGGCATCGGCAGGTAGCTATCGGCCACCGCCGGAAGCCGCGGCTTCGCCGTGATCTCGGCCTCCTGAGGCGGCCTGGCGCAGCCTGCCATCAGCAGGGCAACCAAAGGAACCAGAACAGCAAGGCGACGGAACGACACGACGAGCACCCAAGGCAGAAGAACTGCCTAAAGTGTTACCCAGCATGGTTAACAAACCATGCTCGACCTGCCTGTGCCCTTGTATCACCTGCGTTTTTCCACCTGCTGGGCGGAAATGCGCTTAACCTTGTTTGGTGCGGATAGCGCGCTGCACCACGCGGTCGAGCGCGACGAGAAACGCCGATCGATCCTTGCCGGAAAAGCTCGGGTTGTAGCCCTTGATCTCCCCCGTCTCGCGCAGGTGCTGCTTGAGGTCGCGCATCGCCAGCGCCATGCCCATCGACTGGGGCGTGTACTCTCGTCCCGTTGGACCCAGCACATGTGCCCCGACACTCACCGACCGGCTCGCCAGGGGGACGTCGGCCGTGACGACGACATCATTGGGCTGGCAATGCTCGACGATCCAGTCATCGGCCGCATCCGCGCCCTGCGGCACGGTGACGACACGAACCATCGGGTCGCGCGACGGCCGGATGCCGCCGTTCGACACCAGCACGATCGCGAGACCGTAGCGCTCTCCTACCCGCAGGATCTCGTCTTTGACCGGACAGGCATCGGCGTCCACATAGATCGTCGGAGCGCTCATCTAGCCGCCCAGGCTGACAGCAAGGTTTACGGTCGCCGCGATGATCACGGTGTTGAAGAAGAACGAGAAAATGCCGTGCACCACCACCAGCCTTTGCATATGAACCGACGTGATCGAAACGTCGGCGACCTGTGCCGTCATGCCGATAACGTATGAAAAATAAAAGAAGCTGATGCCGTCCGGCTCAGGTCCGCTGGGGAAATCCAGCCCGCCGACCACGCTGCCCTTGGGCTTCGTATCGGCGTCGATGTCCGGCACATCGTAATACTCATAGGCATAGTGGTGCGCAGCCATTGCGTGGACGGTGAACCAGCCGAGCACCACCGCAACCACGGCGACGGCGAGATGCAGGCCATTGGCCTGGCCGTGCATGTTGATGGCCATGAACAACGAATAGACCGACACCGCCACCACGATGATGGTGACCCCGAAGATCGCCGCGACCGGCGCATCGCTTTCAGCCGCGTGAGTCCTGAGGAAATGCGACGTAAGCTTGCGCAGGTGCCAGCTGCTGAACGCCAGGTAGACGACGAAGAACGCGATCGTCCCCAGCGTCAGCGCCTGTTCGGCGAAAGGATAGAGCGACGCCAGGAACACGACCACGCCCGTCGCCGCACCGGCATAGAACCCGTGATGGCGACCGTGGCTTTTCTTCGCAACCTCATTCATGCCGTCGTCTCCTCGCGGATACGATAGCGGCTTACTGCACCTTGCGAAACTGCCTCCGCCCTATCCCCGCAATGCCCCCGGCCCGGGAATAGCGCCGGCCGGCACCTTGCCCATGATGATCATGCCCAGCACTTCATCCTTGGTGACGTCGGCCGTATTGGCGGTGCCGACGACCTTGCCGTTCTTCATCACGCAAAGGCGGTCCGCGAGGTCGAACACGTCATGGATGTCGTGGCTGATGAGGAAGATGCCAATCCCCTCGGACTTGAGCTGCTTGATGAGGTCGCCCACCTGCGCCGTTTCCTGCGGCCCAAGGGCGGCGGTCGGCTCGTCCATGATGAGGATACGAGCGTTGAAGAGGATGGCGCGGGCAATCGCCACCGATTGCCGCTGCCCACCCGAGAGCGCCTTCACCGGCTCCTTGAAGCGGCGGAAATTGGGGTTGAGTCGCCCCATCACCTCACGCGCCTTGGCCTCCATTGCCACATCATCGAGCGTGCCGACCGACGTGGTGAGCTCGCGGCCGAGAAAGAGATTTGCCGCCGCATCGACGTTGTCGGCCACGGCAAGGGTCTGGTAGATCGTCTCGATGCCATAGGCCTTGGCATCGCGCGGGTTGTTGATCGTGGCTTCCTGGCCATCGATGCGGATAATGCCACTGTCGCGCTTGTAGGCACCCGAGAGGATCTTGATCAGTGTCGACTTGCCGGCGCCGTTGTGACCCAGCAGCCCGACCACCTCGCCCGGATAGAGCTCGATCGACGCACCATCCACCGCATGCAGGCCGCCAAAGGAGATCGAGATGTTCTCCAGTTGGACGAGCGGCGTTTTCTTGTCCAGCATAACCGATACCCCTAGTTGGACTTGCGGCGGTAGAGCGTGTCCAGCCACACCGCGAGAACGAGGACGATACCCACCACGATCGATTGCAGCGGGCTGTCGATCCCCATCAGCACCATGCCCGATTGCAGCGACTGCATGACCAGCGCGCCGATCATGGCTCCGACGATCGTACCCACGCCGCCCGCCAGCGATGTGCCGCCGATAACGGCCGCGGCGATGACGTAGAGTTCGTCGAACGTGCCCAGCGCATTGGTCGCGGCATTGAGGCGCGCCGAGGAAATTGCCGCGGCGACGGCGCAAAGCGCTCCCATGAGAATGAAGATCTTGACCGTCACCCAGCGGGTATTGATGCCCGCCAGTTCCGCTGCTTCAGGGTTGCCACCCATGGCGAAGACGTAGCGGCCGAACCGCGTCCGCGTGGCGATGAACGTCATCACGATACCCGCCGCCAGTGCGATCAGAACGGGAATGGCGATGCCGTGCGAGATGAAAAGGCCGCCTTCCGGAACGGTGATGTTGTTCGCCGCCGCGTAGTTGGCGGCAATCCGGCTCGGCCAGGGATAGGCATTGGCAACACCCACCGCCGCCAGCGCGATACCACAACCGAGAACGCCCAGCGTCACCTCAGCCCAGATAGGTCGCTGCGGGAAATTGAAACGTCGGCGCTGTCGGCGACCTATGTAAAGCCCGGCAATGATGCCGATACAGATCAGCGCTCCCACCGCCCAGCTCGCCCAGAAGCCGATAGAGCCAGCCGGCCCACCACCCATGAGCTGGAACGTCTGGTCGAGCGGCGCGACGGTTCGGCCCGAAGTGACCCACCATGCCGCACCGCGCCAGATGAGATAACCGCCCAGCGTAACGATGAAGGCTGGTACGCGCAGATACGCGATAATGATGCCCTGCAGCGCACCGATGCCCATGCCTACGACGAGACCAAAGGCGAGCGTCAGGATCCAGATCGCTGGATGCCCGAGCCCGAGATAGCGCGGCAGGAAATCCACCTGCATCACGCCCATCAGCATGCCGACCACACCGAGGATCGAACCAACCGAGAGGTCGATATTGCGGGTCACGATGACCAGCACCATGCCCGTGGCCATGATGGCGACTGAGGCCGTCTGGACCGAAAGGTTCCAGAGGTTGCGGGGGGTGAGGAACACACCGCCCGACAGGAAATGGAAGCCGAGCCAGATGAGCAGCAACGCGCCTATCATGCCCAGGAGCCGGGTATCCAGCTCGGTTGCAGTGAGAAATCTCTGGATTGGTCCCATGCCGGCGCTCGGAACGCGCGGGCTTGCCGGCAAGGCGTGCTGATCGACCATCTCTCTCCCCTAGATGCTGACCTGCTTATTGAGCGGCGCCGCGAACCAGCGCGGCACCGCCCTTGTCAGCTTATTATCTGGCAGATCAGTTGCAGGCGGCAACCTTGCCCGCAGCCACGCCCTGGCACACCACATCCTTGGTCACCCAACCGGCGTCGATGACGACGTTGAGATTGTCCTTGGTGATGGCGACAGGAGCCAGGAACACCGCATTCATCTCGACGCCCTTCGGCCCGCCGTTGAACTTGGTGGCGCCGGTCACCTTGTCGAGGGCCGTGCCCTTGGCGAGTTCGAGCGCAATTTCGGCAGCCTTCTTGCCCAGTTCGCGCGCGTCCTTCCAGACCGAGACGGTCTGCGTGCCGAGCGCGATGCGGTTGAGGGCGGCATGGTCGCCGTCCTGGCCTGAAACCGGCACCGAACCGGCAAGGCCCTGGGCCGCAAGCGCCGCGATGGCGCCACCGGCCGTGCCGTCGTTGGAAGCGACGACAGCGTCGACCTCGTTGTTATTGGCCGTCAGGAACTGCTCCATGTTCTTCTGGGCATTTTCCGGCAGCCAGCCATCGGTATAGGCCTCGCCGACATTCTTGATGTCACCCTTGTCGATGGCATCCTTGAGCACTTCCTGCTGGCCTGCGAAGAGGAAGTCGGCATTCGGGTCAGTGCTCGAGCCCTTGATGAAGACGTAATTGCCCTTGGGCGCCACGGCATAGACTGCCTTGGCCTGCAGGCGACCGACTTCCTTGTTGTCGAAGGTCAGGTAGAAGGCCTGCGGGTTTTCGATCAGGCGGTCATAGCCGACCACCGGAATGCCTTCGGAGACCGCGGCCTGGATGGCCGGGCCGACCGCGTCGGAGTCCTGCGCCAGGACGATCAGCGCCTTGGCGCCTTGCGAGATCAGGCTTTCGATGTCGGTAAGCTGCTTGGCCGGCGACGACTGGGCGTCGGCCGAGATGTACTTGGCGCCGGCCGCATCGAGCGCCGCCTTGATGGCCGCCTCGTCGGTTTTCCAGCGCTCTTCCTGGAAATTCGACCAGGAAACGCCAACCACCAATTCCTGGGCGAAGGCGAAGCTGGCCGTGCTGATCAGAACGGTCGTGCCAAGCGCGACCGCGAGAAACTTCTTCATGATGTCCTCCCATAGGCGGCGTGCGCCGCCAACCCAAACGCACCAGAGCCCTCCTCCATGGGGCACGGCATCTGGCCGAAAGAGCATTTCTTTCAATGCTCAAAAAAATGATTGCCACGCCGCTGCGAGCAGAGTCAACATCAATTTCGATACCCGAAATAAATCATTCGTGGTTATCCGGGGCGAACGAATACCCCGTTTGGGAGGGATCGGCGTTGGCGCGCCACGCAAGCGACAGCGATACGGTGCGGCGGCAGAACCGCGGCCTCGTGCTGGAAGCCCTACGGCTCACCGGCCCGCTTCCGCGCACGCAGCTCGCCGCCCAGACCGGCCTCAGCCACGCGACCATCACCGCCATAACGCAGGACATGGTGGCCCAGAACCTGCTCCGCGATCTGCCGGCCGAACGCCCCGAGGGCAAGGGGCGCGGCCGTCCCGCCGTGGACGTGGGCTTCAACCGTGCCGCCGCCTATGTCGCCCTCGTTGAAGTCGACGTGAACCGCACCCGTCTATCGCTGGTCGACTACGGCGGCACCCTTGTCGATCGCATCGAATCCGCCAACGGTCCCGACACCTTCCGCCAGGCCCCTGCCCCCGAATACCTGGCCACCCGCATCGATCAATTGCGCTCGCGCAATCCAGTCGAAGCCGCCAACCTTCGCCGCGTTGCAATCTCCCTGCAGGGCATTCTCGACCGCAACGGTACGGGCCTCAAATGGTCGCCAATCACGCATCTGGCTGGGCATGACATCAGCGGCTCGCTTTCGCGGCGGTTTAGCATTCCGGTCTCGCTGCACAAGCGCGGACGCCTGCTCGCCGAGGGCACACGCTGGCTCGATCCCGACCTGCGGGACGCGAGCGTCGCCACCGTCTTCGTCGGCTCGACAGTGGCCATGGGCATCACTTTCCGCGGTGAAATCCTCGGCCGGAGCGATGAAGGCGCCACCGAATTCGGCCACATGAACCACGTGCCCGAAGGCGCCCTGTGCCGCTGCGGCATGCGCGGCTGCGTCGAGGCCTACGCCGCCGACTACGGCGTCCTGCGCACCGCCTATTCCGTGCCCGACCACCACGCCCCCGCCGCCACAGTGCCGCCGGCCCAATACGAAAGCCTCATCAGCCGCGCCTATCAGGGCGACAGAGCCGTAACCCACGCCTTCAACCTCGCCGGCCGCGCCATCGGCTTCGGCCTCAACCGATTGATGGCCGTTTTCGACCCTGCACACATCGTAGTCGTCGGTCCCGGCGCCCGTGCTTTCCCCTTCATGCAAACTGAAATCGAAGCCGCCCTCGCCGCCTCCCTCGTCTGCCGCGTCAACGGCACCCCGGAAATCCGCACGCATCTCGACGAAAGCGAACCGATCTTCCGAGGGCTGACGATGAAGACCCTGCACGAGGTCGATCAGGCGGAGTTCGCAGTGCTGCCGGCGGTGGAGGCGCGGTAGTCGCGATACCACGCAACGAAGTCGGCGACTGTCTCCGCGATCGGCCGCGATGGCACGTAGCCAGTAAGCGCGCGGAGCAGCCGGTTGTCGGCATAGGTTTCGACCGCGTCTCCGGGCTGCATCGGCAACATGACCTTCTCGGCCACTCGCCCCACGGCCTGCTCGATCGTTTCCACCAGAGTCATGAGCTCGACCTGCCGCCCACCGGCAATATTGACCGCTCGCCAGGGCGCAACCGACGAAATCGAATCGAACTCTCCAGCCGACTGCCCGCTCGCAGGCACCGCATCTGCCAGACGCACGATCGCCTCAACAAGATCACCGACATCGGTCGCATCGCGCCGCATCCGCCCCTGGCCGTAGATATCGATGGACCGTCCCGCCTCTATCGCATCCACGAACTTGTAGAGCGCCATGTCTGGCCGTCCCCACGGACCATAGACCGTGAAAAAGCGAAAGCACGTCGTCGGCATATTCGCCAGATGCGCTGCCGAATGAGCCATCGCCTCGGTTGCGCGCTTGCTCGCAGCATAAAGCGATACGGGAAAATCCGTTCGATCTATCTCGGCGAACGGCAGCTTGGTATTGCCGCCATAGACCGAGCTGGACGACGCAACGAGCACATGCCGCGGCCTTACCTGCTTAGCGGCATCGAGCAGATTGAATGTCCCGACCAAGTTGGAACTGAGATAGCTTTCCGGATGCTCAAGGCTGTACCGCACCCCGGCCTGGGCCGCGAGATGGACCACGATATCAGGGCGCGCAACAGCGAGCGCGCTGTCCAGCGTAGAGCGATCCTCAAGCAGCGCTTCAGTAAACTGATAGGCCGGGAACTCCGCAAGGATCGCGTTGCGCGCTAACTTGAGCCGAACATCATAGTACGGCGTCATCCCGTCGAATCCGAAGACATCATGGCCGCCTTGCAGCAAGCGCCGTGCCAGGTGGAAACCGATAAATCCCGCAGTTCCCGTAATGAAGAATCTCAAGACCGGCCCCTTTTGCCTGCTCAGTTCAACTGCCTCTGCCGGCCTTCGGTCTCGTAGGCCATGGCGTCGACCGCGCCTTCGATCTCCAAGATCAGATCGTTGAGCTCGCCGAACTCGTCATCGGTCAGCGCCATCATCTCGGCGAGCGCCAGGATATCGACCTTCACGGCGGGCGTGGCCTTGCCGATCCACTCTGCAGCGCTTGCGTCGAAGGTGCCCAGGCTCCAGCTCGCCGCGAGTAGTTTCACCAGCGATTTCAAATTGTTCAACCGGTTGCGCCCCATAGCCTGGCCCTCCCCGGTACTGGAGATCACACTGTTGGCCCCACCGCGTCAATCCCGGCGGCACGCCACCTCCAACACCATCTCGGGAGACTTTGCCATCAGAGGTTGCAAAACCCCCGGCGCATGGGTACTTAGCGCGTCGGGCCGGTATAGCTCAGTTGGTAGAGCACCTGATTTGTAATCAGGGGGTCGCGGGTTCGAACCCTGCTGCCGGCACCACCCTTTCCCCGACGTTACATTTGGCCACACCGGCTGGCATGGGCTCTGCCGAAATGATAGGCAGGCGGCATGAGGCTTGGGAGACTGGATCGTGGCGGGCTTTGGTAGCGACAAGCTGACATTCGTCTCCAGCGGGACGCCGGAGGCCGACAAGGCGACTTCGGCGCTGCGCGATCGCTATGGCGATGTCGGGCTGGCGCACGCGGAGATTGTGGTGGCACTCGGGGGCGATGGCCTCATGCTGCAGACGCTGCACTCGGTGATGAGCCGCTCGATTCCAGTCTACGGCATGAACTTCGGTTCGGTCGGCTTCCTGATGAACGAGTTCGGCAACGATCACCTGCGCGAGCGGCTGGAAGCGGCGCGGCCGACCAAGATCTACCCGTTATCCATGAGCGTGCGCGACGTGGACGACAAGGTGCATTCGGCGCTGGCGCTCAACGAAGTGTCGCTGTTCCGCTCAAGTTTCCAGGCGGCGAAGATCGAGATCGATGTGGACGGCCACGTGCGGCTCGATGAGTTGATCTGCGATGGCGTGCTGCTGTCGACGCCGGCGGGTTCCACGGCCTACAACCTTTCGGCGCATGGCCCTATCCTGCCGATCAGCGCGCCGCTTCTGGCGCTGACGCCGATTTCCCCCTTCCGCCCGCGGCGCTGGCGGGGGGCAATCCTGCCCAATACCGCCGTGGTGACCTTCCGCACCCGCGAGGCGCAGAAGCGACCGGTGAGCGCAGTGGCCGACAATGTCGAGTTCAAGAGCGTGGTCGAAGTGACCGTTCGAGAGGACCGCTCGAACGAAGTGACGCTGCTGTTCGATCCGGGCCATAGCCTGGAAGAACGCGTACTGACCGAGCAGTTCCGCTACTGATCAGTGCGGCAGGCGTTTCTCGCGCACGTCGGCGATGCGACGCTCATCGAGCGTCAGGGCGAAAAGCAGCAGCCAATCCGTCGTCGGCTCGGGATCGGGTTCGGGCAATGGCTCGGGTGCTCGCAGGATCAGGCGGTTCAGGACTTCGAGTAGATGCTGCATGGCTAGACCGCCGGTAGGGCGAGCCGCTCGGGCTCGTCGAGTTCAGGAGCCGGCAGGCGGGCCAGCGACGCGCCGCCAAAGGCCGGCATGACGCCACGCGCGGCGCTGCGGGCCAGCATGACGTTTTGCTCGCTCAGATAGGAGAAGGCCTCTTCAAGCTCGGCGGGAATCTGGCCGCCGTGCTCGATGATGAGCTCTTCGGTCAGCGCGGTGACGACGAAGTGGCGCGCGGTGGCATCGTCGGCGAGATCGGCGCTGCGGGCATGGAAGACGAGGCGCGCGACGAGATTGCGCACGGACTCGGTAAGGCCGCAGCGTGTGAAAAGCGCGTTGAGCGCCGGACGGCCGCCGCTTTCGAGAATAGAGAACACTTTTTCGCGCGGAATCTCGCTCAACTCGGCAACGATATCGGCGAAGAAGAGCACATGGCCATGGACGACTGCATGTAGCAGCAAACGCGTATTCACGCGGTCGGTGCCGACCATTTCGGCGGCGTAGCGCGGGGCCGCTCGTTCGGCCTCACGTTCGCCGATGGCACTGAGCGCGGTGTCGGTGACGTTGCGCATCAGGCTATCGAGGCGTCGCGCAGCAACAGCGCCCTTGACGATACGCGTCCCTCGCAGTGCGCGACTGACGGCTTCCACCAGATGCAAGCGCGCAGATGGCGGCAGTTCGCGACGAGCCAAAAGGGCGCCACGTAGCCGGGCGTCATCGCCATGGCTCTGCGCGAGCACAACCAGGGTTTCGGCACCGTATGTAATGTCGCGGCGCGCCAGCAGCTTGAGGGTAACGCCGGTCTCTCCGCGCGCGATTACGGCTTCGGCTATGCGCGTGCTGATATTGGTCCTCTCCGCGAGCGCCAGCAGCATGGTGAGATCACCGTTGCGCGCGAGACCGATGAGGTCGGCGTCGATGAGTGCCGGCGAATACTGCGCGACAGCGCGAGAGATGACGCCGGCATCCTGCAACAGCGCCAGGAGTATCGGCCGCGGTGCTTCGACAGCGTGAAGCAGGCCATAGGCGAGCGCAGCGCGTACCTTGACGGATGGATCTTCGAGAAAGCCGATCAGGGCGGCGTAGAGGGCGGCGTGCTCGTCAGCGGGGCCGGTATGGGCGAGATAAGCCAGGGTCGCCATGTGAGCGGCCCTACCCCGATCTTCGCTGTTTCCCGACTGGGTGAGCGCGACGAACTCGTGATACGCAACCATCCGATGCCCCCGGAACTAACCGGGCAACATTAGGCCGCAAGGCTTAAGGAACGGTTCACCACGTTCGTTGGCGATCTATTGACCATAGAGCTGGGTGAAGAAGGCCGCGCCCGTCGCAGCCTCCGTTGGTTCGACAGGCGAACCAACCGGACCGGCCGCTTCCGTCGAAAAGAGCGAAACGAACGACATATCCTGCGGACCGAACCGGGATGGGATGACCGGCTGCGGCGCCTGTTGCTGAGCCAGCTGCTGCGCGGCAAATGCGGGCGCGGGCGTGTCGGGCGTTATGGCGTGCTTCGCCACCAGGGCCTTGTAGACCTGGCGGATCGTGCGCGGCTGGCCGTCGGCGTAGAAGATCGCGGGATTGGCACTCGCCTGCTTCGGGAAGAGCTTGGCCGCGATCTGGTCGGGGTTCTGGAGTCCGGCCGTAAACATCTTCTCAGCGCCCTTTGCCCCGAGGAAGTGGGCGATATAGAGCTCACCCGGACTGGGCATGCGGCCGAAGCGCTGGTTGAGATAGTCGCCATTGGATTTGGTAAAAGCCGCGGCGAGGTCGGCGGCAATCTGCGGGTCTTCTCGCAGCTTGAGAACCTCCGCCTTGAGCTTCGGGTCACGAATCACGAAATCGCCGTCGGCAGTTTCGGTAATCGCGTCCGAGTAATTCTGGTAGCCGAGGCGCGGCCCCTCCTGCTTCATCACCTGCAGCCAGGTGCCTTCGAGGAACTGGAACAGCCCAACGGCCGAAGACGAGCGCGCCTTGGCCTGCGGATCGAGACTGCTTTCGCGCATGGCGGTCTGCAGCAGATAATTGAAATCCACCCCGTTCTTGTTCCCTGCGGAATTAAGAACGTAGGCCAGACTCTGCGGCACCGAGATCGGCTGAACACCCATACGGAATCATCACCCCCGAAACAGGGTTAATGAAACCTCAACAGAGGTTAATACCGGCTTAACCCTGCCAGCGGCTCACGACCTCTTCAAGCGCAGGACGCGGTCGATCCTCGATGATGGTCGAGGGCGTACCGATCATGATGAAGCCGACGAAGCGCTCGCCTTCCTTGGCACCCAGCATGGCGGCCGCCTCGGTGTCGTAGCTGAACCAGCGCGTGATCCATTGGGCGGCATAGCCCAGCGCGAAGGCAGCATGCTCGAGGTTGAAGGCGACGTTGCCGGCCGAGATCAGCTGTTCGAAATGCGGGATCTTGGGGCTGGGCTTGGGCGCCGACAGCACACCGATCGTCAATGGTGCTGGCAGGAATTGCCGCCGCTCGATCTCAAGGCCGGCTTCGTCGAGATTGGAATTGTTGCGCTTGGCGATCTCGGACAGCTTCTCACCGGCGCGGATGCGATCGTCACCCTCGATGATGACCAGCCGCCAGGGCGCCAGCTTGCCATGGTCGGGAACGCGCGTGCCGATCGTGAGAATTTGACGCAGCTCTTCTGCCGAGGGCCCCGGCTCCTTGAGGAAAGCCTGCCCCACGGAACGGCGGGTGAGCAGATAATCGAGCACGTCGGCTTTGGCGGTCATGGTCTAGGTCCTTGCGAGTGTGCCGTCCTTATGACACAGCTTTTCCCAATTCAAAGCCTAGAGCTTTTTTCTCGTTCGATTTCGGCCGCCGGGGCGACCGCAAGAGGTTATCTTTGGTACGTAGATCGTGGGTGATGGCTATCGGCCTCCTGGCCGCTTTGCTTGCGCCGCAAATCGCTGCATCCCAGGAAGCGCCCGAGCCGCGGCCCAGGGCCGAGCACGATGCCGCGCAGGCCAAGGCGTCCGGCGAGCCGCAGAATGAAGCCCCAGCCCCCGAGGCGCCGGCCAACGAGCCCTCTGCAATGGTCGAGCCGGGCGAAGTCCCCGGCGTTGCCGCCGACACGCCAGCAACCGATGCCATCAAGGCTGTGACCCAGGCTCCGCAGCCAGTGCACCTCAGTGCGCGCGTGACGGAAAAGGGCAATACCATTCCCGAGGGGCTCGTCTGGCGCATCTTCGAGACCAAGACCGACAATAACGGCCAATTGGCCATGGTCGCCAAGTCCGACGATTCCGAGGCCACGCTCTCGCTGCCGCCGGGCCAGTACGTGATCCACGTTGCCTATGGCCGCGCCCAGGCCAGCGACACGATCACGGTCAACCCCGGCAACAACGACAAGACCATGGTGCTCGATGCGGGCGCGCTACGGCTCAACTCGGCGATCACGGGCGACGTGGCGATCCCCCTCAATCTCGAGCATTTCGACATCTTCTCCGGTGGCACCAGCGATGCCGACCGCATCCTCGTGGCCCAGAACGTGGCCGCGAACGACACGGTGACGCTCAATGCCGGCACCTACCACGTCGTTTCCTATTTCGGCGACGTGAATGCCATTGTGCGCGCCGACCTGCGGGTTGAGCCCGGCCAGTTGACGGAAGCCACGCTCTATCACCGCGCCAGCCAGATCTCGCTCAAGCTCGTTTCCGAAGCCGGCGGCGAAGCCATTGCGGACGTCGACTGGACTGTCAAATCGGCTGACGGCAAGACCGTCTTCCAGGAGATCGGCGCTTTTCCTGCAACGGTTCTGCAGGAAGGCGACTACACCGTCTTGGCCAAGCGCGGCGACACCGTTTACAACCGCGCCTTCCAGGTCGTTCCAGGACAGCCGCGCGAAATCGAAGTCCTCACGTCGGTCTACTGACGTCATCTAGCCGTAACGTCGCGCGCTATTCTGGCCCCAACCTCAGGGGTCACGTCTATGCGTCTATTGCTTGTCGAGGACGAGGCCGAAATGGCCTCAGCCCTCAGCGCTGCTTTGCTCAAATATGACATGGTCATCGATCATGCGCCCAACCTCGCCTTCGCCGAGGAGGCCATCCCCAACCGCGTCCACGCCGCCTTCCTGCTCGATCGCAACCTGCCGGACGGCGACGGCATCGACCTGATCCCGCTCATCCGCCAGCAGGTGCCGGGTGCGCCGATCATCGTGCTCACGGCCCGCGGTTCGCTCGTCGATCGCATAACCGGCCTCGACCAGGGTGCGGACGACTACCTGCCAAAGCCGTTTGCCGTCGAGGAGTTGCTGGCCCGCCTGCGCGCCGTCATGCGCCGCCCGGCCCAGATCGCGGTCAATGTCGGGCGCGTCGGCAACCTCACCTACGATTTCGCCAATCGCCACGTCAGCATCCAGGACAACCCGGTCGACCTCCCCCGCCGCGAATTGCTGGTGCTCGAAACGCTGGTGCAGCGCACCGGACGTACCGTGTTGCGTACCTCGCTGGAGGAGGCCGTCTACGGGTTCGACGACGAAATCCAGTCCAATGCCCTCGACGCGCACGTCTCCCGCCTCCGCCGCAAGCTGGCCGATGCCGGCGCGACCGTCGAAATCCACACGATCCGCGGGGTCGGCTATCTCATGAAGCAGGCGCGATGAAGCTCTGGCACCGGTTCTGGAACGGTCTGCGAAACTACCAGTGGCGCAAGCCCAACTCCCTCAAGCGCCGGCTCGTCTGGCGTTTGATGCTTTTGCACGGCCTGACCTTCGTCGTCTTTACCGTCGCCATCTGGCTTTTCATCATGTCGCTTGGCGGCAAGGCCGACCTCGTCGACGACAGCATGATCGACCACATCGCCGAATCTCTCGTCCACGATGCCACCGGCAAACTGGTCCTAGAAGACACGCCGGGCATGGAATGGGTGCGCACCAACGAATTCTGGTTCGTGGCACGCGACAGCCAGGGCCAGACGGTTGGCGAGGGTACGCCGCCCGAAATGTTCATGCCGCTGGTCAAGAGCCTCGGCACAGCCGACTATGCGCAGGTCCGCATCAAGGAAGATCAGCCCGAGCAGGTCAACGTCCGCAAGCGCGATACGCGCGCCGGCCAGGTCTTCATCGTCGTCGGCACCAATGCCTCGGTCTCGGCGCTCCTGGCGGTCGTGATCGTTTCGCTCATCCTCTTCCTGCCGATCACCGCGCTTCTCGCCCTCGTCACCGGCATCGCCATCCCACTCATCGTGCGTAAGTCGCTGCGCGGCGTAACATCGGCGGAAACGGACGCTGCCAAGATCGACTTCGACCAGCGCGGCATGCGCCTCTCGGTGGACCGCATCCCCTGGGAGGTGAAGTCGCTCGTCGCCGCCGTCAACGACGCCCTCGTGCGCCTCGACGAAGGCTACGAACGCCACAAGCGCTTCCTGGCCGACGCCGCCCACGAGCTCAAAACGCCCATCGCCATCCTGCAGACGCGTATCGACGCCCTGCCCGAAAGCCAGGACAAGGGTCGTCTCATCGCCGACGTCTCGCGCCTCGGCGGGCTCGCCGAGCAATTGCTGGATCACCAGCGGTTTCAGCACCAGCGCCCCGACCTCAAGGAGGTCGATCTGGTGGAGCTGGCCGGCAACGTGGTTGCTGACCTCGCCCCCATCGCCATCGCCGCCGGCTACAAGATCAGCTTCGATGCCGACCAGCGCCGTGTGCTCGTGCTGGGTGACTGGACCGCGCTCGAGCGTGCGCTGAGCAACCTGGTGCAGAACGCCATCGCTCATGGCGGCAATACCGGCACCATCTCGGTCTATGTCGAGCGCAATGGCACGATCGAGGTTGCGGATGCCGGCCCCGGCATTCCGCCGGAGGATCGCGACCGCATCTTCGAGCCCTTCTACCGGCTTCGCCCGATGACCGCCGGCCACGGCCTTGGGCTCAATCTCGCCCGGGACATCGCTCACCGCCACAACGGGCATCTCTCGGTCAACGACAGCCCGGAAGGCGGCGCGGCTTTCCGTCTGGCCCTGCCCCGCTCGGCAGGAGCCTGAACGGCTGGCGAGCGCCAGTCCGCCGCGCTCGCCTCAAAAAACCGTTCTCTCGCAATGCTCTCGCAATGTGAGTCTCCAAAATGGGTGAAGTCAGATCGCTGCATTGCAGCGGCGAGCCTCCCTTCTCGCTTCGGAGTATTGAGTTATGCCCAATTTCCTCCCGCGCCTCTTGCTGGGCGCCGTTTTCGTGTCCGCGCTCGGCACTGCCGCGGCGTCGGCGCAAGACCGCTTCGCACCCTATTACGGCGACTCCGCCTCGTGGTCCGGCTTCTATGCCGGCGTGGTCGGCGGCGTCAGCACCAAGGAAGTGCCCAACGTCTTCGCCGGGAACAATCTCCTGGGTGGCGCGATGATCGGCTACACCACCTCGCTCGGTCCGACCGTGGTCGGCGCCGAACTCGAAGGCACCTATACGAGCGGCAAGGAATACAGCCTCACCGGCAACGCTTCCCTCGCCCAGACCTGGTCGGGTGCCGCCAAGCTGCGCGCCGGCGTCTCGTTCGACTCCATGCTGCTCTACGGCACCGTCGGCTATGGCTGGGCCCGGCTCGATCCCAAGGGCAACGTGGTATCCGATCCCCGCTGGGCGGGCGGCTTCACCTATGGCGCCGGCGTCGAATACCTCTTCCGCAACGGCCTCACCACGCGCCTCGAATACACGCAGTCACGCTATGACAACGTCGAGTCCACGCTCGCAGGCGGCATCAAGCGCACCGACAGCTTCGTCAACCACGCGATCAAGGCCGGCCTCAGCTACCGGTTCTGATCGCTCCTGGAGCAAGCAACATGGCCACGAAACTCCCCGTTTTCGTCGCGACGCTCGCGCTCATCGCCACCAGCGTCATCCCCGCTGCCGCAGCCGAGTGGTATTCGTCGGACGATCGATGGGTCGCCTATTCGTTCCGCGACTGCCGGCATGTCCGGGACCGCTACGAGCGCGATAGTTGCGAGCGCTTTTTTCGGCCCGAAGAGGCCAAGAAGGACGATGATTTGGGAGCCGCGATCGGCGTAGGCATCGTCGGCCTCGCCATCGGCGCGATCATCGCGGGCGCCGCCGAGCAGGACCGCGCCAAGAAGAAGGAGCGCGATCGCTGGCTCCAGTACTGTTTCGCAAAATATCGCAGCTTCGATCCGCAAACGGGCACGTTCCTGGCCCGTGATGGGCTGCGATATCCCTGCCGGTGACTCCGCCCCAATCCCCGTGGCACCGGCAGGACCCCAACCGGCTTCGCATCACGCCGTCAGATCTCCAGCGGCGCTGCTGAGGGTCTTGCTTACCGCTTGAGCTGACGCTGATGCGAATATCGGGGGGCGGACTGCCGCCATGACCCCAGTCATGGCGGCAGTTTCCGTTTTGCTTCAAGCTTGCGGAAACCATTTGTGCAACCTGCCCGATTTTTTTCGGTTTCAACCCTTAGGCCGAACACGTCACATTAGCTTTGCCTATTGAAGACAAAGCTCCGGTGGCACAGATTGCCCCCAATTCTGGCGAATGGAGAAATATGCCATGCAGTTGACCAAGAGTGCGCTCCGCGTGAGCCTGGAGAGCATTGCCCTGGGCGCATTGATGAGCGTCGCCTTGCCCACGATTGCCCAGGCCCAGGATGCTCCGCGCACGCGTGAAGGCGCACCGCGCGTCGAAAGCCCGACACAGCCGACCACCGAAACGGCGGCGCCCGAGTTCAACTACTCGGTCTCCATTCCCACCATCCAGGCAGTCGATTCCAACATCGATGAAGAAACCATCCGCTCGATCCTGACGGGTGGCCTGGTCGAACACGCGGCCGAACTGGCCGGATTGACCGCCAAGTCGATCACCATTCCCGAAATCACCGTCACCTATGCGGTGCCGGCCGAAGGCGGCAAGCAGCAGCAGGGCACGCTGACCTATCGCGATATCGCGCTGACCGACGTCACCAACGGCGTGGCCGCCTCGGCCGTCGTGGGCGGAGCTGATGCCGATGCGGGCCCGGAGGGCAAGTTCACGCTCGGCAAGATGTCGACGGGCCTGTTCGATCTCGCAGGCATGCTGGCCTTCTATGGCCTCGTGCCCGGCGCCTCGCCGGACCAGCCGCTCAAGACCATCTACAAGGACTTCAAGATGGAAGGCGGCTCGTTTACCGGGCCAGAAGCCAACTGTACCATCGGACCCGTGACCACCGCCGAGTTCAAGGCGCGTCCGCTCAAGACGTCCTTCGGCGAGCTGATGACCATGGCCCAGTCCCTTGAGGCCAGCGGCGATTCCGAACTCAAGCCCGAGCAGATCGCCACGCTCGTCACCTTCTATGCTGACCTCTTCAGCGCCTTCGAATCCACCCCGATCGACTTCGCTGGTCTCGATTGCACCGGCACTTCGGAGGAAGGCAAGCCGGTGACCGTCGCTGTCGGCCCGATGGCTATCGGAGGCTTTGCCAAGAACACCTATCCCGAGATTTCGGCCAGCGACATCAAGATCAATGTCGAGGGCGATGGCTATCTCAACCTCGGCAAGTTCGTCTTCAAGAGCTTCGACTTCTCCTCGGCCATCAATGCCCTGCAGGAAGCCGACGGCCAGGTGGACGACGCCTGGTTCGAAACCAATGGTCGCCGCCTGATCCCGTCCTTCGGCGGTTTCTCGTTCTCGGGTCTCGACATGGACGTTCCCGACGAGGAATCCGATGGCCAGCGCATCAAGGCTTCGATCGGCGATTTCGACCTGACGCTGGCCAACTACGTCAACGGCGTGCCGGCCGACATCTCCTCGTCGGCCAAGAACATCGTGATCGGCCTCCCGGCGGATTCCGAGGAAGATTCGGTCAAGCAGCTCCTGGCGCTCGGCATTGACAAGATCGAAGCCGGCTACGACCTCGCCGCCGCCTGGGACGAAGGCTCGAACACCATCGCGGTGAAGACCTTCGCCATCAACGGCGCGAACCTGGGCGCGCTCGCCCTCGCCGGCACGCTGGGCAATGCCACGCCCGATATCTTCTCGCTGGACAACAACGCGGCCCTGATGGCCGCGATGGGGCTCACTGCCAAGGACCTCAAGATCAACGTGACCGACGCCGGTCTCGCCGACATCGTGTTCCAGAGCATGGCCAAGGAACAGGGCCAGTCGGTCGAGCAGGTCCGCAACGCCCTCTCCGGCGTCGCCGGCGGCACCGCTCTCGCCCTTCTCGGCGGCACGCCCGAAGCCCAGAAGCTCTCGGCGGCGCTGGCGACCTTCATCACCGGCCAGGCCAAGTCCCTCTCGATCTCGGCTGCCGCAAAGAACGAAGCCGGCCTCGGCCTGCCTGAACTCACCGCGCTCCAGGCCAATCCGATGGCTCTCTCGAGCCAGGTGACGGTCGACGCCACCGCTCAGTAAGCTTCGGCAGCCCCAAAACGGAAAGGCCCGCTCCTCAGGAGCGGGCCTTGTTCTTTGCGTTGGCGCCTGGATCAGGCTGCGGCGCGCTTCAGGTCAGGCGGCTGCACCTCGGCCATCAGCTCGACGATGGCATCCATCGACGGCACGACCTTCTGGCCTTCGGTTCCGAGACGGCGGACGGACACAGTACCCTCCTCCGCTTCGCGCTTGCCGACCACGAACATCAGCGGCACCTTCTGCATCGAGTGCTCGCGGACCTTATAGTTGATCTTCTCGTTGCGCGTATCGAGCTCGGCACGAATGCCGGCTGCCTTGAGCTGCTTCACCAGCTTGGCGGCATACTCGTCCGCTTCCGACACGATCGTGGCCACGACCACCTGGGTCGGCGCCAGCCAGGTCGGGAGCTTGCCGGCATAGCTCTCCAGCATCATGCCGATGAAGCGTTCCAGCGAGCCGAGAATGGCGCGATGGAGCATCACCGGACGCTGGCGCGAACCGTCTTCGGCCACGTAGGAGGCCTCGAGGCGTTCCGGCAGCACATAGTCGAGCTGCAGCGTGCCACACTGCCAGGACCGGCCGATAGCGTCCTTGAGGTGGAATTCCAGCTTGGGCGCGTAGAAAGCACCCTCGCCTTCGGCGATCTCGAAGTCATAGCCAGTGGCACGCAAGGCATCGCCCAGCGCCTTCTCGGCCGCATCCCAGCGCTCGATGGTGCCACCGAACTTTTCGGGGCGCGTGGCGAGCTTGATGACGATCTGGTCGAAACCCATGTCCTTGTAAACCGAATAGAGCAGATGCACGAAATGCTCGGTTTCGGCCTGGATCTGGTCTTCGCGGCAGAAGATATGCGCGTCGTCCTGGGTCATCTGGCGCACGCGCATCAGGCCATGGAGCGCGCCATGGGCCTCGTTGCGGTGGCAGCAGCCGAACTCGGCCATGCGGATCGGCAGGTCGCGATACGACTTGATGCCCTGGTTGAAGATCTGGATATGCGCCGGGCAGTTCATGGGCTTGAGCGCCATGAGATCGGACTTGCCCGAAAGCACCGGACCTTCTTCCTCGGTCCCCGGCACTTCGTCAGGCACCACGAACATGTTCTCGCGGTACTTGCCCCAGTGGCCCGAAGCCTCCCAGAACTTGGACGACATGAGCTGCGGGGTCTTGACCTCCACATAGCCCGAGCCGTTGAGGCGCCGGCGGATATAGGCCTCCATCTGGTTGTAGATGGTGAAGCCCTTTGGGTGCCAGAACACCGAGCCCTGCGCTTCTTCCTGCAAATGGAAGAGATCGAGTTCGCGGCCCAGCTTGCGATGGTCGCGCTTCTCCGCCTCTTCCATCATGTGGAGATAGGCGTCGAGCTCTTCCTTGGTCGCAAAGGCCGTGCCGTAGATACGCGAGAGCACCGGGTTGTTGCTGTCGCCACGCCAATAGGCGCCAGCCACCTTGGTCAGCTTGAACGCCTGGCCGACATCCTTGGTGGTGCGCATGTGCGGACCACGGCAGAGGTCGAACCACTGGCCTTGCTTGTAGATCTTGATGTTCTGGTCGGCCGGGATGGCGTCGACGAGTTCGACCTTGAAGTTCTCGCCCTTGGCGGCAAAGACCTTCTTGGCCTCGTCGCGCGTCCAGATTTCCTTGGTGAAGGCGGCGCCGCGTTCGATGATCTCGCTCATCTTCTTCTCGATGGCGCGCAGATCATCCTCGCCGAACGGCACGTCACGCGCGAAATCGTAGTAGAAGCCGTTCTCGATCACCGGGCCGATGGTCACTTGCGTCGACGGCCACAGTTCCTGCACGGCCTCGGCGAGGACGTGCGCGGCATCGTGGCGGATGAGTTCGAGCGCGGCCGGCTGGTCGCGCGTCACGAACTCGATCTTGCCGTCTTCTTCAAGCGCATCGGAAAGGTCCGACAGGACGCCGTTCCAGCGCATGGCCACAGTCTTCTTGGCCAGCGACTTGGAGATATCCTCGACCACGGTAGTCCCGGTGGTGCCGCGCGGAAACTCGCGTACTGCACCATCTGGGAACGTCACCTTGATCGACATTTTGATCTCTCCAAGAGAAAGGGTTTTTGAAACTGTGCAAAACGCACAGGGGGCGTTGTCTATCACGCTTTGTGAAGTTTGCCAGCATTTGCGGCTATGTTGGAGGCACTTGGGTTGCGCACCGATGGTTTCACGTACCGAACGCGTCACCGACCACTGGATTTCCCCCAACCACCGAACTTCCCCGGGCGAAGACCCGGGGCCTACGGATCGTTCCACTCGGACGGGAGGGTGCAATGGGCCCCGGATCAAGTCCGGGGAAGTTCCGTGGTGGTGGGAAGTTCTGTGGCCGAACGGCGTTTCACGAACCGAAAACTACCGCCACCGCCCATACCGCCACGGCAGATACCACCGCCCCGCTTCCGGCAGCACCTCTGGCACCGGGTCGAATCCATGCGTGCCACCGGGCCGGCAGCGGCTGAACCGCGCCAATCCCATCCAGCCACCCGGCCAGAACCCATATTTCCAGATCGCCTCGCTGGTGAATTCCGAACACGACGGCGCGTGCCGGCAGGTGCGCCCGACGAAAGCCGAGAGCGTGTAGCGATAGATGGTGATGAGGAACACTGCCGCAAACTTGAACGGCAGGTCCACGACCGCCCAGAATTGCCGCATGAATCGATCCATCAGCTTGCGGCCCTAAGCGACTCTTTTTGCTTCGATCTTGTCGAGCGCCTCAACCACCGCATCAAACACGAGCATGGTCGAGGTGTGACGCGGCTTGTATTCACGCACCGGCTCCAGGAACCGCAGATCGTCCCATTTGCCCGATGGCGGAGCGCCCTCCTCCTTGAGCATGCGGAACATCAGGTCGCGCACCGTTCGGAATTCGTCCACGGGCGTGCCGACGATCTCGCGAGCCACGATGGCCGCCGACGTCTGCCCCAGGGCGCATGCCGAAAGGTCGTGGCCGTAACCCGTGATGATTCCATCGGAAACCGTCACGTCCACCTCGATCGAGGAACCGCAGACGCGGCTCACCTTGCGTGCCGAAGCATCCGGATCGGCCAGCCGCGGCGCTTTGGGCGGGTTGCCGGCGATCTGCAGGATTTTTTCGGAATAGAGATCGCTCAGTTCCATTGAAGGCACATTCTGTTTCTTGTGAAGCCGCTCGACCACCCTATATAAGTAACCGCTCGCGGACTGTCAGGGGCCTGCACCCAAACGCGCTTTTGTGATCCATCTCTAAAAAGGAAGCTCGCGCATGGACGCCACGGCTAAGTCCGGCACCGTCACGGCTCTCGATAAGGTGACCCGGCACAAACCTTCCCAGGAGGAAGTCGAAAACGCCGTTCGCACGCTGATTGCGTGGGCCGGCGACGATCCGACTCGCGAAGGGCTCATCGAAACCCCGGGCCGCGTTGCGCGGGCCTATTCCGAGCTTTTCGCCGGTTACGAGCAGAGCGCGAGCGACGCGCTGAGCAAAATCTTCCGCGAGGTCGGCGGCTACGACGACATCGTGCTGCTCAAGGATATTCCGTTCCACTCCCATTGCGAGCACCACATGGTGCCCTTCTTCGGCAAGGCGCATATCGCCTATCTGCCGCATGAGGGCGTGGTCGGCCTTTCCAAGCTCGCACGCCTCGTCGACGTCTTCGCGCGCCGTCTGCAGACGCAGGAGACCATGACGCAGCAGATCATCGATGCGCTCAACGAAAACCTCAACCCGCGCGGCGCGGCCGTGATGCTTGAGGCCGAGCATATGTGCATGACCATGCGCGGCGTGCATTCGCATGGCGTCACCACCATCACCCACCGCTTCACCGGCATCTTCGCCGAGGAACGCGAGGAGCGCGAGCGTTTCTTCGCCTTTGTCGGCAAGCGCTGAGCGGCCTTGGCATTTCCCCATGGCGCGGGCTAAAACCCGCGCTATGAGCATCACCTTCGCAGACCCCACCATTCTCAGCCACGACGAACTGGAAGAAGGCACCGCCTTCGCGCCCCGCTTCGACGCCCAGGGCCTCGTGACCGCCGTCACCACCGAGGCAGGCTCCGGCCGTGTGCTGATGGTCGCGCATATGAATGCCCAATCCCTCGCGCTGACGCTCGAAACCGGCGAAGTCCACTACTGGTCGCGCTCGCGCGCAAAGATCTGGAAGAAGGGCGAGAGCTCGGGTGAGATCCAGAAGCTCATCGAAATGCGCACCGACTGCGACCAGGACGTGCTGCTGCTGACAGTCGAACAGACCGGCCGCGGGGCTGCGTGTCACACTGGCCGCAAGAGTTGCTTCTACCGGATCGTCAAGGTGGACGATGGCGCTGTGAAGCTCGTGGATTCGGGCGAGCCGCGGTTATTTGATCCGAAGGCCGTTTACGGCGTGTAGGAGCTCCGCGAGCTTGCCCGCCGCCCCTCTCCCACCCCCTTACTTCCCCGGGCGGAGACCCGGGGCCTATTGCACCCCTCCACCCGAGTGGCGCCATCCGTGGGCCCCGGCTCTGCGGCCGGGGAAGTACGGGGGTGGGGATGGTCTGAGGACGGTCGCCCCCACCTCTAACCTAATAATGCGGAGGCGGCGGCTCATCCTGCGCGGCGAGTGCCGGATGTCCCTCGACCTCGCGCAATTGCTCTGTCAGCTTGGACATGTCGCGCCGCAGCGCCTCCAATTGCTGCCAGAGGTCGGTAACGGCCTTGTTCAGTTCCTCGATCGTCTCGTCCTGGTAGGCGATCGTGGTTTCGAGCTTTTCGAGCCGCGCTTCGATCTCACTCATGTTGCCAGTTCCTTTCGAACAGCGGCGGCAGCAGCAGGCCTACGACAAAGCCGCCCAAGTGCGCCTGCCAGGCGATCTGGATGTCCTGCCCGATCAGCGCCGGCACCAGCGGCACGGCGGCGTTGAGCACGATCCAGATCAGGCTGAAATTGCGCGAGCGCGGATTGGTGAAAACCTCCCGGAGGCTCGCCAGATGCCGCCCCAGCAGCACGCGCTGGCCGGTATCGGGATCGGTTCCCACCAGCACCGGCTGGAAGATGAAACGCATGGCCGCGCCCGTGAGTCCCGCAACCCCGCCCGAAGCGCCGATCAGCACCTGCACGGAAGGCAGCGTCGTGGCGGCAAAAGCCACCGCCCCTGCCGCCGAGGTCAGGAGGAAGATGACGAGGGTCGGAATCGCGCCGTAGCGCCGGGCGACGGGCGTGGCGAAGATCACGAGCCAGAGCGTGTTGAAGATCACATGCTCCCAGTTCGCGTGCAGGAAAGCATGCGAAAACGGCGTCCAGATCAGGGGTAGAAAACCGCCCGGAATCTGGTCAGGAATGAGCAGGCGCGCCGGCACGAAGCCGAACCACAGGGTTAACTGATAGAGTCCCACGTTATCGAGCACGAGGGTGGTGGCGAGATGGATCGCCAGCATGATTCCACCCAGCGCCGTCACCACCGCCGGCAACATGAAGACCGGCTCACGCCCCGTTTGCCGGGGCTCCTGGCCAGAACCGGTGTCACTCATGCATCCGTCTCCTCGTAAATGCGTTTGGTTTACCGCAGGTTATCGACTTATCCACACGGATGCGCCGGCGTTAACCCTAATAGATGTTTAATGACGATTTCGCCGGGCGCTTTTGGCACTGTCAGCGGGCAGCCGAGATTCCCTGTACCTGGGAAACAAGGGAACTGAGGCCAAGGGCGAACACTATGCAAAAGACCAGCACCAAAACGCTCTATGACTACTGGAACGCGCTGCGTGGCTCCCGCAGTGCTCCCGACCGCAAGGACATCGACCCAACCCGGATTCGCTCCGCGCTGGCAAACACTTTCATTCTCGAGCTGAGCGAAGAGAACAGCTTTGTGTTCCGCCTGGCCGGCTCGCACCTGTGCACCGCCTATTGCCGCGAGCTCAAGGGACGCTCCTTTACCGGTCTCTGGCACGAGCGCGACCGCGATGCGCTCGAGACGCTGATCCGCGCCGTCACCGAGGATCATGCCGTCGCCCTGGTCACCTTCCAGGCCAACACGCCCATCAACACCAAGGTTTCGTTCGAAACGATCCTGCTCCCGTTGCGTCACAACGGCTCGACCCAGACCCGCCTTCTCGGCGCCATGACGGCCCTTGAAGACCCCTATTGGCTGGGCGTGCAGCCGATCGTCGAACAGCGCATCACCGGCCTGCGGCTGATCTGGCCGGACGACCTGGCGACCTCCGATGTCGTCCGCGACGTGGCAGCCGCAGTGCCCGGTGTCGGCTTCGCCGCTCCCGGCCATACGCCCATGCCGATCACCTCGACGATCTTCGGGAACAGCGCCCGCCGCTATGCTCACCTTGCGGTTATCGACGGCGGCCGCCATTGAGTTAATGGCGCGCCAAGCGCCTTACCATCGGTTAACCAAACTTGTTTAGCCTAGGGGAAACGTCCACTCGGCCTTTCTCTCATGCTGAACGATGACCTCCCCGCGCGCTATGCAGCGTCTCCTGGCCGGAGCCAGGCGGACATGCCGCGCTTTCAGCGTGTGAAGGTCTCGATACTCGGTCGCTACATGCTGGCCGACAAACGCGAATTCCCCTGCCAGATCCTGGAAATGTCGCCCGGCGACGCCGTGGTCATCGCCCCGGTCCCCGGTCAGGTGGGCGAGCGCGTGGTTGCCTATCTCGATCACGTCGGCCGCATCGAAGGCCTGATCCTCGAAAGCGCCGATGGCGGCTTCGTCATGGAAGTGGGCGGCACGCCGCGCAAGCGCGACAAGCTTGCCGCGCAACTTACCTGGCTCGCCAACAAGGACATCCTCAACCTGCCGGAAGATCGCCGGCACGAGCGTGTGGTTCCGGACAACCGGCACTCGACCGTCGTCCTCGACGATGGCCGCCGCTACAATTGCAAGATCATCGATATCTCGCTCTCGGGCGCCGCCATCGAGCTTGCCGTCCGCCCGGCAATGGGCACGCCCGTCACGCTCGGCCGCATGCGCGCCCGCGTGGTGCGCCATTTCCAGAATGGCGTGGCTGTCGAGTTCGCCTCCTCCCAGGAGATGCTCACGGTCGTGCAGCAGAACCTGCGGATCAACTGAGGTGCATGCTTAACGCCTCCTGAATCGACTGCATAAAACTCGATTCAAAACTGCGTTGCACTTTTTCAATCGGGGCAAGTGGGCCCCCGTAACGTGGTCTCCATCAGGGAGATCACACAATGTCCACCGCGAGCAACATCGCAAAGATCCTGGGAGCAGCGCTGCTGGCAGCCATTGCCTTCGCCGCCCCCGCCAAGGCCCAGAGCGTCGACTTCACCAACGCCGCCTTCGTGCAGGTTTCGATCAACCCGACCAGCATCCCGGTCGGCGCCGCCGATTTCTGCCACCGTCGTGGCGCCGAATGCGCGCCCTACAAGAACCCGATTGCCGCCGAGAACCTTACCGATATGCGCTGGTCGCAGCTCGTGCAGGTCAATGCCACCGTCAACGCTGCGGTGACCCCGGTTTCCGACAAGGAACTTTATGGCGTCGAAGAATTCTGGACCTACCCGACCAGCGGCTACGGCGACTGCGAGGACTTCGCCCTCGAAAAGCGCCGCCAACTGATCGACCTGGGCTGGGCCCCGTCCACCCTCATGATCGCCGTGGTGCGCCAGGCCAATGGCGAAGGCCATGCCGTGCTGATGGTCCGCACCGACCGCGGCGACCTCGTGCTCGACAACCAGGCCGGCGACATCCGCCTCTGGAACGAGACGCCCTACCGTTACCTCAAGCGCCAGAGCCAGCTCAGCTTCGCGCAGTGGGTCGATATCTCCGACGATCGTACCACGATCGTCACCGCGTCCGCCGGGCGCTGAGTTCCGGGTCCCTCTCCCTGATAAGTTTGGGACCTGAAGAAAGAAGCCACCTCCGGGCCCGGAGGTGGCTTCTTTGTGCCCGGGGGAATGCAGGGCGAATTAGAAGAGAAAAGCCACGTAGATGCTCATGAAGGCCAGGCCCGTGACGAAGGCCCAGCCGAAGGCGACGAGCGAGCCGATGAGCACGGGCACGAAGGCGAGCGTCGCATCCTTCTGCTGCTGCCAGCCCATCTGGAGCATGATGTAGGGGCCGCATACGAAGCTCATCAGCAGATGGCCAAGCGTATGGAAATAGGTCTTCCCGTCGTAGCGCAGCATGGCCTGCTCGCGGAAAAGTCCCTGGTAGAGATGCGTGGAAGCGGCGGCCAGAACGAGGCCGACGGCGACAATGAATGCTGCAAGCATCAGTTCACTCATCAGCCGTCCCCACCCTCTCACAAGCTTAGGCGCGGATTGCGCCTTGCTGTTAACCGTTCATTAATCATAAGCGCGCTCACTCGGCTTGTCATCCTGCCTCATGGAAGTCTGGTTAACGCGCGAAAATGCCAACGCAGGCCAACGCCAAAAGATCCAGCCAGGCCACCGGCTTGGCCTTCAATCTGCTGGCACTCGCCGTGATGGCGGCGACCGGCGCGGTCGGCCTCGCCTATGGCATCGACGCCCTTGGCCGCCATCGCGACGCAACTCCGCCCCGTGAAGGCAAAAGCTACGTCCGCAACCTCGCCGGACACACGTTGACCATCCCTGCCACCTGGCTACGCTTCGGCGACAGCGACGAGCAGGGCTTTGCCAGCCAGGTGGACGTGCAATTGACGGTGCCGCTCGGGCCGGATGCGCGTGCCACCAAGGTTGACGTCACCCTCCTGCCCCGCAGCCGCGTACGTACCAGCGCCAGCCTGCTGGACGGGGTCTACCTGCACCAGTTCATGCCCAATGAAGTGAGCGGCCCCTCGGGCCTCGTCGGCAAGCCGCTCTACCCGACTGATGGCTTTGAGGGGGAGACGGTCTGGTACGATCCGCTCGCGGCCAATCCGTTCGTCGCCAAGTGCATGGCGCCAGTGGAAGGCACCGGCAACGCGCAGTGCCTGCGGACGGTATTGCTGGAATCGGGGATTGGAGCGGTCTACACGTTCGACGCCGACGCCCTAAGCAATTGGCGGAACTTCGATACAGCGCTGGCCGAACCGCTCAAGGCCATCGGCGTGCATTAAAGGCTGGGGACCGCCCCAACCTGCCCCCTCCCCGCTAAGGGGGAGGGAGACGCGCTGGCCAAGCCAGCTTCAGGCGTCAGGCGATATCGTCGAGGTCTTCTTCGAGAATGGCCATCTGGAAGTTGAACGAACGGTCGCCGTCTTCGTCATCGACGTAGATCAGGCCGAGGAATTCCTCGCCCACATAGACCTCGACCGAGTCGTCCTTCTTGGGACGCGGGCGCACGTCGATGTGGCGGTTGTTGAACTTCTGCTGCAGATACTTCTGGAGCTTGATGATTTCGGGATGGTTCACTTCAGGCTCCTGAAAATCGTTGGGGAGGCTCTTTCTAGTGGCTGGGGCTGGCCGGGCAATACCCCGGCCTTGGCTTTTCCCCGCTAGTTTGGGCCGAATTCAGACGTTCTGGTCATAGACGAGAACCATCTGGTCCATGACCGATGCCGGATGCGCACACCCAGCCTCGCCGATGATCTTGGCCGGCACGCCGGCTACCGTCACTCGCGGCGGCACTTCCTTGAGTACGACCGAGCCGGCGCCGATGCGCGAGCAATCGCCGATCTTGATGTTTCCCAGAATCTTGGCCCCCGCCCCGATCAGCACGCCATCGCCGATCTTGGGATGCCGGTCCTGCTCGGACTTGCCGGTGCCGCCAAGCGTAACGCCCTGCAGCAGGGAGACGTTGTCGCCCACCACCGCCGTCTCGCCGATGACGAGACCCGTGCCGTGATCGAGCATGATGCCCTTGCCCATCGGCACGGCCGGATTGATGTCGACCTGGAAAACCTGGCTCGACCGGCTCTGGAGATAGAGCGCGAAGTCACGCCGTCCTGCCTTGAAGAGAGCATGGGCGAAACGGTGAGTCTGGATGGCCTGGTAGCCCTTGAAATAGAGCAGCGGCTCCAGCGCCCGGTGGCAGGCCGGATCGCGCTCATAGGTTGCCGCGAGGTCGGCCCGCGCCTCGACCCCGATCTGGGGCGACTCGCTCAGCGCATCGCGGAAGGCGTGGCGGATGAGATCTGCCGGCACTTCATCGTGGTGCAGGCGCTCGGCAATGCGATGCGCCAGCGCGTCCTCGAAAGTGTCGTGATTGAGAATGCTGGCAAGCACAAGCGTCGAGAGCGAGGGCTCCTTGACCACGATCTCGCGGGCGCCGGCAACGATGGCGTCCCATACCGGGTCGACGGCCGCAACCTGGGAAGCAAGCTTGGTGTTGCCGCTCATGGGGGTCTCCGAAGTTGGGCCTACCATATAGAGTATCGCGTACCCGGAAACAAAGCCCTAGCAGCGGATTTGGTTCACAAATGCGCTCAGGCTTGGGCGTTTCTTTCGAGGAAGGCGATGGCCGCTTCCTTGAACCTGGCGTCGCCCGTCGCCAGCATGTGGTTGCGGCGCGGGATGACGAAGGCTTCCCCCTTGGGCAGGAGGTCGGCCAGTTCCTGGGCTGACCCGGCCATGTCGTCGGTCTCCCCGACGGCGACGAGGACGGGCACCGCGATGCGCCGGACATCATCGATATCCATGGGCTGGCGGGAGGAAACCATGCAGGCGGCGAGCGCCTGGCGATCGGCCTTGGAATGATCGGCGAAGATGCGGAACTGGCGCCCGGTTGGATGCTTCACGTCGGCCAGCGAGTCGGCATTGAGCCCGTCGATGATTTCGCGCGAGTCGGAGAGCCCCGTGACGAGACCCATGCCCATGCCGCCCATCACCGCCGCCTTGACCCGCTCCGGCCATTCGACCGCCAGGAACGCCGTGATCCGCGCGCCCATCGAATAGCCGATGACGAAGGCGCGCTCGATCCCCAGATGCTCCAGCAGGCGCTCGGCGTCGGCGGCCATGAGGGCCGGATAGTAGTCGTTGGGGTCGTAGAGCTTTTCGGACAGGCCGTGCCCGCGATCGTCGATCGTGATCGCCTGGTAGCCGGCCTTGTTGAGCGCTTCGACCCAACCGGTATTGACCCAGTTGATGATCCCGCTCGAGCCGAAGCCGTGGATCAGCAAAACCGGCTCGCCCTCGCCATAGATTTCATAGGCAATGGAGATTCCGTCCGAAAGAAAGGTAGGCATGGGTCGATGATTTCCTGCTTGGCCAGGGCCGCCAGAGGAGTACCGATTGCGGACCCTGAGGGCAATCGATTATCGCCCTGGCGGGCGCCGCGCATGCGACCTCCGCCCTTCCCTTTGCCCGCCTGCTTCGATATGGTCCGGCCGAAATTCAACGGCTCACTTCAAGGCTCCCGAAATGGCACACGCGACCGTTCCGCACTTCCACAACACCGATGGCCTGCGCCAGATCGAGGTGGGGTCCAAGGAATTCATGTGCGTGGGCGCCCTGCCGCCGTTCGACCATCCCCATGTCTATCTCGACATGGGCAAGGACACCGAAATCGTCTGCCCCTATTGCTCGACGCTCTATGTCTTCAGCAACAAGCTGCCGGCCGGCGCCTCCTCCCCGCTCTCTGCGGTGTATGAGGCGGCCTGAGCACGCCTGAAATGCCGGGCGGCCGATCCGTCTATATCGCCGGCGCCGGCATCGCCGGGCTGACACTCTCCCTCGCCCTCGCCAAGTTCGGCGCTCGCGTCGCCATACTCGAACGGCAGAAGACCGTGCAGGAGATCGGCGCGGGCCTGCAGATCAGCCCCAATGCCAGGCGGGTGCTCAACCGGCTCGGCCTCGACAAGGCGATCTCGGCCGTCAGCTTCGAGCCGGAAGGCATCGACGTCTACGGTTTCCGAGCCGCCCGCCCCATGGTCACGATGGAACTGGGCGAGGCCGCCCGCAGCCGATACGGCGCGCAATACGCCGTGATGCACCGCGCCGACCTCGCCGACGTGCTCCACAAGGCCACCCGCCGCTTCGCCAATATCGACATCGCTTTCGAAACCCTCAGCTTCGAGGTGGAAACGCAGGCGCGCGGCGTCATCGTCGCCCATGCGCAGGCCGGGGCCGAACCGCGCCAGGGTCGCGCCTTCGCCTTTGTCGGCGCCGACGGCATCAATTCGATGACGCGTACGGTGCTGCTCGGCGGGTCGACGCCTGAATGGACCGGCCGGCTCGCCTGGCGCGTGCTGCTCGAAATGTCCGAGCTCAAGGGCCTGCTCAACCTCAACCGCACGAGCGTGCTGCTCGGCCCCAATTTCCACGCCGTCTGCTACCCGCTGCCCCACCGCAACAAGGTCAACGTGGTGGTGTTCGCCAAGGATCGCCTGGAGACCGAGCGCGTGGCCCCGGCCCTGCCCGGCGGCGCGCTGGACGACGAGCGGATCGCCGCCATCGTCACGGCTGGCGCCGGCCGCTGGGGTTACTGGCCGGTGGGAAGCGTCCATACGGATCACTGGCACAAGGGACCGATCGGACTGCTGGGCGATGCCGCCCACGCCATGATGCCGTTCCAGGCGCAGGGTGCAGCCATGGCCATCGAGGATGCCGCCATCCTCGCGCCGCTCCTCATGACCGAACCCTCGGCCGAAATCGCCTTCGAACGCTATGAAGGCCTGCGCCGCTATCGCGTCGACCAGGTGGCGAACCTGTCGGCGGCCAACGGCCGGGCGTTCCACATGCGCTTCCCGGCCAGCCTGGCCCGCGACGCGGTGATCCGCATGCAGGGGCCGCGCGGCCACTTCCGCCGGCTCGACTGGCTTTACGGCTATGATCCTGCGCCGGAGGCCGAAATCGGGGCGCCTACCCGTACGAATTGACTACGTTGCAACCGTAGGCCGTCCTAAATCATTGCTCGATCGCGCTTGCTTTGGCCACATGGCGTGTGTCAACTGCGCGACACCCAAGAGAGTCCAAGACGACAGTATGAAAGCCGAGACCCGCTCCCGACTGACCCTGGCCTGTATCCTTATCACCATTCTGCTTGATATGATCGGGCTCGGGATCATCGTGCCGGTCCTGCCCGAGCTGATCGAACAGGTTACGGGCGAAGGCGTTGCCCAGGCCGCCGTCATCGGCGGCTATCTCGTCTTCGTCTACGCGCTGATGCAGTTCCTGTTCTCGCCGGTGCTTGGCAACCTCTCGGATCGCTTCGGCCGCCGCCCGGTGCTGCTGCTTTCGCTGCTGGGCCTCACCGCCGACTACCTCTTCATGGCCTTCGCGCCGATCGTCACCTTCCTCTTCGTCGGCCGCATCCTCTCGGGCATCGCCGGCGCCGCCGTGGCGACCGCTACCGCCTACATCGCCGACATCACCCCGCCGGAAAAGCGTTCGCAGCGCTTCGGGCTGATCGGGGCGGCGTTCGGGCTCGGCTTCATCATCGGCCCGGTGGTGGGCGGCGAGCTCGGCGCCTATGGTCCGCGCGTGCCCTTCTACGCCGCCGCAGCCCTGGCCTTCGCCAACTTCCTCTTCGGCTTCTTCGTGCTGCCCGAGAGCCTCCCCAAGGAACGTCGCCGCAAGTTCGATTTCCGCCGCGCCAACCCCTTCGGCGCGCTGATCGCGCTGCGCCGCTATCCGGTGGTGCTCTGGCTGCTCTTCGCGCTCTTCCTGCTCTCGCTGGCCAGCCAGGCGTTCCCCTCGGTCTGGAACTTCTTCACCATCGAGGTGGTGAACTTCTCGACCAGCCAGATCGGCCGCGCGCTGGGCGCCTTCGGCATCGGCTTCGCGCTCAGTCAGGCCTTCCTCATCGGCCCGCTGGTCAAGCGCATCGGGGAATGGAGCACGGTGCTGATCGGCTTGACGGTCGCGACCATCGCCTTTGTCGGCACGGCCTTCATCCACACCAGCTTCGGCCTCTACGGCTTCCTGATGTTCGGCTCGCTGAGCGGCATCGCGGCGCCCGCCATCAACGGCCTGCTCTCGCGGCAGGTGCCCGACGATGGCCAGGGTGAATTGCAGGGCGCGGTGAACGCCACCAACTCGCTGGCCTCGATCCTCGGACCGCTGGCGGCGACGCAGATCTTCGCCTACTTCACCAACCCGCCCAAGGGCGAACCGGGCTACTTCCCGGGCGCGCCCTTCATCGCGGCAGGCGCCATGATCGTGCTGGCGGCTCTGGTCTTCGTCTACACCGCCTGGCGCTACGACCTCATGCACCGCCAGCCTGTCGCCCGGCACCCCAAGCGCCCCGATATGGCCCCGCCCGGTCAGCAGGCGACGCCGCCTCATGCGGAGAATGGTGAGAAGTAGGAGGCGGGCCGATTGGCCCGCTTTTTCTTTATGGCCGCGCTTGCGTCCCGGCCGCCGTATTCCCCCCATCCACTGCACTTCCCCGGCCGAAGAGCCGGCAACTGTAATTCAGGTTGCGAAGCTTGTTCGGGTTTTCATGATGGCGTTGATGGTGACGAGGAGCTTTCTGGCGAGGGCGACGAGGGCGGGCTTGGGTGGTTTTCCGGCCTGGCGCAGACGGTGGTAGAAGGCGTTGAGAGGCGATTGTGTTCGCAAGGATGCAACGGCGGCCATGTAGAGGGCCTGGCGGACGCGGCGGCGGCCCCCGCGGATGGAGCGCTGTCCGCGCCGTAGGCCGCTATCGTTGTTGAGCGGGGCCAACCCGGCCAGGGTGGCGATCTGCTTGCCCGAGCGTCGGCCCAGTTCGGGCATCAGGGCGGCCAGGACAGAGGCGGTGACCGGGCCGATGCCGGGCACCGAGCGGATCAGGGCCTGGTCCTGTGCCAGGGCGGCATCGCTGCCGATCTGGTTCTGGATTTCGACCTCGATGGCGGCGATGGCCTGGTTGAGGCCGGCCATGTGCCGGTCCAGGTCGGCGCCGATGAAGGAATCGGTTATCTCGATCCGGCGCTGCTTTTCCTGGGTGCGCATGGCCACCAACTGGTCGCGGCGGCGGCTGAGCAGGCCGAGCCGCTCGCGTCCGGCCTCGGGCAGCGGGTCGGCCACGAGGCGCAGGGCCCGGCCCATTTCGGCAAGCATGGCCGCATCGAGCGCATCGGTCTTGGCGAGCCGGCCGCTGGCCCGCGCAAAGTCACGGGCCCGCTGCGGATTGACCCGGACATGGCCGATCCCGGCCAGCGCCAGTCCGGCGCGCAAGCTCTTGTCGTAAACCCCGCTCGCCTCCAGCACCACGAGAGTGCCCTCCCGCTCCAGCGTGGCGGCGAATGCGGCGATGGCGTCCATCGTGTTAGCAATCCGCTGCACGCCCTCCCCGCCGGAAGAGGCGATATCCAGCCAGGCTTTCGAAACGTCGATTCCAATCCAGGTCGGTGATAGGGTCATGGGCCTGTCCCTGTGATCCGAGGTCCGTCTCGAGCGGCCTCGCGCAACTGTTCAGGTGTTTGTCAAAGCGGGCGGGGACCCGTGCCGGCTCTCGGTCTTTAAACCTGGGGCCCAACGGTCTCCCGCCCGCACCCAATATGACACAGCACAATTACACAGGGGCCCACGGGTCCCTCCACTCGAGTGGAGCGGTGCAATAGGCCCCGGGTCTTCGCCCGGGGAAGTGGGGGTGTGGGACTGCTGGTGGGTGAGTGAGGGAGTAGCGCCTACGGCAGGCCAGGCCTACCTCCAGCGCCCTCTCCTAGTTACCCAGCGTGGACGGCCACTTGCCGTGTTGGTCGGGGCCGCGGCCGACGATCTCGAAGCCATGGGCGCCGAAGAAGTCGCGCTGGCCCTGGATGAGGTTGGCCGTGCCCTGCCCCTGGCGGTAGCTGTCGAAATAGGACAGCGCCGACGAGAGACAGATCAGCGGGAATTCGCCGAGAGCGCCGGCGGCGACGACCTTGCGGAGCGAGGGATGGGCCTGCTTCATGATGGTCACGAAGTCCGGCGCAACCAGCAGGTTGACGCTTTCGCCCTTGTCATAGGCGGCCGCCATCTGGTCGAGGAAGCGCGAGCGGATGATGCAGCCGGCGCGCCAGATCTTGGCGATGGTGCCGAGCGGCAGGTTCCAGCCGTTCTCCTCGGAGGCCTTGGCCAGAACGGCGAAGCCCTGCGCATAGGCGGCGATCTTGCCGGCCAGCAGCGCCTGCTCGAGCTCGGCCAGCGTGACATCGGCCTTGGCGGCATTGCGCTTGCCGTAGATCGCCTCTGCCGCCACGCGCTGGTCCTTGAACGCTGAGAGCGAGCGGGCCGCCACGGCACCTTCGATGGTGGTGGCAGGCACGGCCATTTCCTGGGCCACAATGGCGGACCAGCGGCCGGTGCCCTTCTGGCCGGCCTTGTCGACGATCAGTTCGACCAGCGGCTTGCCGGTGGGACCATCGATGGCTTCGAGCACGTAGCCGGTGATCTCGATGAGATAGGAATTGAGCGGCCCCTTGTTCCACTCCTTGAAGATGTCGGAAGCCTGCTTGGGGGTCATGCCGAGACCGTCGCGCATGACGCCATAGACCTCGGCGATCATCTGCATGTCGGCATATTCGATGCCGTTATGGATAGTCTTGACGAAGTGGCCGGCACCGCCCTCGCCCAGATAGGCGCAGCACGGCTCGCCGTTGAACTTGGCGGCGATGGCTTTCAACACCGGCTCGGCATTGTGCCACTGCTCCTTGGAGCCGCCGACCATGATCGAGGGACCATGGCGCGCGCCCTCCTCGCCGCCGGAAACGCCGACGCCGAGATAGCCGATGCCCTTGGGGGTGAGGTAGTCGAAACGGCGCTGCGTATCGGTATAGAGCGAGTTGCCGCATTCGAGGATGGCGTCGCCCTTGTCGAGCAGGGGCAGCAGTTCCTCGATGACGTCATCGACCGGCTTGCCGGCCTTGACCATGATGATGATCGAACGCGGGCGCTTGATCGACTCGACGAATTCCTTGAGATCAGCCTTGCCGATGATGCGCGGGCGCAGATCGCCTGCGTCGGCGACGAACTCGTCGATCTTGGCGGCGGTCCGGTTGTGAACGGCTATGGTGTAGCCCTTCTCGGCAATGTTGAGGGCCAGATTGGACCCCATGACCGCCAGACCGACGAGACCGATATCCGCCGAAGCCATACTCAATTCTCCTATGCGCAACATTGGGCAAAGCCGTGCGGCACGCCGCCGCAGGGCGGCGCCAATCGATCACAAACCGGCTTCGAGGGAAAGCCGGAACACGCGCTTTTTCCTTCAAATGCACGGGGGCTCCACAAAGCCTTGAGCCAGCGGCACTTACCAAGCCGGGTTCGTTGAAATAGGCTTGCCGGAAAAGGGGAGAAGGCCCGTGGATTCGCTATCCCAATTCAGCCTCGCCGGCCGCCGGGCCCTGGTCACCGGATCGAGCCGCGGCATAGGCCTCGCCATAGCCGGCGCGCTGGCCGGCGCGGGCGCCGACATCGTACTCAACGGGCGCGACGCGGAAGCGCTGGGCAAGGCGGCCGAGAC
Organism: Paradevosia shaoguanensis; assembly: GCF_016801025.1. Classification (GTDB taxonomy): domain Bacteria; phylum Pseudomonadota; class Alphaproteobacteria; order Rhizobiales; family Devosiaceae; genus Paradevosia; species Paradevosia shaoguanensis. The sequence goes on along the minus strand of NZ_CP068983.1, from coordinate 3,458,993 downwards.
GCTGGCCAATGGCGGCGTGCGCGTGCGGGCCCTTGCCTTCGACGTCACCAGTGAGGACAGCGTCGGCGAGGCCATCGACTATTGCGAGAGCGAGGTCGGGCCGATCGACATCCTCGTCAACAATGCCGGCATGCAGTTCCGCTCGACGCTGGAGGATTACCCCCTCGGCAAGTTCGAGGCGATGATGACGACCAACGTCACCTCGGCTTTCATCGTCGGCAAGGCGGTGGCGCGGCACATGATCCCGCGCGGCAAGGGCAAGATCATCAACATCTGCTCGCTGATGAGCACCCTCTCCCGCCCCTCCATCGCGCCCTATGCCGCCAGCAAGGCGGCGATCGCCAACCTGACGCGCGGCATGGCGACGGACTGGGCGCGGCACGGGCTCAACATCAACGGCATCGCGCCCGGCTACTTCAAGACCGAACTCAACCAGGCGCTGATGGCCAACCCGGAATTCAACACCTGGGTCGAAAAGCGCACCCCGATGGGCCGCTGGGGCGAGGTCGCCGAACTGGGCGGCGCCGCCGTCTTCCTCGCCTCGGACGCCGCCAGCTTCGTGAACGGACACATCCTCTATGTCGACGGCGCCTTCACCGCCACGGTTTGAACCGGCCCGCATCATCGTGGCGATGGGCGTTTCCTCGAGCGGCAAGTCGACGGTGGGCGCCGCTATCGCGCGGCGGCTGCATGCCCCCTTCCTCGATGGCGACCGCTACCACCCGCCGGCCAATGTCGAGAAGATGCGCGCGGGCATCCCCCTGACCGATGAAGACCGCTGGCCATGGCTAGAAGCGCTGGCCGGCGCGCTGACGCAGGCGGCAGACCGCAAGGGCGTGGCGGTGGGTGCGTGCTCGGCGCTGCGGCGGGCCTACCGCGACTACCTCGTCAAGAAAGCCGGCGAACCGATTCTATTCGTTTATCTTCACGGCAGCCGCGAAGTGATCGGCGAGCGCATGGCGCGGCGACAGCATGAATATATGCCGGCCACCCTGCTCGACAGCCAGTTCGCGACCCTGGAGCCCCCGGCGCCGGACGAGAACGTGCTGCAGGTGGAGGTGACCGAGCCCGTGGAAGCGATCGCCACGCATGTGGTGAAAGCGGCTTCGCACCTGCGGAGCTTCAAGCGGAAGCAGTGAGGCCCGGAGCGTGAAACATTTTTGTTTCACGGCGCATTTTAAGATGCGTTTTGCGGATTCTTTGGAGCCAGATACCCGTGTAAGTTCTTGATATTACTTAGTTTAGCAGAAAACCGACCTGCTCAAATCGTTAAATTTTGACTCAATTTCGGGTCATCTTTGGCAATCTTGCGCGGTTTTTGCAGGGTTTTGCGCGGATTTGGGAGCAATTTCTGAGGGGCATAAGCGGGGTCCTCCGGGGTGGTGATATCGCCGGAGAGACGCCCGGCCGCTGGGATTATAGCCCGATGCGGGGTGAGGTGGATAACCCCGCCCCCTACTTCGCGCCCAGCACCGTCTCGCCGCGCGGAGACAGGCGGTAGCCGACTTCGAGGCTTTCCGTCAGGCCGAGTTCCTTGAGCTTGGTCACCTTGCTCTTGAAGGGCGCCTTTTCCATCGCCATCTCGCCGGCCAGATCTTCGGCAAGGTGCCCCGGATGGGCGGCGATGAGGCGCAGGGCCTGACGGGTCCAGGGGGACTTGCCGTCGAGCTTGTCGAGGGCGGCATTGGCTTCGGCCAGTTCAGCGGGGCTGAGGTCGCGCTGGTTGCGCAGGGCGATGCGGGGATCTTCGCCGGCATAGTGGAGGCGGATGATGCAGAGATCGCCGTCCTTCATGGTATCGAGCCAGCGGTGAAATTCGTCGAGCGAGGCGAAGCCGGCGCGCTTCACGTCGGGGAGCGTGACGTCGGCGAGCGTGATGGGCTCGATCGAGTCGATCGCGAGGAGGCCCGCCGAGGTCATCAGCGTGCCGCCGGCCTTGACGGTCGAGCGTTTCCAGCGGCGGAAGACGGTGTCCACCTCTCCGGCCTTGATGCGGGCGAGCAGGTCGGCTTTGAGCAGCATGGCGATTCCCCTGTTTGTCCTTCGCTCATAGCGCGCAAGGCGACAAACGGGAACCCGAGCGGGTCAGAAGGAAAAGGCCATCTGGGCCGGATTGCGGGCACCCAGGCGAATACCCTCCATGTCGAGGAGGAGCAGCTTGGTCTTGACGCCGCCGGGCGCGGAGAAGCCGCCCATCTTGTTGCCGCTGGCGAGGACGCGATGACAGGGCACAATGATCGGCATGGGATTCTTGCCCATCGCCTGCCCGACCGATTGCGCCGCGCCGGGCGAGCCGACGCGCTCGGCCAGCTCGCCATAGGTGACGGTCTCGCCCCAGGCGAGCTTGAGCATTTCGCGATAGAGCCGCTCGTGGAACTCGGGAACGCCGGAGAAATCCAGGGGCTCGGCGCTGAGGTCGATCCTGGTGCCGGCAAAGTATTGCTGCAGGCGCTTGACCGTGGGTTCGAGCCATTCGGGCGGATGGGCCTCCTCGGCATCATCCAGCCCGCGCGTGAGCCGCGCCAGCGTCCGCGCACCGTCGGCATCAGGCAATTGCACGCGCGTAATTCCGGTCTCGCTCCAGACGAGCCCGACCGGACCAATGGCGGTGGCGATGAGACAATAAGCGGGCACGGCTTTGTTCCCTTTCCGTACTCAACGGAAAATGATCCCGTCGGCCGGGGAAAACAAGGGGGGAATGCGTGGGGGGCGTTTGTGGCGTTGGATCAGTGGGGTGGTGGTTACGAATTGAGGGAGCGGCTGGGGAACTGCGCTGGGTGGGGGCATGGGGCTATTGCATCGCGCCACTCGGGTGGAGGTATCCGTGGGCCCCGGCTCTTCGGCCGGGGAAGTATGGGGGTGGGGTGGGATTGGTGGGAGGAGGAATGGAGGGTTGAGGGTTGAGGGTTGAGGGTTGAGGGTTGAGGGTTGAGGGTTGAGGTTGAGGGCCTTCGCCCGTGCCGTGCCGGTGCGGTTGGTGTGGACGGTAGTTTCTTCTTCCTACCCAGCCACCCCCACCGCACTTCCCCGGACTTGATCCGGGGCCTATTGCACCCATCCGCGCAAGTGGAGATATCCGTGGGCCCCGGCTCTTCGGCCGGGGAAGTAAGGGGTGGGGCGGGATTCGTTGAAGGGTTGAAGGGGGAATGCGGGGACTTCGTCCATGGGGCGGAGCAGTTACCAGGCTGGGGCTGTCGGGAGTAGAATCGACGGTGCCCTCTTCCTCTTCCTCTTCCTCTTCCTCTTCCTCTTCCTCTTCCTCTTCCTCTTCCTCTTCCTCTTCCTCTTCCTCTTCCTCTTCCTCTTCCAACCCCGCCACCGCCACGGAACTTCCCCGGGCGAAGACCCGGGGCCTATTGCACCCATCCGCGCGAGTGGAGATATCCGTGGGCCCCGGCTCTACGGCCGGGGAAGTGCGGAGATGGGGATGGTGAAGTGTGAAGGGGGTGGGGCTGATGGTGCGGCGAATGATGGCGGTGCGCACCCTTGCGGCCCCGCGGCAGAATCGGCTCGATCCGCGCCCACTCATCATCTGTAAGCCACTGAACGCGTTTGCTTATCATCAAGGCTCCCATGCCGGAAACCTTGAATCACCAATCAAACCGAGCCGCTAGCTCTTATTGAGTACGGCCCCCTAGCGCTCCATCCCCACCGCCTCGAGCCACGCGCGCAATTCCCCGGCGACCACATCGCGGCCGCGGCCTTCGCGGCCGAAGGCCCACCAGATTTGGGCGCCTTGCCATTGGCTGGCCATGAGCTGGCCCATGAGCGCCTGCCGGGCGGGATCGTTGCTCAGCCTACGCCCCAGGGCGCGGGTGAGCGCGGTGCGCCAGGTGACGCCGCGTTGGCGCAGGATTGGGTCGCGCATGTCTTCGTAGAGGAGCAGCAGGCCTTCAGCATAGGCGTCGTCCGCCTCGGTGGCCGGCCAGAGTTCGGTGACGATCTGGACGGCTCCCTCGGGCGTCAGCGGTTGGCGCTCATCCTCGCGGGCGGTGGCGGCATCGAGAAAGTCCCAGGCGCGTTCGAGCGCGGCGCGCAGCAGCGCCTCCTTGCTGCCAAATCGCTGTACCAGGGTTGCAGGAGAAAGCCCGGCGACTTCGGAAACCGAGGCGAAGGTGACGTTGGCCGGCCCCCTGCGGTGGGCGACGCCCAGGGCGGCATCGAGGATGGCTTCGTCGGAAACGGTGCGGGGTCTGGCCAATGCGCCCTCTATTGTAAACGAACGTTCATTTATATATACACTCGCTCCCCAGCAAGGAGAATCGATATGGCACGGATAGTTGGATACATCGCAACCAGCCTGGATGGCTTCATTGCGACGCCCGAAGGCAATCTCGACTGGCTGGTGCACCAGCAGTTCGACGCGGGCGAACTGACCTACGAGAACTTCATTGCCGGCATCCGCACGGTGGTCATGGGCCGCGACACCTATGACTGGATCGCCAACCAGGACATGGACTGGCCCTATACGGGCAAGCGCTCCATCGTCGTCACCTCCCGCCCCCTGCCCGATCCCAAGGGCGAGCTCGAAGTGTGGTCGGACGGCGTGGATACGCTCATCACCTATCTGCGCGGGCTCGAGGACGGAGACGTGTGGATGATCGGCGGCGGCAGGTTGCAGATGGCGTTCATGGAGCGCGGGGCGCTCGACGAGATCGAGATTTATGTCATCCCCGAAATCATCGGTGGCGGTATCCCGCTCTTCCCGGCGACCGGCTTCAAGGCCAGCCCGACGCTGATGGCCGTCAACCACATGCCGCCCAGCGTCGTGCGGCTGCAATACAGGTTCAACTGACCACCAGGCCGCCCCTTCCGGGCGGCCCTCTCACTTCCGCGGCAATAACGTGCTCGGGTAAAACCCCGGCGGCTCAATTGTGTTTTGAGCGGGCATATGACACACGAAAAAGCCATCTGCGGGCGTGATGGAATGGTAGACATACCGGACTTAAAATCCGGAGGGGGTATCCCCATGCGGGTTCGAGTCCCGCCGCCCGTACCACCCTGCCGGGACCTTCGCACCATGACGGCAACCGATACGCCCCTGCTCATCTCCATTGCCGCTGCCGTGCTGTCGCGGGCCGATGGCCGGGTGCTGGTCGTACGCAAGCGCGGTTCGGGGATCTTCATGCAGCCGGGCGGCAAGATCGAGCCGGGCGAGAAGCCGGCGGACGCGCTGGTGCGGGAGCTGGCGGAGGAATTGCGGATCGCGGTGGATGCAGAGGCGGCGAGTTTCCTGGGGGAGTTCGCGGCGCCGGCAGCCAACGAGGTCGGAGCGGTCGTCACCGCGCAGATGTTTGCGATGCCGTTCGACGGCGCGGTTTCGCCGGCGGCGGAAATCGAGGAGGCGCGGTGGATCGATCCGGCGGCGCCCGGCGATATCGTGCTGGCCGAGCTCAGCCGCAACCATGTGCTGCCGGCCTGGCTGGCGCGTGGCGGCGGCGATTGACAGGACCGCCGGCGCCGATCACGTTCCCTCTGGCCATTCGGATGGAGACGCCGATGTATACCCCGCCCGCCTTTCGCGAAGACGACCCGCAGGAACTGCATGCCATCATGCGCGCGGCACGGCTCTCGACGCTGGTGACGGCGACAAATGCGGGGCTGATGGCCACGCCCCTGCCCTTCATTCTCGATGAGACCGAAGGCGAGCACGGCACGCTTTACGGGCACCTGGCGCGGGCCAATGGGCAGTGGAATACGCCGGCGACGGGCGAGGCCCTGGTGATCTTTGCCGGGCCGGACGCCTATGTGACGCCATCCTGGTACGCAGCCAAGCGCGAGCACGGCAAGGTGGTGCCGACGTGGAACTATACGGCGGTGCACGCCCATGGGCCGGTGGAGTTCTTCGAGGACGAGGAGCGTCTGCTGGAGGCGGTGACGCGGCTGACGCGCCTGCACGAGGAAGAACGGACCGCGCCCTGGGCAGTGAGCGACGCGCCGCCGCCTTTCATCCGCAGCCAGCTCAAGGGCATTGTCGGCGTGCGGATTCCGGTCACCCGGCTGGAGGGCAAGCGCAAGCTCAGCCAGAACCGCAGCGCCGAGGATCGCGCCGGAGTGGCCGAGGGCCTGGCCCAAAGCGAAAATGCCGGCGATCGGGCGATCGCCGGCATGATACCGAGGTCCTGACGGGCAGCTGAGCCTAGTCGGTGCCGCCCGAGATCGGGGCAGCGTAGGTCACGTCCATGTCCCACGGGAAGAAGATCCAGGTGTCCTGGCTGACTTCCGTGATGAAGGTATCGACCATCTCGCGCCCCTTTGGCTTGGCGTAGACGGTGGCGAAATGGGCGCCCGGCAGCATTTCGCGCACGGCGCGGGCCGTGGCGCCGGTATCGACGAGATCATCGACGATGAGGATCTTGCCGCCGCCCTGTGCGAGGTCGAGCACCTGCTGGGAAATGGGCTTGAGCACCTTGATGGCGCTCTGGGCCTGGTGGTCGTAGGACTTCACCGCCACGCTTTCGATGGTGCGGATATTGAGCTCTCGCGCCACGATCGCCGCCGGCACGAGGCCGCCGCGGGTGATCGCCACGATCGCATCGAACGGCCCGACGCTGGTCAGCCGCCAGGCAAGCGCGCGGCTATCGCGATGGAACTGATCCCAGCTGACGGGAAAGGATTTCTGGCCTGGATTGTTCAAAGGTTTCTCCTTGAAGGCGCCGGGCGCGCCTCAGATCACTCGAGTGGGGGAAGGCCGGCCGCCTGATGGGCGGCATTGACCATGTCGCGGACCTTGGCTGCCGCCGCATTCAACCGGGCTTCATCCGAAGAGCGCAACACGAGCTCGGTGCGAACATAGTTCGCGCCCATCTGCGGATAGCTGCCCATCTTCACGTCCGGAAACTCGGCCTGCAGGGCCGCAAGCGGCCCGCCGACGGTTCCCTCGCCGACGCCCGCGGGCACCGTTACGGAAAGCACTTTCTTGCCGCCCTTGAGCGTGGGCGCCAGCGCCTCGAGCATTGCGCGCATGATGACCGGGACGCCGGCCATCACATGCACGTTGCCGATGCGGAAACCGGGCGCGGCGCTCACCGAATTGACGATGAGATCGGCGCCCTCGGGAATGCGCGCCATGCGCAACCGGGCCTCGTTGACCTCGGTGCCGGTCTGCTTCCAGCGCGTCTCCAGCATTTCGCGGGCGCGCTGGTTGATCGGCAGCGGCACGCCGAACGCCTTGGCGACGGCGTCGGCGGTGATGTCGTCATGGGTGGGGCCGATGCCGCCGGTGGTGAAGACGTAGGTGTAGCGCTGGCGCAGAGCATTGAGCGCGGCGACGATGTCGTCGGTCTCGTCGGCCACCACGCGCACTTCCTTGAGGTCGATGCCCAGGTCCGTACAGAAATCGGCGACGGCGCCGATATTCACATCCTTGGTCCGCCCGGACAGGATCTCGTCGCCAATGACGAGAAGACCGGCGGTGACGATGCTTTGGTCGGACGCTGACATGGCCGAGGAACTCTTGGGGCAAGAACGCATGAAATGCCTTCCCCTCCCGCAAACGTCAAGCAATCCGGGGCACGCGCGAACAAAAATCGCAATCGTGGCGTGACGCCCCCGCGACACCCCGTCATAAATCCCGATACCCCGATGCTCTTCCCATCTGGCACCATGGCGACTATCTCTTGGGAAACCGGAGAGCCCAATGGTCACCTATGTCGACGCCGCCCAGAAAACCCGCCGCACCGCAGGCGTGATCCCGCTTCATGGCGAAGCCGGGTTCGCGGGCATGCGCAAGGCCGGCGGACTGACGGCCGATGCGCTCGACCTGCTGGTGGATGCCGTCAAGCCGGGCGTCACGACGGCGGCGCTCGACAAGCTGGCCTATGAATTCGCCCGCGACCACGATGCGATTCCGGCCACGCTCTTCTACAAGGGCTACCGGCATTCGATCTGCACCTCGATCAACCACGTGGTGTGCCACGGCATCCCCGATGACCGGCCGCTGCGCGAGGGCGATATCGTCAATATCGACCTGACGCTGATCGTGGACGGCTGGTACGGCGATTCCAGCCGTATGTACCCGGTGGGCGAGATTTCGCGGAAGGCCGAGCGGCTGATCGAGGTGACCTACGAATCCTTCGAAGCCGGCCTTGCCCAGGCCAAGCCCGGCAACACCACCGGCGATATCGGCGCCGCCATCCAGGCGGTGGCCGAGGGTGAGCGCACCAGCGTCGTCCGCGATTTCGTGGGGCATGGCGTGGGCCAGCTCTTCCACGACGAGCCCAATATCCTGCATTTCGGCGTGCCGGGGACCGGCGTCGAGTTGAAGCCCGGCATGATCTTCACCATCGAGCCGATGATCAATCTCGGCCGCCCGCACGTAAAAGTGCTGTCGGACGGCTGGACGGCGGTCACCCGCGACCGCACGCTTTCGGCGCAGTGCGAGCACTCGATCGGCATCACCGAGACCGGCTACGAGGTCTTCACGCTGTCCAAGCGCGGGCTCTTCGACCCGCTGGCGGCGCGGAAGCGCTGATGGCGAGACGGGAGCCCCTGCCCGGACTCCCCGACCAGGCCGGCGACGGCCTGAACGAATTTCCGGTCGGCCTCGCCCCACCGGCAACGGGCCATCTCGGTCACCGCCAGCGCGCACGCGACCGCTTCCTCAAGGTCGGCGGCGAAGTCATGGAGGATTACGAGCTGCTGGAGCTCGCCCTCCACATCCTGCTGCCGCGACGCGATACCAAGCCGCTGGCCAAGCAATTGCTGGCGCGGTTCGGTTCGTTTTCAGCGGTCTTTGCTGCCCCGCCGGAGCGGCTGGCGGAGATCAGCGGGCTGGGCGAGACGACCATTGCCAACCTCAAGGTGCTGCAGGCGGTCGGACAGCGGTTCGGCAGGGACAAGCTGCGCAATGACCGGCCGATACTTGGCTCATGGTCGGAGCTGATCGAATATTGCCACGGCCAGATGGCCTTCGAGAATATCGAGCAGTTCCGCATCCTCTTCCTCGACAAGAAGAACCGGCTGATCGCCGACGAGGTGCAGCAGCGCGGCACGGTGGACCATACGCCGGTCTATACGCGCGAAGTGATCAAGCGGACGCTGGAGCTGTCTTCGACGGCGATCATCCTCGTCCACAACCACCCATCGGGCGACCCCTCGCCTTCGGCGGCCGACGTGCAGATGACGCGCGCCATAGTCGACGTGGCCAAGCCGCTCGGCATTACCGTGCACGACCACATCATCATCGGGAAATCCGGCCACGCCTCGCTGCGCGGCCTCAAGTTAATCTGAAGCCGGCGCCGGCCTGGCAGCCACGCGGCTGCGGAGCGAGAGCGCGAGCTTGCGCAGGCGCTCGTTGGTCTTGATGGCATGACGCAGCGAATGCCAGCCGCGATGCGCGCGCGCCGCCAGCCAGCCTCTTGCGGTCAGCGGCAGGTAATGGTGCGCGACCGGAATCTGCTCGTTGCACCAATGGCGCTTCTCGTCGGTGAAGCCGACGCCCATGTCGAAAGTGGTGTAGCCGGCATCGAAAACCGTCTGCATCACACGCAGCAGACATTGCTTGCCGGGCGAGCCGACCTGGATGGCCTCGTCCTCACTCATCGAGGAGATGAGGCAGAAGAGCCGGTCGCCATGGGCGATGTTGTAGCGCACGGCGACGATCTCGCCATTGAGGCGCAGGACGTCGAGCTTGACGGGCACGCCGGAATCCGCGGCGACCGTGGCGTCGTAGAAGGCGCGCGTGGTCTTGCAGGCGAAGGGATCGCGCACGCCCATCTTGACGAAGCGCGCGGCGCGCTGGCGGAACATCACATCCAGCACTTCGAGGGCTTCGGGGCCGTTGGGGATTTCCTCGAAGGCGACGGCGCCGAGGGCTTCAAGCCGCTCGCCCTGCTGGCGATCGTGCTTGCGGCGCGACTTGCTGCGCTGGGTGGCGTTGGCCTCCTCCCAGCTCGAAAAGTGCGAGCGGTAGAGGATATCGGCTTCGAGCCGATCGCCCAGCTCTTCGAGCGGCAGGCCTGCGGGCACGTATTTGAGGGAGATGATGTCGGCGCCACGTGCGGCGGCGGCCATGGCGCGCCAGAGGGCCTTGCGGCCGGCGGCGCCCAGCGCGGCGATGCGCTCGACATCCATGAGCGGAGCATTGCCGCCTACATGGGAGCCGGCGAACCAGCTCAGGACGCGTACCCCGCCGATGATGCGGCGCTTGAGCGGCAGCAGGGCCAAAGGCTGGCCATCGAGGGTGGCGGTAATGAAGAAGCGGTCGGCCTGGGGGGTGGCGAAAGTCTCGCACCAGAGGCGGACGAAATCGAAGGTCTGGCCTGGCGACTCTACTGTCCGCGAAAGAGCGCGCCAGGTGGCCTCTATCGCGGCTAGGTCATGGAAGACGGCGACATCGAATGTCGGCGTCGAAACGGCCGAATGCGCGGACGACCTGTCGAGGTCGAGCGCGATCGTCTCAACTGCAATTTCGCTCTGTGCCATAGCCCCCACTCTCGGCTGACAACTGACAATGCCGTGATCAGCCGTCGAGGGGGAATGCTTTCGCGCAAAAGGGTTAACCTCAGCCGAACTGGCTCAGCACCGGGAAAGTTTCGAGGAACCAATACGACAAACGCGTGAAATTGCCGGTGAGGAAGAGCACGCCGGTGACGACCAGCAGGCCGCCCATGACCTTCTCCACCGTGCCCAGATGCTTCTTGAACGTGTCGAAGAAGGTGAGGAACGGCCCGACGGCAATGCCCGCGAGGAGGAACGGCACGCCGAGACCGAGCGAATAGACGGCAAGGAGCGCAGCGCCCTCGTAAGCCGTCGACTGGCTGGCGGCGACGCTGAGGATGGCGGCGAGGACCGGGCCGATGCACGGGGTCCAGCCGATGGCGAAGGCGAGGCCCAGCATGAACCCGCCCAGCGGACCGCTGGCCGCGCCCGGACCGTTATGGCGAATCTGGCGATCGAGAATGCCGATGCGGTAGATGCCGAGGAAATGCAGGCCCATCGCGATGATCAGAATGCCCGCGATCGGAGTGAGGATCGGCAGCGCCTGCCGGAAGGCCTGGCCGAAGGCGGTGGCCGTGGCCCCGAGGGTGACGAACACCACCGCGAAGCCGGCGATGAAGAACAGCGCCGTGACCACGGTGCGCAGGTAGAGCGCGCGCGAATCCTTGCCCGCATCGCGCATCTGGTCGAAGCTCGCCCCGCTCATATAGGTGAGATAGGGCGGCACCAGGGGCAAAACGCAGGGGCTGAGAAAGCTCAGCACGCCCGCTCCGAACACCACCGGCAAGGAAAATCCGAACATGGTCACTCCACTTCGCCCGCTCTTGTAGCCGAGCAAAGGCGATATGCAACCGGACCTTATGCCGCTCGCCTGCTTGTGAACGGCGCGGCAGGTGACACGCACCATGCATTGCGCCTTCGGCCTCCCCCCACCCTATCCCTCCCCCGCAAGGGGGGAGGAGACGTGCTGGCGCGTTCCCCGGTGGTGAACGAGGATGCCGCAGGGACAATATCCTCCCGCCCTCTTGTGGGTGGGGCGGGCTGGGGGTAAGCAGCCTGCAACGTAAGTAAGTAAATGCCTACTTACCCGCTCGATGCTTGGAGGCCGCGACGTGACCAGCCGACCCATCAAGATCGCTCCCTCGATTCTCTCGGCCGATTTCTCACGGCTGGGCGACGAGGTGAAGGCGATAGACCAGGCGGGGGCCGACTACATCCATATCGATGTGATGGACGGCCACTTCGTGCCCAATATCAGCTTCGGCCCGGTAGTCATCTCCGCGATCCGCAAGGTCACGACAAAACCTTTCGACGTGCACCTGATGATCGCGCCGGTCGATCCCTATATCCAGGCCTTCGCCAAGGCGGGCGCCGATATCATCACCGTGCATGCGGAAGCCGGCCCGCATCTCCACCGCACGCTCCAGGCCATCAAGGCCGAGGGCAAGAAGGCTGGGGTCGTCGTCAACCCGGCCACGCCCGTGTCGGCGCTGGAACTGGTGATCGACAATATCGACCTGCTGCTGATCATGAGCGTCAACCCCGGCTTCGGCGGCCAAAGCTTCATTCCCGAAGCCCTCGTCAAGCTGCGCCAGGCCAAGGCGCTGATCGGTGGTCGCGATATCGACCTCGAGATCGACGGCGGCGTCACCGCCGACAATGCGGGGGAAATCGCCCGCGCCGGCGCCAATGTGTTCGTGGCCGGCAGTTCCGTCTATCACGGCAACGATCCTGCCACTTATGCGGCCCGCATCGCCGCAATCCGCAATTCTGCTCAGACCGTTACGGCCTGATCCGGACTCAATTTCTCAAGCCGAGAGCCCAAGCCCATGATCCCGCGCTATTCCCGCCAAGACATGACGTCGATCTGGTCCCCCGAGACCAAGTTCCGCATCTGGTTCGAGATCGAAGCGCATGCCACCACCGCCCTCGCCAAGCTCGGCGTGGTGCCGGAGGAAGCGGCCAGGATTATCTGGGAAAAGGGCAATGCCGCCGAGTTCGACGTGGAGCGGATCGACGAGATCGAGCGCACCACCAAGCACGACGTCATCGCGTTCCTGACGCACCTGGCCGAGATCGTCGGGCCGGAAGCCCGCTTCGTGCACCAGGGCATGACCTCGTCCGACGTGCTCGACACCACCCTCTCGGTGCAGCTCGCCCGCGCCTCCGACCTCCTGCTGGCCGATATCGATGCGCTGCTCGCCGCCATCGAGCGCCGGGCCCGGGAGCACAAATACACCATCACCATCGGGCGCAGCCACGGCATCCATGCCGAGCCGACGACGTTCGGCGTCAAGCTGGCCGAGGCCTATGCCGAGTTCAGCCGCAATCGCGAGCGGCTGGTCAATGCCCGCAAGGAAATCGCCGTCGCGGCCATTTCGGGCGCCATCGGCACCTTCGCCAATATCGACCCTTCCGTTGAGGCCTATGTGGCCGAGCAGCTTGGCCTCGCCGTCGAGCCGGTTTCGACGCAGGTCATCCCGCGCGACCGGCATGCGATGTTCTTCGCCACGCTCGGTGTCATCGCCTCTTCGGTCGAGCGCGTCGCCACCGAAATCCGCCACCTGCAGCGCACCGAAGTGCTCGAAGCCGAGGAGTATTTCTCGCCGGGCCAGAAGGGCTCGTCGGCTATGCCGCACAAGCGCAACCCGGTGCTGACCGAAAACCTCACCGGCCTCGCCCGCCTTGTGCGCGGCATGGTGACCCCGGCGCTCGAAAACGTCGCCCTCTGGCACGAGCGCGACATCTCGCATTCCTCGGTCGAGCGCATGATCGGCCCGGACGCCACGGTGACGCTCGATTTCGCCCTGGTGCGCCTGACCGGCGTCATCGACAAGCTGCTTGTCTATCCCGAGAACATGAAGCGCAACCTCGACCTGCTGGGTGGGCTGCACAACTCGCAGCGCGTGCTGCTGGCGCTGACCCAGGCCGGCTTGAGCCGCGAGGATGCTTATGCCGCCGTGCAGCGCAACGCCATGCAGGTCTGGCAGATGCGCGGCGATCGTGCCGGCCAGTTCGCGGCGCTGCTGAAGGCGGACCCGGAAGTTTCGGCGAAGCTTTCGGCCGGTGAGATCGACGCGATGTTCGATGACTTTTATCATTTGAAGCACGTCGATACGATTTTTGAGCGGGTGTTCGGGTAGAAGTAGGCCGGAGTTTTGGGCCTTCCCCCTCCCTAGCCCTCCCCACAAGGGGGAGGGTGGGTGAGCGTGGAGAGATCGGGCAACAAACCCCACCCTCCCCCTTGTGGGGAGGGCTAGGGAGGGGGTGAGCCACAAACCCCGTCCCGGTTATTGCCCACCACCCTGCCCTGCATCGGAGCCTCCCATGCCCATCACCTACGCCCAGGAGCAGACCCTCACCGCCGCCGACTACATCGCCTGCGTCGGCCGCACGACCCTCGGCCCGGCGCGCCCACTCGGCAACCCCGTCCGCGTCCAGCAGATCCTCGACAATTCCCCCATCATCGTCACTGCGCGCGATGAGGACGGCTCGCTCCTCGGCATCTTTCGCGGCATGACCGACTGGCATTGGGTGTGCTATTGCGCCGATCTTGCCGTGGTGGAAGGCCAGCAGGGCAAGGGGATCGGCAAGGCGCTGATGGACAAGGCCGCTGAAATCCTCGGCCCGCGCGTCGCCATCACCCTGCTCGCCAAGCCCGACGCCGAAGGTTTCTATCGCGCCATCGGCATGACCCAACCCATGGCTGCCTTCCTGCGCCCAAGGACCGATCGCTCATGAGAATTGCCGAAGCCGACATCCTGATCGTTCCGGGCCTGGGCGATTCCGGCCCCGAGCACTGGCAGCGCCGCTGGGGCAGCCGCTTCTCGACCGGCCGGGTGATCGAACAGCAGGACTGGGAGCACCCCAAACTCGAAGACTGGGTGTCGACCATCGAGCGCTCCATCATCATGGCCACGCGCCCGGTGATCCTCATCGCCCATTCGCTGGGCGTCCCGGCCGTCGTCCACACCGCGCAGCGCCTCAAGGACACCAAGGTCCGCGGCGCCTTCCTCGTCGCGCCGCCCGATCTCGACAATCCCGCCGCACCCAAGGCCACCGCCCCGTTCAAGGACGTGCCGCGCGATCCGCTCCCCTTCCCCTCGATGCTGGTGGCGTCGAGCGACGATCCCTATTGCTCGCTCGAACGCGCCGTCGAATTCGCCACCTGCTGGGCCTCCGACTTCCACGACGCCGGCCCCTCCGGCCACATCAACGTCGCTTCGGGCCACGGCCCGTGGCCCGAAGGCCTCCTGATGTTCACCCGCCTGATGCAGCGCCTGCGGAGCTGAAAACAAAAATGGCGAGGATCGCTCCTCGCCATTCCTAACTTCATGCGACCGGTCGATCAGCCTTCGGAGGCGACCTGTTCGCGGGCGACGTGGACCAGTTGGGCCATCTTCTGACGAATCACGTCCTCGCCCACCGTGAGGCCCTTGGCCTTGATGTCGCCGGCGACCTTGCGGAAGACGTCTTCATCGCCCGCTTCCTCGAAATCGGCGGCCACCACTTCGGCGGCGTAGGACTTGGCCGCGTCGGCATCGAGCCCCATGAGCTCGGCGGCCCAGATGCCCAGAAGCTTGTTGCGGCGAGCCTCGGCCTTGAAGCGGAGCGTGGCGTCGTGTGCGAATTTGGCTTCATAGCCTTTTTCACGATCGTCGAAACTGGCCAATTGCGGCTCTCCCGTCTGGCGAAAAACTGATTGGGAACATAATGGCTTGGCGGCCCCAATTCAACGTCCGCCCCTGTCGAGATGCCGCACTTTCCCTGGGGTTCTGGAAAAGCGCTTGCAATTTCCGCCCAATTCGGCGCATGAAGCGCCCACTCCAATTCCCGCAACCTTGATTGACGAACGGACAGTCTGCCATGAACCGTCGGCGCAGGATCTATGAGGGCAAGGCCAAGATTCTCTATGAGGGTCCCGAGCCGGGTACGCTCGTTCAGTATTTCAAGGACGACGCCACCGCCGGCAACGGCGCCAAGCACGAAGTGATCGACGGCAAGGGCGTCCTCAACAACCGCATCTCCGAGTTCATCTTCTCGCGGTTGAACACCCTCGGCATCCCGACCCACTTCATCCGCCGCATCAACATGCGCGAGCAGCTGATCAAGGAAGTCGAGATCATTCCGCTCGAAGTCGTGGTGCGCAACGTCGCCGCCGGCTCGCTGGTCAAGCGCCTCGGCCTCGAGCCGGGCACCCAGCTCCCCCGCTCGATCATCGAGTTCTATTACAAGGACGACGCACTCGGTGACCCGATGGTCTCCGAAGAGCACGTGACCGCCTTCGGCTGGGCCACCCCGCAGGAACTCGACGACATCATGGCTCTCGCCATCCGCGTCAACGACTTCCTCACCGGCCTCTTCATGGGCGTCGGCATCCAGCTCGTCGATTTCAAGATCGAGTGCGGACGCCTCTATGAGGGCGACCTCATGCGGATCGTCCTCGCCGACGAGATTTCGCCGGACAATTGCCGCCTGTGGGACATCAAGACCCGCAACAAGCTCGACAAGGACCGCTTCCGCGAGGACCTCGGCGGCCTGGTCGATGCCTACCGCGAAGTTGCCCAGCGCCTCGGCATCCTGACCGAGACCGACAACGCTCTGGCCACCGGCCCGAGACTCGTGCAGTAAGCAGCAATCGTCCAAAACGGATCACCGATGAAAGCCCGCGTTACCGTCACCCTCAAGTCCGGCGTCCTCGATCCCCAGGGTCAGGCCATCGTCGGCTCGCTCAATTCCCTCGGCTTCGAGGGCATCAACGGCGTGCGGCAGGGCAAGGTCTTCGACGTGAACCTGGCCG
Source organism: Paradevosia shaoguanensis (assembly GCF_016801025.1). Taxonomy (GTDB): domain Bacteria; phylum Pseudomonadota; class Alphaproteobacteria; order Rhizobiales; family Devosiaceae; genus Paradevosia; species Paradevosia shaoguanensis. The sequence continues at coordinate 3,442,753 of NZ_CP068983.1, read as the reverse complement.
AAAGCGATCCGGACAAGGCCAAGGGGCTTCTCAACGACATGTGCGAGAAGCTCCTTGCCAATACTGTGATCGAAAACTACGCCGTCGAACTCCTCGATTAACGGTTTCCCAACTTTTTCAGCAGCATTTGGAACGGTGCGCCCCAGTGTGGCGCAGGAACCTCCGCACATGATCAAGACCCTGTCTCTTTCGGCACTCTTCTTCCTCGTACTCGGCCTGCTGTTTGCCGCTTACGCATCGGTACCGGTTCCGCTGTAAGCGGAACTCGGCAGCATTTTACCGATTAAGCATTTCCCTTAAGCACGTCCGCAGCTTGCGCGAGCTAAACGCTCGCCGCAGCGCTATTTTGCCCGCATCCATACTGGGGGCAGCGGCATGTCTGGGCAATCCAATCGTCTTTCCTGGGTCGATACGGCCAAGGGGATTTCCATCGTCCTCGTGGTGATGATGCATTCGGCCTATGGCGTGGGCGAGGAAACCGGCGGCACGGGCATCCTCCACTGGATCATCGGCTTCGCCACCCCCTTCCGCATGCCCGAATTCTTCCTGATCTCGGGCCTCTTCCTCTCCCAGGTCATCGACCGCGACTGGAAGCGCTACGCCGACCGGCGCGTGGTGCACTATTTCTATTTCTACTTCCTCTGGGCGTTCCTCCAGATCCTCTTCAAGGTGGCGCTGGGCACTGGCGATCCGGTGACGGCCGCAAGCTACATGGCCTGGGCCATTATCGAGCCTTATGGCGTACTGTGGTTCATCTACATGCTGGCGGTCTTCGCGGCCTCGACCAAGCTGCTGCACGACGCCAAGGTGCCCCGCATCATCGTCATCGGCGCGGCGGCCATCCTGCAGATGGCCCCGGTCGTTACCGGCTCCTACATCATCGACCAGTTCGCCGAGTACTTCGTCTATTTCTATGTCGGCTATGCCTTCGCACCGACGATCTTCAAGGTCGTGGACTGGGCGCTGGACCATACGCTGCTCGCCATCCTCGGCGTCATCGCCTGGGGGCTGATCGACGCGGCCCTGGTCTTCTCGCCGGGCTATGAAGTGCAGCCCAAGCACATGGTGATGGGGCTGGCCGAGTTGCCGGGCCTGCACCTGATCCTGGCGGTCAGCGGCTCGATCACGCTCTGCGTGACGGCCGGGCTCATCTCCAAGCTGCCGTTCATGAACTGGCTGCGCTGGCTGGGCGCGCACTCGATCGTGGTCTACCTCTCGTTTTCGATCCCGATGGCCATGACCCGGGTGATCCTGATGAAGCTGGGCATCATCGAAAGCACGAGCGTGCTCTCGATCATCGTGATGCTTGTCGCTCTGACGGCACCGCTGGTGCTCTATGCAGCGATCCAGTTTACGGGCTGGGGCAAGTTCCTCTTCGAGCGGCCGGCCTGGGCGCATATTCCGGGCACGCCGGGGTCGAGGAGCTATGTGAAGACGGCGCAGCAGGCTCCGGCGGAGTAGTTGGATCGGGGTGGGGCTCACCCCCCTCCCAGCCTCCCTCGCAAGGGGGAGGTGTTTCGATCCAGTTGCTGGTGCGCTGAGCGTCCCACGCCCACGGTCAGCACCTCCCTCCTTGCGGGGGAGGCTGGGAGGGGGGAGCCGCGAACTCCTGCGCTTCACCCACCTGAATCTCGCACTCTCCCCTTGCCTTTTGGGCAAAGAGTCCGCATTAGGGCCTCGCACACCCCACATATTGCGAGGCCACCCGATGAAGTCAGCAGTCATCGTGTTTCCCGGCTCCAATCGCGACCGCGACATGATCGCGGCGCTGACCAAGATTTCAGGCGAGGCCCCGGCCGTCGTCTGGCATCACGACAGCGAGATTCCGGATGTCGACCTGATCGTGCTCCCCGGTGGCTTCTCCTACGGCGACTACCTGCGCACAGGCGCCATCGCCGCCCGTTCCCCGATCATGAATGCCGTGCGCGAGGCCTCGGCCAGGGGCGTGCGCGTCCTCGGGGTCTGCAACGGCTTCCAGATCCTCACCGAAGCCGGCCTGCTGCCCGGCGCCCTCCTCCGCAACGCCTCGCTCCGCTTCGTCTGCCGCGAAGTGAAGCTGCAGGTCGCCAACAACCAGACCGCGTTCACGCAGGGCTACGCGCAGGGCCAGATCATCCGCTGCCCCGTCGCGCACCATGACGGCAATTACTTTGCCGATGCCGAGACGCTGAAAAGCATTGAGGGCAACGGCCAGGTGGCGTTCCGCTATGCCGAGGGCACCAATCCCAACGGTTCGCTCAACGACATCGCCGGCATCTTCAATGCCGACAAGACCGTGCTGGGCCTGATGCCCCACCCGGAAAACCTCATCGAAAGCGCCCATGGCGGCATCGATGGCCGTGGTCTCTTCGAAGGGCTGGTGCGGCAGGTCGCTTGATGAACCCCCAGCGCGTCCTGACCCTGGTCGGTTTCCTGATCGGCGCGGTCGGACTGGTCCTGCAGTTCGCGATTTCCATCCCTGCCTCCCTTTCGGCAGGAAGAAACCTCGCGGATGCGCTGATCACCTTCTTCACCTACTACACGATCCTCACCAACCTCACGCTGGTGCTGATCTACCTATCGGACCTCACCAAGGCCCGCTGGCTCGGCTGGTTCCGTAGCGCCCGCACGCGCGGCATGATGGCCGGCGCCATTCTCCTCGTCATGCTGTTCTACCACGCGCTGCTCGCCAGCCTCTGGTCGCCGGAAGGCGTGGCATGGGTGGCCGACACCATCCTCCACTACGTGACGCCGATCTTCTACATCATCTGGTGGTGGATCTTCGCCGACCACGGCAAGCTCGCCTGGCGCGACGTGCCGCTGATGCTCGTCCCCTCGCTGATCTACATCGTCTGGGTGCTCCTGCGCGGCGCGGTGGTCGCGCAATACCCCTACCCCGTCTTCAACGTGACCGAACTGGGCTACCCCCAGGTCCTCGTCAACATCGTCATCGTCGCCGTCGTGCTGGCCATCTTCTTCGCCTGCGCCCTCGCCGCTGACCGCTACCTTGCCCGTTCCTCGACCATCCGGACCTCCGAATGACCTTCCAGAACTACGTCGTCATCACCCCGCAGCTCATCGCGGACCACGGTTTGAAAACCGACGAGTTCGACAAGATCGTCAAGCTCATCGGCCGCCAGCCCACCTACACCGAGCTCGGCATCTTCTCGGCCATGTGGAACGAGCATTGCTCGTACAAGTCCTCCAAGAAGTGGCTGCGTACGTTGCCGACCAGCGGCCCCAACGTCATCCAGGGCCCGGGCGAGAACGCCGGCGTCGTTGACATCGGCGACGGCCAGGCCGTGGTCTTCAAGATGGAATCCCACAACCACCCGTCCTATATCGAGCCCTATCAGGGCGCGGCGACAGGCGTGGGCGGCATCCTGCGCGACGTCTTCACCATGGGCGCGCGCCCGGTCGCCGCCATGAACGCCCTGCGCTTCGGCGCGCCCGACCATGAAAAGACCCGCCACCTCGTCTCCGGCGTCGTGGCCGGCGTCGGCGGCTACGGCAACGCTTTCGGCGTGCCGACCGTCGGCGGCGAAGTCGAGTTCGATGAGCGCTACAACGGCAACAATCTCGTCAACGCCTTTGCCGCCGGCCTCGCCGATACCGACAAGATTTTCTACTCCAAGGCCGAAGGCGTCGGCCTGCCCGTCGTCTACCTGGGCGCCAAGACCGGCCGCGACGGCGTCGGCGGCGCCACCATGGCTTCCGCCGAATTCGGCGACGACATTGAGGAAAAGCGCCCGACCGTGCAGGTAGGCGACCCCTTCACCGAAAAGCGCCTGCTCGAAGCCTGCCTTGAGCTCATGGCCACCGGCGCCGTCATCGCCATCCAGGACATGGGCGCCGCCGGTCTTACCTGCTCGGCCGTCGAAATGGGCGCCAAGGGTGACCTCGGCATCGAACTGGACCTCGACAAGGTGCCGGTGCGCGAAGAGAACATGACGCCCTACGAGATGATGCTCTCGGAAAGCCAGGAGCGCATGCTCATGGTTCTGCATCCCGAAAAGGAAGCCGAAGCCCGCGCCGTCTTCGAGAAGTGGGAACTCGATTTCGCCACCGTCGGCATCACCACCAACGACCTGCGCTTCCGCGTGAAATGGCAGGGCCGCGAAGTCGCGAACCTGCCAATCAAGGACCTTGGCGACGAGGCACCGGAATACGATCGTCCCTGGATCGAGCCCAAGACTCCCGCCCCGCTCGCCGCCGATGACATCCCGGCTTATGACGTGGCGGACGCGCTCCTTAAGCTCATCGGCTCGCCGGCTCTCTCCTCGCGCCGCTGGGTCTACGAGCAATACGATACCCTCATCCAGGGCAACTCGCTGCAGCGCCCCGGCGGCGATGCCGGCGTCATCCGCGTCGAAGGCGCCGAGAAGAAGGCCCTCGCCTTCACCTCGGACGTCACGCCCCGCTATTGCGAGGCCGACCCCTACGAAGGCGGCAAGCAGGCCGTGGCCGAAGCCTGGCGCAACCTGACCGCTACCGGCGCCGATCCGCTGGCCGCCACCGACAACCTCAATTTCGGCAATCCCGAGCGCCCCGAAATCATGGGCCAGCTCGTCAAGGCCATCGAGGGCATCGGCGAGGCCTGCCGCGCCCTCGACTTCCCGATCGTCTCCGGCAACGTCTCGCTCTACAACGAGACCAACGGCAAGGGCATTCTGCCGACCCCGACCATCGGCGGCGTCGGCCTGCTTCCCGATTGGGACAAGATGGCCCGCATCGGCTTTGCCGGCGAAGGCGACATGATCCTGCTCTTCGGCGCACCGGCGCTCTGGGGCACGCATCTTGGTCAATCCATCTACCTGCGCGACCTCCACGATCGCCGCGACGGCCCCGCCCCCACGGTCGACCTCGCCCATGAGCGCCGCGTCGGCGACTTCGTGCGCAACCTCATCCGCACCGGCAAGGCCACCGCCGTGCATGACGTCTCCGATGGCGGCCTGGGCATTGCTCTGGCGGAAATGGCCATCGCCTCGGGCATCGGCGCCACCATCAAGAAGCTCGAAGGCCAGCACCCGATTCCGCTTTTCTTCGGCGAGGACCAGGGCCGCTACGTCGTCACTATCAAGGACATCCCCGACATCGAGGAATTCTCGCGTTTCATGTCCGAAATCCGCGAAGCCGGTATCTTCGCGCCATGGATCGGCACTACCGGGGGCACCAAGCTCAAGCTCGGCTCTGCGCGCGGCGTGCCGGTAAAGGACTTGAAGAAGGCTTTTGAGGGCTGGTTCCCCAGCTACATGGCCGGCGAACTCTGAACCGCGCGGCGATGTACGACTGGAACGACCTCAAATTCCTGCTCGCCATCGCCCGCTCCGGCTCGACACTGGGCGCCGCCAGGGCGCTCGGCGTCAACCAGACTACCGTGGCCCGAAGAGCGGAAGCGCTCGAAGAGGCGCTCGGCATCCAGCTTTTCGAACGGCGCCCTGGCGGCTATCGCCTGACGGTGCGCGGCCAGGAGCTTGTGGCCATGGCCGAGGCAGTGGAAGCCGATGCCACCCACATCGCGGATAGCGCGGCCTCATGGCGGCGCCAGATTTCGGGCACGGTTCGGGTGACCACCACCGAACTCGTCGCCACGGCAATTCTGGCTCCGCTCATCTCTCAACTCTCCGCAACACATCCGGGCCTGACCGTCGAGCTGATTGCCGGCGACAAGCGGCTCGACCTGCAACGCAACGAGGTCGACGTCGCCATCCGTGTCGGCTCCAATCCGGGCGAACCCAGCCTGATCCGGAAGCATCTGGGCGAAAGCGTCTGGGGCGTGTTTGCTGCACGGAGCTACGTCGATCGGCATGGCGTGCCCGGAAGTGACCTGGCCGGGCACGCCATAATCGGCGGCGGCGGCGACCTGGCGACGCTGGCGCCGCTCAACTGGCTCGTCGCGCACGCTGCCGGCGCTCGGATCGCCATGCGCTGCAACTCGGTGCCCAACCTTATCGCAGCGGTGAAGTCGGGCGCGGGCATCGGCCCGCTGCCCTTCATGGCGACCGATGACACGCTGGTCCGATGCCTCGGCCAGGAATGGCGCTCCGATATCTGGCTGCTCTATCACGAGACCCAGCGCGCTACGCCCCATATCCGCGCTTTCCTTGATGCCTTCACCGCCCACTTCGCGACGTTGCGCGGCAGGGTCGATGGAACTGCATTCGCGGGCACCGCTCCGACCGGCGCGGTAGAATCGCTCACCAAGCCTTCCCCAACCACGGTGCTTCCCCGGACTTGACCCGGGGCCTATTGCACCGCGCCACTCGAGTGGCGCAATCCGTGGGCCCCTGTGTAATTGTGCTGTGTCATATTGGGTGCGGGCGGGAGACCGTTGGGCCCCAGGTTTAAAGACCGAGAGCCGGCACGGGTCCCCGCCCGCTTTGACAAACACCTGAACAGTTGCGCGAGGCCGCTCGAGACGGACCTCGGATCACAGGGACAGGCCCATGACCCTATCACCGACCTGGATTGGAATCGACGTTTCGAAAGCCTGGCTGGATATCGCCTCTTCCGGCGGGGAGGGCGTGCAGCGGATCGCCAACACCATGGACGCCATCGCCGCATTCGCCGCCACGCTGGAGCGGGAGGCACTCTCGTGGTGCTGGAGGCGAGCGGGGTTTACGACAAGAGCTTGCGCGCCGGACTGGCGCTGGCCGGGATCGGCCATGTCCGGGTCAATCCGCAGCGGGCCCGTGACTTTGCGCGGGCCAGCGGCCGGCTCGCCAAGACCGATGCGCTCGATGCGGCCATGCTTGCCGAAATGGGCCGGGCCCTGCGCCTCGTGGCCGACCCGCTGCCCGAGGCCGGACGCGAGCGGCTCGGCCTGCTCAGCCGCCGCCGCGACCAGTTGGTGGCCATGCGCACCCAGGAAAAGCAGCGCCGGATCGAGATAACCGATTCCTTCATCGGCGCCGACCTGGACCGGCACATGGCCGGCCTCAACCAGGCCATCGCCGCCATCGAGGTCGAAATCCAGAACCAGATCGGCAGCGATGCCGCCCTGGCACAGGACCAGGCCCTGATCCGCTCGGTGCCCGGCATCGGCCCGGTCACCGCCTCTGTCCTGGCCGCCCTGATGCCCGAACTGGGCCGACGCTCGGGCAAGCAGATCGCCACCCTGGCCGGGTTGGCCCCGCTCAACAACGATAGCGGCCTACGGCGCGGACAGCGCTCCATCCGCGGTGGCCGCCGCCGCGTCCGCCAGGCCCTTTACATGGCCGCCGTCGCATCCTTGCGAACACAATCGCCTCTCAACGCTTTCTACCACCGCCTGCGCCAGGCCGGAAAACCACCCAAGCCCGCCCTCGTCGCCCTCGCCAGAAAGCTCCTCGTCACCATCAACGCCATCATGAAAACCCGAACACGCTTCGCAACCTGAATTACAGTTGCCGGGTCTTCGCCCGGGGAGGCGCTGTGGAGGGGGTAAGGTTAGGGGGAAATTGGGCGGAGGTTCGTGGAGATTGCCGGCTGTGTCCAGGCAATCGCCACCCTGCCCTTACGCGACGACCTTGATCCCCACGGCCGGTTTCGCCGGGCCGACGGCGTGGGGGAAGCCGACCTGCCGGGCTTGCGAGGCGGCGTCGCGGACGCCCCAGCGGCGGTGGATGAGGCCGTCGGTGAGTTCGAACCATTCGATCGCCACCAGCTCGAAACTCTTGCCGGTGGGTTCGGTCATGCCGAGGAACGGCGCGGTCCAGCGGCCGCTTTCGAGGAAGCGGACGACGATTGTGTCGTTCTCGCAGGCCATGGCCTCGATCTTGAGGTTCATGTTGAGGCTGCCATGGAGGGCGCGCCAGACGATCACGGCTTCGTCGACCGAAGCCGATCCGGTTACGCCCTCGATCCGGGCATCGGCGGCAAAGAGGCGGCGGAGGGCCTCGAAATCGCCGGCATTCATGGCGGCGACGTAGGCTTTTACGGTCGCCTGGTTGTTTTCGATGGTCATTGCATTCTCCTGACTGGCGCCGGTGGCGCGTTCGGGAGTGGTTGGTAGGGCTGGGTGGGATGCGGCTCAATCAGCGAGTTTGCGGTGGGGGTCTGCAAAATTGCAGGGGTTGTGTCTAGGGTACCCCAGACACCGCCCCACCATCACCGCCCTCCGGTTGACGCCTGCCCCTCCAACGCTCATATCTCGTGCGGACTACAGACGGAGCCAGCGCCATGCCCATGCAAGCAAACGAGATCGAACGCCGTATTCGGGAGGCGCTGCCCGATGCGCGGATCGAGATTCAGGATTTGGCGGGCGATGGTGACCATTGGGCCGCTACCGTCGTTTCCGAGGCCTTCCGCGGCAAGACCCGCGTGCAGCAGCACCAGCTCGTCTACAAGGCCATCGGCACCGAAATGGGCGGCCAGCTTCATGCGCTGGCGCTGACCACGGGCGTGCCCGACTGATGTCGCTGCGCGATTCCCTCGACCTCATCCGGGCCGTCCGCCCCGAGGCGGGAACCGCGGCCCTGCAGAACGAAATCATGGCCGAGCGGGCGTCCTCGCTCGGCACTGCGGAACAGCGCGTGGCCAAGGCCATCGCTGCCCTCGAAGCTGCGCCTGAAGACGCGCGCGCCGAGCCACTCGCCGCCGCCCGCAAGGCGGTGTGGGAATACTTCGTCCAACGCGAACTCTGCGGTTTCCGCCGCCATCAGGACGTGATTCAGGATTTGAGAATTCCCCCGCAAGTCCTTCTGGGGCTTGGCGCAATGCAACCGACAAGGAAGCCCCGATGAGCCGTGCCGTTCTCTTCGATGTCGACGGCGTGCTGGTCCACAGCCGCTTCCATCCGAACGAGGGCGCAAGGCGGTTCTGGGATACGCACCTGCTTGAAGACATGGGCGTCGACCCTGCCCGCTTCCAGCAATTCTTCGGCGCCGATTTCGATCAGGTCATCATGGGCAAGCGCTCGTTCGTGAACGCCCTCGACGCTTTCCTGCCGTCTGTGGGCTACAAGGGCTCGACGATGGATTTCATCGGCTACTGGCTCGCACGAGACAGCCAGCTCAACCGGCAACTGCTCGAGGTCATCAAGCGGCTGCGCGCCGGCGGCGCTCGGCTGTACCTGGCCACCAACCAGGAACACCTGCGTGCGTCCTATCTCTGGAACGAGCTCAAGCTCAGCCACCTGTTCGATGACATGTTCTACGCCGCCCGCCTCGGCGCCATGAAGCCTGACCGCGAATTCTTCCGTCGCGTCGAGGACTATCTCGGTCCACAGGCCGAGCCCCCGCTGTTCTTCGACGATTCCGAGCGCGTGATCGAAGCGGGCAACAAATACGGCTGGGAAAGCGTGCTGTTCAACCACATCACCGATTGCACCGGGCATCCCTGGGTTGGCGAACGCACTCGGCACGGTGAGCGCACGTGAAATCGTCTCCTGAGAACGCTTTTTCCGGAGAGTTTCGGACATTTTGGGACAGGCACTTCGGCCCTCTCGCCCCGCTCCCACATGTCTTGCGGACAGCTCTCCCGGACCGCTGGTTTCGAGCCCATTCGCTGCCGAATTCAGTCCGATACGCAAAGACGCCGGCAGAAATGGACACGGTTCTGATGCGCTATCGCACACTTGCGGCGGAGGTGCTCTTAGAGGGTGAGGAATGCTGGATGCTCTGCGGCACCACGACCTCCCCTAATGCTCGCGGCCGCTACCATCCGTCGCTTGATTATTCGACGCTGTCGCCCCTGGGGCAGTTCTCGCACGACGGCGATGAGTGGTGGCTCTTCGGACAAGCCGCGCCATGGGCGTTTCAGGAGACTATTGCGCTGATGGAGCAGGTGGCGGAAGGACTGGAGGGAACGCTGCTTGTCGCCTCTCAAAAGACTGGGGAAGTCTTCGCGCCTTACGATGGGGGTTGCGATCTGATCGTGAACTCGCCGGGACGTGCAGCCCTTCTTTGGGACCGGTATAGGGCGTGGCGCTCGTCCGAACCTTCCGGGCTCTAGCCGCTCGTCTCGAAAAGGTCATCGTCCGATGCCGATGATGCTCTCGACACGGGTGCCTAACCGCACTATTTAGGGCTCAACCATGTCCGGCCCTTGATCCGGACAATGAAAGGCGCTTCCTCATGTCCGAAACCAACGACATCAACGCATTCATCGACAACGCGGTGAAGACCAACGACGTGTTCCTGTTCATGAAGGGCACGCCCGATTTCCCGCAATGCGGCTTTTCCGGCCAGGTCGTGCAGATCCTGAACTACCTCGGCGTCGATTATCAGAGCGCCAACGTACTGGCCGACCAGGACCTGCGCGAAGGCGTCAAGGCCTATACCAACTGGCCGACCATTCCCCAGCTCTACGTCAAGGGCGAGTTCATCGGCGGCGCCGACATCGTGCGCGAGATGTTCCAGAACGGCGAGCTGCAGGCTCACTTCGAGCAGAACGGCATCACGGTCAAGCAGAGCGCCTGATCGCTCCCAGCCGACAGAAATTCGAACGCCACGCCGCAAGCGTGGCGTTTTCATTTGCCCGGCATTCATCACCGAAGCTGATCGGTCCCATCAGCGGAATGCGCTTTGCGTGATGGACGACCGGGGCTATGAGTCCTGTCCCAATCCCTGCCGGAAGCGCCAATCGTGTCTTCTATCGCCTCGCCGACCGTCCGCAGCGCCGCGGTTCCGCTGATCGTCGTCATCGTCGCCGGTTGCATCGTTGCCGCCATCGGCAACGGCGTGCGCACGAGCTTCGGGCTCTTTACCCTGCCCATGACGGCCGATCTCGGCATGAGCCGCGAGGCTTATGGCATGGCCATGGCCATCCAGAACCTGGCCTGGGGCATCACCCAGCCTTTCGCCGGCGCCTTCGCCGACCGTTACGGCACCGCCCGCACGGTGGCCGCAGGCGCGGTCATCTATGCGCTGGGCGTGGTGCTGATGGCCTATTCGCAAAGCTCGATGATGCTCAACCTCACGGCAGGCATCATTACGGGCGTGGGCATCGCCATCTGTTCGTTCAGCGTGGTCATGCAGGCCTTCGGCCGCTCGGTGCCGCCCGAAAAGCGCAGCTTCATCTTCGGCATCGCCACCGCCGCCTCTTCGTTCGGACAGTTCATCTTCGCCCCGATCGGCCAGGGTTTCATCAACGCCTTCGGCTGGCAGACCGCGCTCGTCTACCTGGGCATGATCCTGCTGCTCGTCGTGCCGCTCTCGGCAGCCCTGCGCGGCCGCACCGAGGCGGCGCCCGGACAGGCCGACCTGCCCTTCTTCACGGCGCTCCAGAAGGCCTGGACGTTCAAGTCCTACCGGCTGCTGGTGATCGGCTTCTTCGTCTGCGGCTTCCACCTGGCCTTCATCAACGTCCACATGCCGGCCTTCCTCGTGCAATGCGGGCTGACGCCGGAAGTGGGAAGCTGGTCGATCGCGGTGATCGGGCTCTTCAACATCGCTGGCTCGCTGCTCTCCGGATATCTGGGCGGGCGCATGCCCAAGCAGATCCTGCTGGCCTCGATCTATCTCGCCCGCGCAGTGGCCATAGCGCTCTTCATGCTGTTCCCGGTGACCGAGGTCACGGCCTATGTGTTCGCGGGCGCCATGGGCCTTCTCTGGCTCTCCACGGTGCCACCGACCGCCGGGCTGGTCACGGTGTTCTTCGGCGCGCGCTACATGGGCATGCTCTATGGCATCGCGTTCCTCTCGCACCAGATCGGCTCGTTCGTCGGCGTGTGGCTGGGCGGCTACGTGTTCGACGTCACGGGCTCCTACAATCTCGTCTGGTACCTAGGCGTGCTGCTTGGCCTCGCCTCGGCCGCGGTGCACCTGCCGATCCGCGAAATGGCAGCGCCGCTCTTCCGCGGTCCTGCCCCGCAACCTGCGGAATAGTCCGCAACGGGTTGAAAAAGCCCGCCTTCGGGTTCATGGTCACGGCCTCCTTTGCGTGGGGCCGTTTCCGGCCCTGATTTTTTTGAGACACCTCATGACGACGACTTCGTACGCGGCGCGGGACGTGTCCCGCCCCGTTTTCATTGCTCTTATTGCTTCATTGATGGCGCTCAACGCGCTGGCGATCGACGTGATGCTGCCCGCCCTGCCCTATATGGGCGAAGCCCTCGGCATCACCAGCGAGAACGAACGGCAGTTCGTGATCTCGGCCTATATGGTCGGCTTCGGTATCGCCCAGCTTGCCTATGGCCCGCTCTCCGATCGCTTCGGGCGGCGCGCGCCGATCTTCGTCGGCCTCACGATCTACGTGCTTGCAGCCATCGGCGCGGCCTTCGCGCCCAATTTCGTCATGCTGCTCGTCATCCGCGCCATCCAGGGCGTCGGCGCGGCCTCGACCCGCGTCATCGCGACCTCGATCGTGCGCGACCGCTATTCGGGCCGGGCCATGGCCGAAGTGATGTCGCTGGTCTTCATGGTGTTCATGATCATCCCGATCGTGGCGCCGGGCATCGGGCAGCTCATCCTGCTGACGGCGCCATGGGAGGCGATCTTCATCTTCATGGCGGTGCTGGGCACGGTGATCTGCCTCATAAGCTATTTCTACCTGCCCGAGACCCTCGCCATCGGCAACCGCCGTCCGCTGACCATCGGCTCGGTCTTTGACGGGTTCCGCATCGTCTTCACCAACCGCGTCGCGCTGATGTATGGCGCAGCGGGCATGCTGACTTTCGGCGCGCTCTTCGGCTTCATCTCGACCAGCCAGCAGATCTTCGTCGATATCTACGGGTTCGGCCCCTACTTCCCCATCGCTTTCGCGGTGATGGCGAGCTTCATGTCGATCTCCTCGTTCCTCAACTCGCGGATCGTCTCGCGCTTCGGCATGCGCCGCATCTCGCATTTCGCGCTGCTGGTCTACACGACCCTGGCCGGCATCTGGCTGGTGATCAGCCTCTTCGGGCCGATGCCCTTCTGGCTGTTCTTCGTGCTGCTGACCATGGTGATGTTCATGTTCGGCTGGGCCGGCTCCAACATGAACTCGCTCTCGATGGAGCCGCTCGGCGCCGTCGCTGGCACCGCCTCATCGGTCTTCGGCTTCCTGCAGACGGTGGGCGGAGCGGCCATCGGCTCGTTCGTGGGCCAGCAATTCAACGGCACGGTGACGCCGGTGGCGACCGGCTATTTCACCATGGGCGCGCTGGCGCTCGTCTGCGTGCTTATCGCCGAGCGGGGAAAGCTTTTCGGCGTCGGCGCGGAATACTCGCACACCGACTTCTCGCACCATGAAGCGCACTGACTAGAGGGTGCACACCTCGCGCCGCAGCACCTCCCAGGTGCTGCGGTCGGCGGCCACGATGAGACCGCCATCGACGTGATGCGGCAGGTAGGGCGAGCCGTCGAGCCGGGCCGCGTAGCCGCCAGCCTCCTGCGCCAGCAGCACGCCCGCCAGGTGATCCCAGGGCATGAGCTTGCTGTAGAAGGCGAAATCGGCAAAGCCCGATACCAGCGTGCGGTATTCGTGGCCTGCGCAGCGGTAATTGGCAAAGAGCCGCGCCTTGGCGAGATTGGCCAGGATTTCCGGGCGCTTCTCGGCAGGCATGAAGGCCACGGACGCAACGCCGACCATCTGCGCCAACGGCTTGGGCTCGGCGAAATGCAGGCGCGTACGCTGTCCGTCCGGCCGCACCCGCCAGGTGCCGCCGCCCTTTTCGGCCAGCATCCAGTCATCGCCCATCGGATCGTAGATGATGCCGCCGACGGTCTCTCCGCCCGAGACAACGGCCGCCATCACCGCAAAGAGCGGCAGGCCGGCAGCGAAGTTGGCGGTGCCGTCGACGGGATCGACCACGATGGCGAGATCGGCTTCGGCGAGCTTGCCGAGGAGACCGGGATCGGCCGCAACCGATTCCTCACCCACGAACAGCGCCCTGGGCGCCAGCTCGGCGACCTGCGCCTTGATCCAGCGCTCGGTTTCCTCATCGGCCTCGGTGACAAGGTCGATGGCTTCACTCTTGCGGCGGATCTGATCGGGTTCGAGATGCCGGAAGCGCGGCAGGATTTCGCGCTGGGCGGCGTCGCGCAGGATGCGGGCGAGTTCCTCGATGTCGATCATTGCCGGCCTCCGAGCGCGGCGAAATCGAAGAGGCGCGGATCGAGAAGGTGGCTGGCATTGACGTTGCCCAGCGCCCGGATCATCACGTCCTTGCGGCCCGGCATCTGCTTTTCCATGGTGTCGAGCATCGCCTTCATCGCATTGCGCTGCAGGCCATCCTGGCTGCCGCAGAGATCGCACGGGATGATGGGGAACTGCATCACCTCGGCGAAGCGGGCCAGATCCGGCTCGGCGCAATAGATGAGCGGGCGCAGCACTTCGACATCGCCCTCATCGTTGAGGAGCTTGCCCGGCATGGCGGCGAGCTTGCCGCCATGGAAGAGGTTCATGAAGAAGGTCTCGAGGCTATCCTCGCGGTGATGGCCGAGGACCAGCGCCGAACACCCCTCCTCGCGCGCGATGCGATAGAGGTGGCCACGGCGCAGGCGCGAGCAGAGCGAGCAATAGGTCGCCCCGACCGGCAGCTTGTCGGTGACGATCGAATAGGTGTCCTGATACTCGATGCGATGCGGCACGCCGAGCTTGGCGAGGTATTCGGGCAGGATGTGCTTGGGGAAGTTCGGCTGGCCCTGGTCGAGATTGCAGGCCAGGAGCTCCACCGGCAGCAGTCCGCGCCACTTGAGATCGAGCAGTAGGGCCAGGAGCCCGTAGGAATCCTTGCCGCCCGACAGCGCCACCAGCCAGCGTGTACCGGGCCGCACCATGCCGAACTTGTCGATCGCCTCGCGCGTCAGCCGGATCAGGCGCTTGCGCAGCTTGTTGAACTCGACGGTCGACTCGACCTCCCGGAACATAGGATGCGTCGAGGCGGCATCGTCGGCCTCGGCGGGTTCAGGGGCAGTAAGGATCATCTCGTTCATGGCGGCAGGCTCCGTGCCGCAGACCTGTAACGCTTACGGCATCAGAGGAAAAGAGCTTCTCCTTGCCGTATTGGCGCCCAGATCGCTGACATGTTGTGTAAGCAACGCCACCGCAAGTAGGATGGCGGCGCCAATACCCTCGGAGAACCCCGTGTTCCGCTCGTTCTTTCCAGTTCCCAAGATATTCTTTCTGTCGGCCGTAGCCTGGCTGCTTTTTTCCGTGCTCGTCTGGTTTACCGTCGGCGAGAACGTCCGATCGGTGATCAGTATCGATCACCTCGTCACCCCGACCGTCTGCGCCAACGCGGCGCCCGAGCCTCCCAGCGGAGCACGGCCGGTGCCTACCGAAGCGGCGCCCGCGGCTGCGGCAGCGGCAAGCCCGGATACAGCCCAGCCGAATTGCGTTGCCGAAGATACCAATTTCCTCAACGGCGACCGCATCTGGCTCTACGAGTTCGTGCTCCTGACGGCGTTCCTGTTCTGCCTCTTCTGGTTCTTCTACAAGCGCAACGAGTGGTACTGGTGGTCCGTCGTCGGCACGACCGGCATCCTGCTGGTGATCTATTTCAACGTGCAGGTCGATGCCTTCGTCAACGACTGGTCGGGCACCTTCTTCAACATGGTGCAACAGGCCCTGAGCAAGCCACGCTCGGTCGCCCCGGCTGATTTCTATGGCCAGGTCTTCATCATGTTCGCGGTGATCCTGCCCAACATTCTCGTGCTGGTTCTCCTGAACTTCTTCACCTCGCACTACGTGTTCCGCTGGCGCAAGGCGATGAACGCCTACTACATGCAGTACTGGCAATCGATCCGCACCATCGAAGGCGCGGCCCAGCGCGTGCAGGAAGACACGATGCGCTTCGCCTCGATCGTCGAGGACCTCGGCACGAGCTTCTTCTCCTCGCTCATCACGCTGGTGGTCTTCCTGCCCCTGCTCTGGACGCTCTCCCAGAACATTACGGAACTGCCGATCCTCGGCCCCGTGCCGGGCAGCCTGGTGTGGGTAGCATTGATCGCCGCGGCGCTTGGTACGGTTCTGCTGGCCATCGTCGGCGTCAAGCTGCCGGGCCTCAACTTCGCCAACCAGCGCGTGGAGGCGGCCTACCGCAAGGAACTCGTCTTCGGCGAGGATAACGCCACGCGCGCGGAACCGCTGACGACCAAGGAGCTCTTCGCCAACGTGCAGAAGAACTACTTCCGTCTCTATTTCCACTACACCTACTTCAACCTGGCTCGTTACGGGTACCTCAACCTCGTCGGCTACGTGCCTCTCCTGGCGCTCTCACCGTCCATCCTCGCGGGTACGCTGACACTCGGTCTCTACCAGCAGGTGCAGCTCGCATTCAGCCAGGTGTCCTCGTCCTTCCAGTTCTTCGCACGTGCGTGGACGACCATCGTGGAGCTGCAATCGGTATTCATGCGCCTGCGCCTCTTCGAGAGCTTCATCCCGGCTGACCAGGAAGCCATACGCGAACCGGAGCAGGTGGTGGCCTAAGGGCCATCACCTCACCACCCGAAAAGCAAAAGGGCCGCTCCGAGGAGCGGCCCTTTCATATTCAGTCTCTGCTGCGCGCGATTAGCGCGAGTAGAATTCCACGACCAGGTTCGGTTCCATCTGGACCGGGTACGGCACGTCGGCGAGAGCCGGAATGCGCACATAGGTGGCCGACATCTTGTTGTGGTCGACTTCGATGTAATCGGGCACGTCACGCTCGGCGAGCTGCGTGGCCTCGAGAACGATCGCAAGCTGGCGGGAACGCTCCCGGAGCTCGACCTTGTCGCCGGCCTTGACCTGGTAGGACGGGATCGTGACGCGCTTGCCGTTGACGAGCACGTGGCCGTGGCTCACGAACTGGCGAGCAGCGAACACGGTCGGAACGAACTTGGCGCGGTAGATGATCGCGTCCAGGCGGCTTTCGAGCAGGCCGATCAGGTTCTCGCCAGTGTCACCCTTAACGCGGGAGGCTTCCTGGTAGAGACGCTTGAACGACTTCTCGGTGATCGAACCGTAATAGCCCTTGAGCTTCTGCTTGGCGCGCAGCTGCAGACCGTAGTCCGAAGCCTTGCCCTTGCGACGCTGGCCGTGCTGGCCGGGGCCATAAGCACGGTCATTGAGCGGGGACTTCGGGCGGCCCCACAGGTTTTCGCCTAAACGGCGGTCGATCTTGTACTTGACTGAATGGCGCTTCGTCATCGCGTGTCCTTTGTTAACGAAGAGATTGGACCGCGCCCTCCTTTGCTCCAGAGCTTGCGCCCTGAAGCCGACAGACCCTCGCAAAAGAGGAATCCCGGGTGCGCCTGTTACCCCGAAGGGCTCAACAGGTGCGCGCGTGATAGAGCGGTGGGGGAATTATGTCAAGCCGCGCCGGGGTCCGCAGCCTGATACCGCTCGTTCCCCAAGGGCAGAAAAATGATGGGGGGGCGAACCTCCCCATGGCACTTAGACGCCGAGATAGTCGCGCTTGCCGATGTCCACGCCGTTGTGGCGCAGGATCGCGTAGGCCGTGGTGATGTGGAAGTAGAAGTTCGGGAGCTGGCGGTCGAGGAGGTAGTCGGCCCCGCTCAGCGTCATGTCGCGGTCGCGCAGCTTGAGGGTGATTTCGCGCGTATCAGCGCCATCGAACGCGCTTTCCGGCACGCTCTTGATGAAATCCACGGTCTTGGCGATGCGGCCCCGAAGGTCCTCGAAGGTCACTTCGTCGTCCGGAAAGCTCGGAATCTCGACGCCGGCGAGGCGCGCGATGGTGCCCTTCGCGGTGTCGCTGGCGCGCTGGATCTGACCGGAGAAGGGATACATGTCGGGCGCCAGGCGCGAATTGACGAGGACCGAGAGGTCGATCTTGCGGGCGGCCGCATTGGCCTCCGCCTTGTCCATGATGCCCGCGAGCTGGCTGAAGCCGCGAATGTAGAGAGGAACCGAAGCGCGATAGATCGACAAAGTCATGTTTGCACCCTTGCTAAACCAGACCCTAGGCGGCGGTTGCCACCTCGGGTTCTGAAACCATCCTGCGGTCGAGCGAACGCTGGTTGCGCAGGCCCGGGAAGGCCCGGCTCCAGATCGCGGCAACCGCCATGGCCCCTACCCCGCCGACAACCACCGCCGGCACCGCGCCCAGCCAGGCCGCGACCATGCCGGCGCGGAACTCGCCCAGCTCGTTGGACGCGCCGATGAAGACGCTGTTGACCGCCGTCACGCGCCCGCGCACCGAATCCGGCGTCCAGAGCTGCATGATCGTCTCGCGAATGGTGACGCTGACCATGTCCGAGGCGCCGACCAGCGCCAGCGCGGGTACGGCCACCCAGATCGAGGTCGAAAAGCCGAAAATGATCGTGAAGAAGCCGAAGAGCCCCACGAAGAAGAAGAGCAGCCGCCCGGCGTGATCGCGGATCGGGAAGCGCGAGAGCGCGATGGCCATGACGATGCCGCCAATGCCCGGCGCCGCGCGCAGGAAGCCGAGTTCGGTCGGCCCGGCATGGAGGATGTCCTTGGCGTAGATCGGCAGCAGTGCCACCGCGCCACCCATCAGCACCGCGAAGAGATCGAGCGAGATGGCGCCCAGCACCACCTTGTTGGAGAGGATATAGCGGAAGCCGGCGAGCATGGTTTCCATGCTGGTGGCCTGATGCGAGTCGCGCTTGCCCGGCTTGGGAATGAGCAGCACGCTGACCATCGAAACGCAGACCAGCGCCGCCGCGACGCCGAACGCGACGACGGGCGAGATGCCGTACAGCAGGCCACCGGCTACCGGGCCGAGGATCGAGGCGAACTGCCAGGCCGAGGCGTTGACGGTGATGGCATTGGCCAGCGCCTGGGGTGGCACGAGATTGGGCGCGAGCGACTGGCTGGCCGGCCCCATGAAGGCGCGGGCCGTGCCGAGTACGGCGAGCACCACGAAGATCGGCCAGATTTCGTGGGCTTGCAGATCGACGAAGATCAGGAGCGCAATGGCGGCGGCGAACTCGAAGCCGAGGCACACGGCCATGATGCCGCGCCGGTTGAAACGGTCTGCAACGAGCCCGGTGACGAGCACCAGGAGCAACGCGGGCGTGAAGAGCGTGAGGCCGACAAGGCCGAGCAGCGCGGCGCTGCTGGTGAGGTCGTAAACCTGCCAGGCGACGGACACGGCCATGATCTGCACGGCAAAGCTGGTCGTCAGCGTGGCGACCCAGAAGCAGCGGAACCCGAAATAGGTGAATGCCTGACGGGATGGCTCAGGCGCTGAGGCTGACATATGCATTATGGGCAAAGCAAATGCCACGCCGCCCGGTCACAGTCAAAGCCTGCTTTCGTTTCAGTCTTCTGCTTCGTCCTTGGCCTTGGGCGCCTGACGATTAGGGTTCGGCCGCTCGTGGCGCCGGTCGATCGAGGAAATGACCCCGCGCAGGGTGCGGATTTCCTGTGACGAGAAGCTGCCGCGCGTCAGCGCTGTCCGCAGGTTGTTGACCATGCTCGGGCGTTTGTCCGGGGTGGTGAAGAAGCCGGTCTTGTCGAGCACGCCCTCAAGGTGCTCGAAGAGCCCGACCAGTTCCTCGCGGGGCGCGGTGTCGGCGAGGCCGCTTTCGAAGGGCAGCACGGCGCCCAGATCGGTCTGCCGCCGCCATTCATAGGCGATGATCAGCACTGCCTGAGCGATATTGAGCGAGGCGAAGGCCGGCTCGACCGGTAGCGTCACGATGGCGTCGGACAGCGCCACTTCCTCGTTGTAGAGCCCCCAGCGCTCGCGGCCGAAGAGGAAACCGGCCTTCTGCCCGGCCGCGATATGCGAAATGACGCGCTGGCCGGCGACGTCGGGGCCGAAGACTTCCTTCTGCATGTCCCGGCGGCGGGCCGTGGTGGCGTAGACCAGCGAGAGGTCGGCCACTGCCGCCTCGACCGTATCGAAGACCTGGACCTTTTCGATCACATGGTCGGCGCGCGAGGCAGCGGCGACGGCACGCTCGTTCGGCCAGCCATCACGCGGGTTGACGATGCGCAGATCCCATAGCCCGAAATTCGCCATGGCGCGCGCGGCGGTGCCGATATTCTCCCCGAGCTGAGGCTCGCAGAGGATCACCGCCGGGCTGGGGCGATAGGTGATTGCTACGGAAGAGTCGGTGCCGGCCATGGGGAATTGTCCTTGTTGAGCGGCAAATAGGGAGAAACCGACGCAAAGATCAAGACTTCGCGTCAGCCTTCCCCTCAAGGAACACCACGCGGTTCCGCCCGCCGCCCTTGGCAAGGTAGAGCGCCCGGTCGGCCAGACCAATGAACTGGTCGAGCTCCAGCGCCTCTGCCCGGGCATGCGTCACCCCGACGCTGAGCGTCGTCTGCAACACCTCGCCATCATCGAGGAAGACGAGCAGTTTTTCGACCGAACCGCGGATGCGCTCGGCGATGGCCATGCTTTCACGCATGCTGATATTGGGCAGCAGCAGGGCGAACTCCTCCCCGCCGACGCGGCCGAAAATATCGGACTGGCGGATCGCCGTCTGGATGGCCGCGGCTATGGCCACCAGCGTCTTGTCGCCCGCCGGATGGCCGTGCTCGTCGTTGACGCGCTTGAAGTGATCGACATCGAGCACCAGCACGGCAGCATTGCCGTTGGTCCGCGCCGTCGTCGCCAGCAGGCTCTCGGCCGCCTCGTAGAAGGCGGAACGCGAGAGGGCATTGGTGAGGGCATCATGCCGGGCGACACGTTCGAGCTGACGCAGCAACGCATTGCGGGCGGCATTCGTGCTCGAAACCATGATCGGGCCAAGCGCCACCATTGCCAGCGCCAGGTGTACCGACATGATGGCCCCGCCCAGGTCCTCGCCACCCAGGCTGATGAGGTCGAACTTGACCGAGAACATGGCCAGGTCCGAGTAGAACATCACCAGCAGCGCCGTCACGAAGACCGGGAAGCTCAGCGCACACCAGAGCAACGCCAGGATCGGGAAGACGATCGAGACCTGGTCGCGCACCACGATGGTGAGCACGAAGCTGGCAAAGAGCGCGAGCAATTGCGGCGCGTAGCTGTGTAGCGGCGGCAGCGTGAATTGCTGCCGTTCCATGAAGCCGTTGAGCGGCGGCGCCGTGAGCACCACTGGCAGCAGCGAGAGGTAATTGCCCAGCTCCGAAGCGGCCCAGCTCATCCAGCCGGCGGCAGGTGCCTGCCCGGTTACATTCACGACGGAGCTGATGCCGACAAGTCCGGCGACGGCCGACCCCAGAGCGGTGGCGATGAGCAGGTAGAGCACGCCCTGCGGCCGCTGCAGCGTGGCATCCTGCGGGTCGAGCCGATCGAGGACCGCTACGACTACCGCCACGCCGGCGATATTGGCCGCGCTCAGCCACAGGGCCGTCACCAGGTCGTCGCCGATCAATACATCGGCGATGACATAGGCGAAGGTCGCGACAACACCGGCCGGCCAGCGCAATTTGCGGTCGGCACGGTAAAGCAGGCCGGCGAGCAGCGCGTTGGCAGGCCAGAACGTCGCCAGGAAGCCCAGCGGGCGCGAAAGCCCGCCGAGAATGGCAGCAATAAAGATCGCGATGAACACGGCGAGAACGAAAAACGCTGCATGTCGCATGCCGCGTCCCGCACGCGCAGGATCGGACCGCAATTCGGTCATAGGGGGCCCTCAAGGCGTTCGACTATCCGCCAAAACGCTGAGCGAGCCCCTCTTCTACGCCAGCTGTCGTGGTCTCAATACCAAAGCACAAACCAATTGGCACGTCAGCGCCTAAGTCATGGCAGCCCTGTTAGAAATGCATATCGACCTGGTCGAGTAATATCGCTACCATTCCGCCCCATCGTCGCTGGCTCAGGCGACACGATGCGTCAATTCCTTCACTTTGCTGGACCGGTGCCACTCACGATCGAGGATCGCGAAGTGCAATTCCTCGTCCCATTCACCCTGGAAGAGCGCGTGCTCGCGATAATGCGCCTCGAGCCGCATGCCGAGGCGCGTCAGCAGCTTGGCGGAACGCGCATTGCGCGCGTCACAGCGGGCGAAGACGCGGTGGATACCGAAATTGTCGAAGGCAAGGTCGATGACCCGCGACACCGCCTCGGTAGCAAAACCCTGGCCGGTATAGATCTTGTTGAAAACGAAGCGGACTTCGCCCTGCCCGGCGGTCGCATCCACCCAGCGCAGGGAAACCTGACCGAGCAATTGGCTATCCGCCTTGCGGATCACCGCCAGGCTCAGCACGTCACCCGGACGCTGCAGGGTGATCTGCCCGCGCATGGCATCGATGGCCGCAACCACCTCGACCTTGTCGCGCGCCTTCCAGTCCAGATAGCGCTGGACTTCGGGCAAGGCGTGGTAAGCCATTACCGCATCGATATCGGCTTTGTCGAAGGTCCGGAGCCAGAGCCGGTCGGTCTCAACCGGCAGCCGCAAATGAGTCATGACGTAGCGTTCCTCCGTTCGATTTAGAGGCGACGAAGGCTGCCGCAAAACGCTGCGTTTCGCGTGTGCCCCGCCGCTCCAAGCCCTGTTTCGGAAACGGCACGCGACCCCGGCCGGTTCCCACCTGACGCTTGAAAAAAGCTACTAATCTCCGAGCTTTGGTTGGAATGCGAACGCACTGAAAACCGTGCCACCCAAGGGGGTTGCCCGTGAATATACCCGGCCTTTTACACCGGTCCGATGACGCTGTTTTGAAAGTGTCGAGCCGTTACGCCGCTCGCCCGTTATGATTAGGCCTCTAAGCCTAAAGAATCAACCGAAAGCCGGTCGCTCCTTGTCGGCGGACAGGGTCGAAGGTGCCTGCCGCGCCGCCCATTCATCCTCAAGGATGGCGTAGACAAATTCCTCGTCCCACTCGCCCTTGAAGCGCGCATGCTCGCGGAAATGTGCTTCCCGGCGCATGCCCAGCCGCTCCATCACCCGCCAGGACGCACTGTTGCGTGCATCGCACCGCGCCATGATCCGATGGAGCCCGATTTCGCTGAAGCCGATATCGAGGAGAGCAGCACTGGCCTCGGTGGCGTAGCCCTGCCCGTGGAATTCTGGATTGAAGATGTAACCGAGCTCTCCCTGCCGCGCGATCTCGCTGCGCCAGATCAGGGAAATCTCCCCAATGAGTTCACCCGTCTCGCGCAGATCGACGGCCAGCACCAGCTTGTCTCCCTCCTGCTCCAGCGCCGATTGCGAAATTCGCTGCTGCACCGCTTCGGTGACGGTTTCGAGCGTCATCGGGCTATCGAAGAGAAATTGCGCCACGTCTTCACGCCGCCGATAGGCGAACACCGCCTCCACATCGCCACGCGTAAACGGGCGCAAGCGCAGGCGCTGCGTCATGATCGGATAATCCGGGACATAGACCATGGCATTTTCCGGATTTTGGGCAACGACACCGGTGGTAAGCCGCACCGCCGTCAATTGCAAGTTTGAAGCCCGCATGCCAGCCTCGGGCAATGGACAAGCCATCCAAACCCGAGGTCGACCTTGCCGCAAGCTGCGCCTGCGGCGCCGTCTCGGTTTCGGTCAGGGGCAGGATATTGGCGATGTTGCTCTGTTCGTGCCTCGACTGCCAGAAGGCCACCGGCACCGGCCACTCGGCCGTCGCGCTGGCTGCGCCTGATGCGGTGACGATCACCGGAGAAACCCGCAGCTTCGCGCGCCCGGCCGATTCCGGCGCACTGTTCACACGGCGCTTCTGCCCGACCTGCGGTACGCCGATTGCGGGCAGTTCGAGCCGCGCGCCCGAGGCCATCATGCTGCCGGTGGGACTTTTCGGCGCCGGTGCCGAATGGTTCGTACCAAATCAACTGATCTTCGCCCGCTCCCACCACGATTGGGACGCGATGGCCGAAGGCCTGCCTCGTTACATCCGCTACCGCGACAGTGGGGAGATCTGAATGTCCGCTGCATCGGACGAAATGGCTGCGCGCATCCGCGCGATTCTCGGCGCCAGGCCCGACGTCGTCGAAAAGAAGATGTTCGGCGGCGTGGGCTTCATGCTCAACGGCAACATGCTGGCCGGGTCCACGGCCAAGGGCGCGCTGATGGTGCGCGTATCGCCCGAAGGACTCGACGCTGCCGTCGCCCGCCCGGGCGCCTCCGTCATGCATATGGGCGACAAGCCGATGAAGGGCTTTATCAGCGTCACCGACGAAGGCATCGAGACCGATGAGGCGCTGGCCGACTGGCTCGCGTTCTCGGAGGACTATGTCAGGACCCTGCCCGCCAAATGAAGCGTGACAGCGAAACCCTCATCCACCTCTGCGACCGCATCCGGGTCATCCTCGAGGGCGATCCGCGCATTACCGAGAAGCGCATGTTCGGCGGGCTGACGTTCCTGCTCAACGGGCACATCCTGGTGGGCGCCAAGAACGATGGACGGATCCTGATCAAGGTCGGCAAGGAAGCGGATAACGATGCCGCGCTGGCGCGGCCCGGTGCGAGCCAGATGGTGCACGGCGGCAAGGCGATGCGCGGCTTTGTCTGGGTCGATCCGGATGCGATCGAGGACGATGACGAGTTGCGGGAATGGATTGCGCTATCCCAGCGACATGCGGCTGGGCAGGAGCCGGCTTAGGAGGCAGCCACGCGACCGCCTCCTCAATACCGCGTCCTTACGCCGGAGCTTTACCCAATACCAGCGAGGCATTCACGCCGCCGAAGCCGAAGGCGTTGACCAGCGCGTAGTCCAGTTCCTTGGCATGGGCGACCTTCGGCACAAGGTCGAAGACGGCGGCCACGGGTTCCGGATCGTCGAGATTGAGCGTCGCCGGCAGCATGCCGTTGCGAATGGCCTGGACCGTGAAGATCGCCGCCAGCGCGCCCGCCGCGCCCAGAAGGTGCCCTGTCGACGACTTGACCGCGGAAACGGAGAGGTCCTTGCCGCGATCGCCGAACACGGCCTTGATGCCTTCGATCTCGGCAGCGTCGCCCACCTCGGTGGAGGTGGCGTGGGCGCTGACATAGCCGATGCGGTCTGGCGAGACGTCGGCCATCTTGATGGCGTTGCGCATGGCCCGCTGGGCACCTGCGCCGGTCGGCTCGCCGGCCGTGAGGTGGTAAGCATCAGCCGAAGTGCCGTAGCCGGCCAGGACGGCCAGCGGCTTGGCGCCGCGCTTGCGGGCATGGCTGAGCTTTTCGATGACCAGCACCGCCGCGCCTTCGGCCAGCACGAAGCCGGCATGGCCCTTGTCGAACGGGCGCGAAGCCCCTTCGGGATTGTCGTTGAACGTGGTGTTGAGCGCGCGCGAGGCGGCAAAGCCACCGATGGAAATGGGATCGACCGAACCCTCGGCGCCACCGACCACGGCCACCTCGGCCTCGCCGGTCATGATCATGCGCATGCCGTCGCCGATCGCCTGGGCGGAGGCGGCGCAAGCGGTCACGGGTGTGCCGATCGGCCCCTTGTAGCCGTAGCGGATCGAAATCCAGCCGGCAGCGAGGTTGGCAAGGAAAGCGGGGACGGTGAAGGGCGAGAGCCGGCGCGGTCCCTTCTCGATGATGATCTTGGCGGTCTCGGCCATGATCGGAGAACCGCCCACGCCCGAGGCGATGACGGTGGCCGTGGCCTCCTTGTCCTCTTCGCTTTCGGGGAACCAGTTGGCCTGCCGGATGGCCTCCTGCGCGGCGACGAGGCCGTACTGGATGAAGAGGTCCATCTTCTTGACGTCCTTGGCATCCACCGCCACCAGCGGATCGAAGCCGGCTTCCGGGTCTTCATCGGTGCGCTTGACCAGCCCGGCGATCCGGCTGGCAAACTCGCTGACATCGAACCTGGTATTGGGGCCGACGCCGCTCTTGCCGGCGATCAGCCGTTCCCACACCTTGTCGACGCCCACGCCCAGCGGGCTGACGACCCCCATGCCGGTGACGACAATCGGATCGTTCGGATCGGGTTTGAGCATTCTTCGTCTCCTCTCGGTGATCGACGGATGCCCGGCATTCCGGGCAGATTGATGTTGGCTAGAGCCGCGCCAGCTCCTGGAGCGCCTTGATGGTCGAGGGCCAATCCGGCTGCGTCAGCTTTTCACGCAGTTCCGCCTGGCTTGCCCGCCATATGGGGATGATCTTGTCCAGAAGCACGTCGCCCTCCTCGGTGAGCGAACAGAGCCGCCCATTGCCTTTCTCGGCGCCGGCGAACCGCACCAGACCCTTGCGGGCCATGAGATCGAGATTGCGCGATAGCGTGGTGCGCTCCATAGCGATGCTGTCGGCCATCTCGGTGATAGAGCGGTCGGGCCTTTGCCGGGCAGCGGTGAGAATCGAAAACTGGGTAGCCGTGACGCCGAACCCGCGCAGCTTCCGGTTCGCCCTGCGCGTGACGGCGCGCGCCGCCATGCGGGTGTTGAGGACGAGACACTGCGAAAAGTCGTCTTGCATGACGCGTACTGATGCCGTGCATATACACGGCCGTCAAGTGTAGTATCCCGCTAACACCAGCACCCTGCCCGCCCATGACATAGTTCTCCCCAGGCGAACCATCACGACGAGGAGGACAAGATGAGTGGCAAGCGCATTCTCATGATCTGCGGGGATTTCGGCGAAGACTACGAGACCATGGTGCCCTTCCAGGCGCTGCTCGCTGTCGGCCATACGGTGCATGCCGTCTGCCCCAACAAGAAGGCGGGCGACACCATCGCCACCTCGATCCACGATTTCGAGGGCGACCAGACCTACAGCGAAAAGCGCGGCCACAATTTCGCGCTCAACGCCACCTTCTCGGACGTCAAGGCCGAGACCTATGACGCGCTGGTCATCCCGGGTGGCCGCGCCCCCGAATATCTGCGGCTCGACCCGCGCGTGATCTCGATCGTCAAGCACTTCTTCGAGGCTGACAAGCCGGTGGCCGCCGTCTGCCATGGCGCACAGATCCTGGCCGCCGCGCGGGTGCTCGAAGGCCGCACCTGCTCGGCCTACCCGGCCTGCCGCCCTGAAGTCGAACTCGCCGGCGGCACCTATGCCGAGATCGCCATTGATGCGGCGGTGACCGATGGTAATCTGGTCACGGCCCCCGCCTGGCCCGCCCACCCTGCCTGGATCGGCCAGTTCCTGGCCGTGCTCGGCACGCGAATCGAACACGAGAGCAGGAAGGCGGCGGCCTGATGGATGCGGCCGGCCGCAGGGCCGGCCCAACTCGGGAGGATCGCTGCCCATGTGCAGGTTGTTCGTAAACGCCGATCCGGGACTCTGGCAGAGCCAGACCCGCTCCATGCGCATCGGCGGCTTCGCCACGAGCGTGCGGTTGGAAGCCTTGTTCTGGAACGTGCTCGAGGAACTGGGTGCCCGCGACGAGCTGCCCCTGAGCCAGCTCATCGCCCGCCTCTACCAGGAATCGCTCGACGAAGAGCACGACCTCGAAAACTTTGCTTCCTTCCTGCGGGTCTGCTGCGCGCGTTACCTCTCGCTGCAATTGAGCGAGGACATTCCGCGGGACAAGTCCGTGCCGATCCGCTCGCTCGATGCCGACCGGATTCTCGATCGCGAACGCAATCGAACCGGCACGCGGCGAGGACGAGTCGGGGGCGAGGCAACCCTGCACGCCTGATCGCTCCCTGCGGCCTTTGCGCGCGGCGGCACCAATGCTATAGGGGCGGCCAAACCGCAGGCCCCGTTGGGGCCTCATAACCCCTACGGAGCGTTATCGATGAGCAAAATCAAAGTCGCCAACCCGGTGGTCGATCTCGACGGCGACGAGATGACCCGGATCATCTGGCAGGCGATCAAGGACAAGCTCATCACGCCGTATCTCGATCTCGACATCCGCTATTTCGACCTGTCGATCCAGAACCGCGACGCCACCAACGACCAGGTGACCGTGGACTCGGCCAACGCCATCAAGGAAATCGGCGTCGGCATCAAGTGCGCTACCATCACCCCGGACGAGCAGCGCGTCGAGGAATTCCACCTCAAGAAAATGTGGAAGTCGCCCAACGGCACCATCCGCAATATCCTGGGCGGCGTGATCTTCCGCGAACCGATCATCTGCAAGAACGTGCCGCGCCTGGTTCCCGGCTGGACCCAGCCGATCATCGTCGGCCGCCACGCCTTCGGCGACCAGTACCGCGCTACCGATTTCCGCTTCCCGGGCAAGGGCAAGCTGACGATCAAGTTCGTGGGTGAAGACGGCCAGACCATCGAGCACGACGTCTACGACGCGCCGGGTTCGGGCGTGGCCATGGCCATGTACAACCTCGACGACTCGATCCGCGATTTCGCGCATGCTTCGTTCAACTACGCGCTCAACCGCGGCGTGCCCTGCTACCTGTCGACCAAGAACACCATCCTCAAGGCCTATGACGGTCGCTTCAAGGACATCTTCCAGGAGATCTACGAGAAGGACTACAAGGCCAAGTTCGACGAAAAGAAGATCTGGTACGAGCACCGCCTGATCGACGACATGGTCGCTTCGGCCCTCAAGTGGAGCGGCGGCTACGTCTGGGCCTGCAAGAACTACGACGGCGACGTGCAGTCCGACATCGTGGCCCAGGGCTTTGGCTCGCTCGGCCTAATGACCTCCGTGCTGATGACGCCCGATGGCAAGATCGTGGAAGCGGAAGCCGCCCACGGCACCGTGACCCGCCATTACCGCCAGCACCAGCAGGGCAAGGAGACTTCGACCAACTCCACCGCCTCGATCTTCGCCTGGACCCGCGGCCTCGCCCACCGCGCCAAGCTCGACGACAATGCCGAGCTGATGCGCTTTGCGACGACGCTCGAAAAGGTCACCGTCGACACCATCGAAAGCGGCAAGATGACCAAGGACCTCTCGCTGCTCGTCGGCCCGGATCAGCCCTGGCTTTCGACCCTCGGCTTCCTCGATGCCATCGACGAAAACCTGCAGAAGGCCATGGCCTGATTCAGCAAAACCTGAATCGCAACGACATCCGGCGGCGCCTTCGGGCGCCGCTTTTTTCTTGTCCGCGTGATGTGGCCATCACCGAAAAGAATTTTCGCCGCGCCCCTTGAACGGCTAGTAACACACCTCCCAGCTTTGAATTCATCCATCGGGACGTGGAGAGAAAGATGAGCAAGTTTGCCGCCGCGGGGCTAGTCGGCGCATTGATCGTGGTCGCTTCGAGCGCCGCCTTCGCCCAGACCAAGACTGTCGAACTCGCGCCGTTTTCGGGCGTGGACATTTCCTCCGGCCTCAATGCCGACATCAAGGTCGGCGGCACCCAGTCGGTGACCGTGGAGGCCCGCAACCCTGATTATCTCAAGGACCTGACGCTCGAAGTCCGCGACAACCGGCTCTATGCCAATATCAACCGGAGCCTCATGAACCTGGTATTCGGGCAGGACAAATTCATCACCATCCATATCAGCGTGCCGAACCTCGATTTCGTCGAGGCCAGCAGCGGCGCGGATGTGAAAGCCGATGGCGCCGCAGGCAGCAAGGTGGAGGTACGCTCTTCGAGCGGGGCCGATATCGACCTCCGCAACATCAAGGCGACCGAGCTGATCTCCGAGGGCTCGTCGGGCTCGGACCTGCGCCTGGCCGGCACCTGCGACACGGCGACATTCAGCGTCTCCTCAGGCTCCGACCTCAAGGCCCGCGACCTCGAATGCCGCGACGTGGCCATCGATGCGTCCAGCGGCAGCGACGCCGAGATCTTCGCCAACGGCACGCTGACGGCCAAGGCCTCGAGCGGCGCCGATGTAGAAGTCCATGGCAAGCCCGGCTCGGTCAAACAGGACGCGAGCGGGGGCGGCGAGGTCTCCCTCCAATGATACCGCTGCTCGACATCGGCATCATCGAAGCCGCCCCGCTATTGCTCGCTGCCGTGCGCAGCCGCATCTCGATAGAGGCGATCTCGGACGCCATCGCCGCCTCCCCCGTGTGGGATCGCGTGCGCGAACGCGGCCTCAAGCATAGCGGCCGCAACGTCGTGATCTATTGGGGTGAAGCGGGCGACGAGGTGACGGTCGATATCGGCGTTGAAGTCACCGAGGCCTTCTGCGGTGACGACGACCTGCAATGCGTCGCCGCTCCCGCCGGACGCGCCGTGACGGCTACCCATACCGGCCCGACGCATCTCCTGCCGCGCGTCCACGAGCGCATCCGCGCCTGGTCGGCGGAGGGAGAACGCAAGCTCGCGGGCGTCAAATGGGAAATCTACGACGCCGACGATCCGGACCGCGGGCAGACCCAGGTGTTCTATCTCATCAAGGAACCGCAGGCCAAAGCGGCGCCACGCAAGAAGTGGTCGCGCTTCAGCGAACGCGCTCGCCAGGCCTGATCGATTTCTGAGGGGACACTTCAAGCATGCTGCGCAAGATTCTGATCGGACTCGCGGTTTTCATCGCGCTCGTCTTCGTGTGGAACGCAAGCTGGCGCGTTTCACCGCCCGTCGACGCCAAGGTGGAGCTGATCGCCCATCGCGGCGTGCATCAGACTTTCGACAATAACGGCCTGGGCAATGACGGCTGCAGCGCCGAGCGCATCGACCCGCCGACCCATGGCTTTTTCGAGAACACGCTGCCCTCGATGGAGGCCGCCTTCAAGGCCGGCGCCGATATCGTGGAGCTGGATATCCATCCCACGACCGACGGCCAGCTCGCCGTACTCCACGACTGGACACTCGATTGCCACACGGCGGCGACCGGCGTGACGCGCGAACAGGCTATGCCCTTCCTCAAGACGCTCGACATCGCCTACGGCTATACCGCCGATGGCGGCAAGACCTTCCCCTTCCGTGGGCAGGGCGTGGCCATGATGCCCGAACTGCGCGAAGTGCTGGCGGCCTTCCCGGACGACAAATTCCTCGTCAACTTCAAGAGCAACGAGGTGCGCGAGGCCGACATGCTCGCGGCGGTGGTCGCCAGCAACCCAGCCTGGCGCGATGAAGTCTGGGGCGTCTATGGCGGCGATCCGCCCACGCTCAAGGCCCAGGAACTCCTCGGGCTCGACAATGCCTGGACACGTAAATCGACCATGGACTGCGTCCTCCAATATGCCGGCCTGGGCTGGACCGGCTACGTCCCCACGCCCTGCCGCAACACGCGCATCATGATGCCGATCAACGTGGCGCCCTGGATGTGGGGCTGGCCCAATCTCTTCGTCCAGCGCATGCAGAGCGTGGGCAGCCAGGTGATCCTCCTCGGTGCATTCGAGGCAGGAGACCCGGGCACTTCGGGAATCGATACGGTCGAGGAACTGGCCAAGGTGCCGTTCGGGTTCGACGGGTACTTGTGGACGAACAAGATCGAGGTGATAGGGCCGGCGGTTAAGGGCGGGGCGTGAGAGGGGCAGCGCCCTTCAACTGTGCCGTTCCCGTGCCGTAGTGAGCACGCTCCTACCCCACCACTGAACTTCCGCGGGCGAAGACCCGGGGCCTATTGCATCCCTCCACTCGAGTGGAGATATCCGTGGGCCCCGGCTCTGCGGCCGGGGAAGTGCGGGAGTGGGGTTGGTGTTGTGCTCTAAAGCAAGCCCTTGGGAAGCGTTTCCTGCGCTCGGTGGACCATCCGCACGCCGCCCCCTCCCCCAAAGCTTCCGCCTATCTCAACTATTTCTTTCGCGTGGCAAGAAAGCACTCACAATTTCGGCATAGTATGCGTATTGTAGTTTTCAGGATTGAGCCGCCCTCTCCCCGCGGCCCCTGCCTCCCCACGCGCCTCCCCAGCCCCCGCGCAGCGGTGCGATATCTATTATGATTGGATATCCTAGATGCCGGTCGGCGTCCTTTTTGCGCTGGGTTCGTACGCGCTCTATTCGTGCAGCGATGCGATCGTCAAAAGCTTCTCCGGTCACCTGACCGTTTTCGAGATCGGCTTCTTCTCCGCGCTTTTCTCGCTGATCCCGGCCGTGCTCAGCAAGCCCAAGGGCGAGCGCTGGCGCGATACCTACAAGCTCAACCACCCCTGGCTCCTTCACGCCCGCGCCATCACCGGCGTACTCAGCGCCACCATGGTGGTCTTCGCCTTCACCACCATTCCGCTGGCCGAAGTCTATTCCATCGCCTTCCTCGCGCCGGTCTTCGTCACCATCATTTCGGTGCTGGTGCTCAAGGAGCATGTGCCGACCCAGCGCTGGGTGCTGCTTATGATCAGCTTCCTCGGCGTGCTCATCGTCGTGCGCCCCGGCTTCCGCGAATTGCATTGGGGGCACCTCGCCGCCGTCGGCAGCGCCTTCTTCGGCTCGATGACCACCACGATCCTGCGTACCGTCGCCCCGCGCGAAAAGCGGGTGTCGGTGTTCGGCGTGCCGACCTCCTACCTCATCATCTTCAACGGCCTGATGATGATACCCACATTTGTGATGCCGTCGCTCCAGCAACTGGCCTTCTTCGTGGCCATGGGCATTCTCGGTGGCGTGGGGCACCTCTGCTTCATCACCTCGACGCGCCTGTCGCCGGCCAGCATGGTGGCGCCCACCCAATATAGCCAGATCCTCTGGGCCATCGTCTTCGGCGCGACTTTCTATCACGAGTTCCCGGACGCCATCGCCTATGTGGGCCTTGCGGTCGTGGTCGTGGCCGGCGTGCTCAACGTCGTGCCTGCAGAAGTGCGCCGCCGCGCCGTCGCGCGGTTCGCTATCCTCCGTGGCCCGGCCGCCGCCAAGGCGCCTGCTGCCGCCAATGACCAGAAGCCGGCCGACACCGAGAAGAAGGCCGCCTGACCGACAGGGAGTCTCCATGCCGATCGGGATCGTATTCGCTCTCGTTTCCTACCTGGTCTTCTCGTGCGCCGACGCCCTCATCAAGGGGCTCGGCAGCACGGTGGGCATCTTCGAGATCGGGTTCTTCACCTATATCTTCGCGCTGATCCCGCCGCTCGTCTCCAAGCCCAGGACGGAGAGCTGGCGCAATATCTTCCGCATGAAGCAACCGTTCCTGGTGCATCTGCGCGCCTTCTGCGGCGTCGCCTCAGCGGTGCTCATCACCTATTCCTTCATCACCATCCCGCTCGCCGAGGCCTATGCCATCGTCTTCCTCGTGCCGGTGGTCATCACCATCCTCTCGGTCTTCGTGCTCAAGGAGCAGGTGGGCCTGCTGCGCTGGCTGCTGGGGCTGCTGAGCTTCGCCGGCGTGATGGTGGTAGTGCGCCCCGGTTTCCGTGAGCTGGAACTGGGCCACATCACGGCTCTCCTCTGCGTGTTCTTCTCCGCGGCCACGACCACGATCCTGCGCGTCATTGCCGGCAAGGAGCAGCGCACGACGCTCATCGCCATTCCCGCCATCTGGTCGATCGTCTTCAACGGCCTCGCCATGCTGCCGAGCTTCCACATGCCCACGCTCTGGGAAATGCTGCTGCTCGCCGTAGCCGGCATCGCTATCGGCGCCGGCCACCTGATGCTGGTGCTCGCCACCAAGAATGCGCCGGCCAGCGTGGTGGCGCCGATCCAGTATAGCCAGATCATCTGGGGCATCTTCTTCGGCGCGCTGTTCTATGCCGAATTCCCCGACCTGGTGGCGATTGCCGGCATCGTGGTCATCGTCATTGCCGGCCTGCTCAACATCTTCGCCGACGGCACGAGCGCCCGCATTGCCGGACGCTTCGCCGAATTTCGCGCCCGCCGCGACGGCGCGAGACGCAACATCGTGGATGTGCAGGGGCCCGAACCCTGAGCCAGCAAAAAGCCCCGGTCGCAAGACCGGGGCTTTTTCATTCCAATTGATCGGGTGATCAGCTCGCCAGCGCTTCCCTGATGGCGATCAGCGCATCATTGGCCTTCGAGCCATCCGGACCGCCGGCCTGGGCCATGTCGGGACGGCCGCCACCGCCCTGCCCGCCCAGCACGGCCGAACCGACGCGGACGAGATCGACCGCCGACACCTTGCCGACGAGGTCCTCGGTGACACCCACGGCGATGCCCGCCTTGCCGTCCTCGGTGACGCCGATAATGGCAACGATGCCCGAGCCGACCTGCTTCTTGGCCTGATCGACGAGACCGCGCAGATCCTTGGGCTGCAGGCCTTCGACGGCGCGGCCGACGAAGTTGTAGCCATTGATGGTTTCGGCCGTGGCCGGAGCCGCGCCGGCGCCACCGCCCATGGCGAGCTTCTGCTTGGCATCGCTCAGCGCCTTTTCCGAGCGCTTGAGCTGTTCCTGCAGCGCCTCGATACGGTCGAGCACTTCGGTCGTACCCGAGCGCAGGAGCGAAGCCGCGTTGGCGACGATGGCGGCATTCTCGTTGCCGCGATGACGCGCGGCCTTGCCGGTCAGCGCTTCGATACGGCGGACGCCAGCGCCCACGGCGCTTTCGCCCACGACGGTGATGAGGCCGATATCACCGGTGCGACGCACATGGGTGCCGCCGCAGAGTTCGACCGACCAGCCGAGGGTGTTGCCGGTGGGATCACCCATCGAGACAACGCGCACTTCGTCGCCGTACTTTTCGCCGAACAGCGCACGGGCGCCCGACGCCTTGGCGTCGTCCACACCCATCAGGCGCGTCTCGACCGGCGCGTTCTGCAGTACGATCGCGTTGGCGAGGTCCTCGACCTCGGCGATTTCCTGCGGCGTCATGGGCTTGGTGTGCACGAAGTCGAAGCGCAGGCGATCGGGTGAAACCAGCGAGCCGCGCTGGGCGACGTGATCGCCCAGGATCAGGCGCAACGCCTCATGCAGCAGGTGCGTGGCGGAGTGGTTGGAACGGATGGCCGAGCG
Organism: Paradevosia shaoguanensis; assembly: GCF_016801025.1. Lineage (GTDB taxonomy): Bacteria > Pseudomonadota > Alphaproteobacteria > Rhizobiales > Devosiaceae > Paradevosia > Paradevosia shaoguanensis. Next base: position 3,408,395 of record NZ_CP068983.1, on the reverse strand, counting down.
GCGCGAATGATCGACGTCGAGGCTCAGGAACTGGCCGTTGCGGACCTCACCCTCGGTGACCTTGACCTTGTGAGTGAAGACGCCGTGATGCTTGGACGTATCGACCACTTCGGCCGCCACGCCATCGCCCTTGAACGAGCCGGTATCGCCGACCTGGCCGCCGCTTTCGCCATAGAACGGGGTCTGGTTGAGGATGACATAGCCCTCTTCGCCAGCCTTGAGGCTGTCAACGATGGCGCCGTCCTTGACCAAAGCCGTCACCTGGCCTTCGGCATTCTCGGTTTCGTAGCCGAGGAATTCGGTGGGGCCGACCTTGTCGGCAACCGCGAACCACACCTTGTCGTCGGCGCTTTCGCCCGAGCCGGCCCAGCTCTTGCGAGCCTCGGCCTTCTGGGCCTCCATGGCGGTGGAGAAACCGGCCTGGTCGACGGTGATTCCGCGCGTGCGCAGGGCGTCCTCAGTCAGGTCCAGCGGGAAGCCATAGGTGTCGTAAAGCTTGAAGGCGGTGGCGCCATCGAGCACCGCGCCCTCGCCCATGTCCTTGGTCTCATCCGACAGGATCTGGAGGCCACGGCCGAGCGTCTTGAGGAAGCGGTGTTCCTCGAGGCGAATGGTTTCCTCGATCATGGCTTCGCCACGCACGAGCTCGGGATAGGCCTGGCCCATTTCGCGCACGAGGGTGGGCACCATCTTGAAGATTGCGGGCTCGTTCGAGCCCAGCAGAGTCGCATGACGCATGGCGCGGCGCATGATGCGGCGCAGCACATAGCCACGGCCTTCATTGGAGGGCAGCACGCCCTCGGCGATGAGGAAGGACATCGAGCGCAGGTGGTCGGCAATGACGCGCTGCGAGGTCTTGCCGTCGCCATCCGGCTGCGTGCCGGTGGCCTGAGCGGCAGCCGCGATCAGCGCCTTGAAGAGGTCGATGTCGTAATTGTTGTGAACGCCCTGCATGACGGCGGCGATGCGCTCGAGGCCCATGCCGGTGTCGATCGAGGGGCGCGGCAGGCCCATACGGGTGCCGTCGTTCTGCTGCTCGTATTGCATGAACACGAGGTTCCAGATCTCGATGAAGCGGTCGCCGTCCTCATCGGGCGAACCCGGAGGGCCGCCCCAGACGTGGTCGCCGTGATCGTAGAAGATTTCCGAGCACGGACCGCAGGGGCCGGTATCGCCCATCTGCCAGAAATTGGACTTGGCGCCGAGGCGCACGATCTTGTCGTCCGAAAGCCCGGCAACCTTCTTCCAGAGGGCGTGAGCCTCGTCGTCATCCTGGTAGATGGTAACCGAGAGGCGCTCGCGCGGAAGTTCCCATTCCTTGGTGAGGAGGTTCCAGGCCAGTTCGATGGCGCGTTCCTTGAAGTAATCGCCGAACGAGAAATTGCCCAGCATCTCGAAGAACGTGTGGTGGCGCGCGGTGAAGCCGACATTGTCGAGGTCGTTGTGCTTGCCGCCGGCGCGCACGCATTTCTGCGCGGTGGTCGCGGTCGAATAGGGACGCTTCTCGACGCCGGTGAAGACGTTCTTGAACTGCACCATGCCGGCATTGGTGAACATCAGCGTGGGGTCGTTACGCGGCACGAGCGGGCTCGACGGCACTGCCTCGTGGCCTTCCCGGGAAAAGTAGTTCAGGAAGCTCGACCGGATGTCGTTTACGCTGGTCATGGTATAGGCATTCCTCGCGGAAAAGGTGGCACGCCCCCGAGCGCACCCTTGGAAATTTGACCGGGCTTTCTATCGCGCGGGTGCGGGTTCGTCCAGCGGCGCAGTGGACGAGCGCGGCCGGTAACACCAGCGTTGATGCCCGCGCAGCACGACCAAAAGGTCAGCGCTCCCTCCAAAGACAAAAAGGGCGCCGCTCACGCGACGCCCCAGGTCTCTCTCGGAAGGAATTTCTGGCTATTCCTCGGTGCCCTCTGCATCCGATTCCGGGCTGCCGGCAGTGATGAGGGCATCGCCCATCAGGCCCGCGCTCTCGCGAACGCCCTGCTCGATCTGGGCGGCCACCTGCGGATTGTCCTTGAGGAACTGCTTGGCATTGTCACGACCCTGGCCGAGGCGCTGGCTGTCATAGGAGAACCAGGCGCCCGATTTCTCGACGATGCCGCTCTTGACGCCCAGATCGATGAGCTCGCCCATCTTGGAAATGCCTTCGCCATACATGATGTCGAATTCGACCTGACGGAACGGCGGTGCCAGCTTGTTCTTGACGACCTTCACGCGGGTCTGGTTGCCCACCACCTCTTCGCGGTCCTTGATCGCGCCGATACGGCGGATGTCGAGGCGGACGGAGGAGTAGAATTTGAGCGCGTTGCCGCCCGTCGTGGTTTCGGGCGAGCCGAACATCACGCCGATCTTCATGCGGATCTGGTTGATGAAGATCACCATGGCCTTCGACTTGGAAATCGAGGCGGTGAGCTTACGCATGGCCTGGCTCATGAGGCGTGCCTGGAGGCCCGGCAGCGAATCGCCCATCTCGCCTTCGAGTTCGGCGCGCGGGGTGAGCGCAGCCACCGAGTCGACCACGAGCACGTCGATGGCGCCGGAACGCACCAGTGTATCAGCGATTTCGAGCGCCTGTTCGCCGGCATCCGGCTGGGAGATCAGCAGGTCGTCGACATTGACGCCGAGCTTGCGGGCATAGACCGGGTCGAGTGCGTGCTCGGCATCCACGAATGCGCATATGCCGCCGTTGCGCTGTGCCTCAGCGATGACATGCAGAGCGAGCGTGGTCTTGCCCGAGCTTTCCGGCCCGAACACTTCCACGATTCGGCCACGCGGCAGGCCGCCGATGCCCAGAGCGATATCGAGCCCCAGCGAACCGGTCGAGATGGCCTCGACCTCGATGGAGGAATTTTCGCCAAGGCGCATGATGGAGCCCTTGCCGAAATTGCGCTCGATCTGGCTGAGTGCAGCCGCGAGCGCCTTGTCCTTATCCATGGTTCCCTCGATAACGCGCAGTGGTGTCGACATGAGTCCCGCTCCTTATTTCACGCCAACGGCACCGGTGCAACGCGTCCGAACCGCTGTTTTCTGTCCATCTAATGTGCCTATTTTGTTCTCATTTTGTTTCCAAAAAGTCAACACGAAAAATGAGAACACCTGAACTCATGAGAAACCGCATGCCAGCGGGATTCGCCCAGCGTTGCCCCTAAACTCCCCTCTCACCAATTGGGATTTCTCACGGCACCGCAATGCATCGAAACATTCGATAAAGACCGGATTTTTTGATGGCTTGACGTTTTAGCTCTTGCCCCGCTGCGCCCCCTTGCGTTTTATGCCCGCTACGCTTGAGGGAGGCACGGCAATGAACCTGATCCAGTTCCATGACGACAACGGCGATAGGGCCGTGGCAGCCGTCGAGGACGGCGTGGCGCGCATCGTCCGCGACGCGACGAGCGTCTACGACCTGGCGCTGGCCGCCATCGATCGCCAGGTCGGCATCGGCACGATCATTGCCGAGAAAGGGCTGGGTGCAGAGGTCGATGTCGTGGCGCTGATGGCCGAGGGGCGCCTGCTTTCCCCGATCGACCATCCCGATCCGGCCCATCTCTATGTCACCGGCACGGGCCTTACCCATCTCGGTTCGGCGGCGACGCGCGACGCCATGCACAAGTCGAACGGCGCGCAAGCCGAGGAAAACCTCACCGATTCCATGAAGATGTTCCGCATGGGCCTGGAAGGCGGCAAGCCGGCGCCGGGTCATGTCGGCGTGCAGCCGGAATGGTTCTACAAGGGCAACGGTTTCTCGGTCGTTCCGCCCGGTCGCCCCATCCCCTCCCCGGCTTTCGCACGGGACGCCGGCGAGGAGCCGGAAATCGCGGGCATCTACATCATCGACCAGGACGGCAATCCGCGCCGCCTCGGCTTTGCGCTCGCCAACGAATTTTCCGACCATGTGACGGAGCGCGTGAACTACCTCTTCCTCGCCCATTCCAAGCTACGCGCCTGCTCGTTCGGGCCTGAGCTGCGCCTGGGTGAACTGCCGCGCAATGTCGAGGGCATGTCGCGCATCCTGCGGGACGGCAAAGTGTTCTGGGAGAAGCCGTTCCTCTCGGGCGAGGACAACATGTCCCACACCATCGCCAATCTCGAATACCACCACTTCAAATACGAGCTCTTCCGCAATCCGGGCGACGTGCACGTGCACATGTTCGGTACGGCGACACTGAGCTTTGCCGACGGCATCAAGACCGAGGCAGGCGACGTCTTCGAGATCGCCGAGCCGCAATTCGGTGCGCCGCTGCGCAATGCGGTGGCCTGGGAAGAGGCCGAAACGGTGGAGATCAAGCCGCTTTATTGATCGCCGCAACCAGCGCTTTTCATCGGCACCGCTTTACCTCGCGCCACTAACATGTCAGTTAGAGGCAGCTCGAGGGAGGGCGACATGGCAGGCGCAAAACCAGTTTTCGAAACCCGGCGGATCGGAGAAACCGACCTCAGGATCACGACGCTCGGGCTGGGCGGGGCGACCTTGGCCGGCATGCGCGAGCGCGTGCCGCCAGAGGAGGCGCGCGCCACGGTCTCTGCTGCGCTCGATGCCGGCATCACCTATTTCGATACCGCCCCCCGCTACGGCACCGGCCTCTCCGAACGCCTTATGGGCGACGTGCTGCGCGATCGCCGCGCGGGCACCGTGCTTTCGACCAAGGTCGGGCGCCTGCTCAAGCCGCTTTTCGGGCCGCGCCCGGCTGATTTCCAGTTTGCCGGCGCCCTGCCCTTCGAGGAAATCTTCGACTATTCCTACGACGCCATCATGCGCTCGTTCGAGGACAGCCAGCAGCGACTGGGCCTCAACAAGATCGACATCCTCTACGTCCACGATATCGGCGTCGGCACGCATGGCGTCGAGGGCAATCAGCCGTTCTGGAAGCAGCTCGAGACAGGCGGCTACAAGGCCCTGGAGGAGCTCAAGCGCTCGGGGCAGATTTCGGCCTTCGGGCTGGGCGTCAATGAGTGGGAAGTGCTCATGGATGCCTTCGAGCTCGGCGACTGGGACGTGTTCCTGCTCGCCGGCCGCTACACGCTCCTGGAACAGACCTCGCTCAATCCGTTCCTCTCGACCTGCATCAAGCGCAAGGCCTCGGTCGTGGCCGCAGCGCCCTTCAATTCAGGCATCCTGGTGGGCGGCACGACGTGGAACTACGTCGCCGCGCCGCAGGATGTGCTCGACCGCGTCCGCGCCATCGAGACCATCTGCGCCGATTTCAACGTCCCCCTGCCCGCCGCCGCCCTGCAATTCCCACTGACGCATCCGGCCGTCTGCACCGTGCTCCCCGGGCCACGCAGCCCGCAGGAACTGGAGGGGATTCTGGGCTGGTGGCAGGTGAATATTCCGGATGGATTCTGGAGCGCTCTGGCGGACAAGGGATTGCTGTCGGGCGGAACGCCACTGCCAGGGGGGCAGGCGGTTTAGGCTGCGTCCCGCACCTCAATTTCAAGCGACTTGCCCAATACGCGAAAGGCCTCCTCGATCTGATCGACCCTTGATGCGTGGCGCAAGTTGAACAGCCGATCGACCTGTGCCGGTTTCCAGCCCAGCCGGCGTCCGAGGTCGGATTTGCGCAGACCCGCGGCGAGCATGGCCCGATAGAGGGCAACTTTCATCACGGACAAGGCAGGCAAGGTAACACTATGTTGCCCGACCGGGCCCGGCTCAGGAACAGTTTCCCGGTCGGACATACGCCCCTGAATCGCGGTTGCTATCGCATCGATTGCATGCCCCAGGGCAACCTCCTCGTTTTCCCCGAATGTCGCAACTTCAGGCAGATCCGGCACTGTGGCGAGTAATGTGCCATTATCATCAGGCGTCAGTTCCACGGCGTAACGCATGCCATTCACTCCAAACCGAGATCCTTCTTGATCTTGCGGACCAGGCCCGTTCCCAGTTCCTTGCCACTGCCGTGCATTGGAAGAACGGAGCGTGTGTTTCCTCGACGCACGAGGAGATGGCCACCATTACCGGGCTCGAACGTGCAACCCTGTTTAGCCAACCAGCGCCTGAACTGAGCACTCGTCATGAGGATACAACACTTCTGTTGCTATTAACAGAAGTGTTTCACGCGGCGCATCTGGCCGGCAATTGTGACAAATGCCGAAGGCCAGCATAGCCCCCGGTCTTCACTGGCGCGAAGGCAAACACGGCGGCGACGTTTATGGCAGCGAGGGACTTGCCCCCCACCCTACTCCGCCAGCACTTCCTTCACCTTCGAATTGATCTGGTCCAGCGAATACGGCTTGGGCAGGAATTCGACGCTCTGGTCGTCTTCGATGTCCTTGCGCACGCTCTCTTCGGCGTAGCCGGAGACGAAGATGACCTTGATGTCGGGCTTCGTCTGACGGACGCGCTTGAGGAGCGCCGGGCCGTCCATTTCGGGCATGACGACGTCCGAGATGATGAGGTCGACCTCGTAGCCGATCTCTTCGAGCACTTCGAGCGCCTCTTCGCCGGAATCTGCCTCGAAGACTTCGTAGCCTGTGGTCTTGAGGGCACGGGCGGAGAACGCGCGGACGCTTTCCTCGTCTTCGACGAGCAGGATGCGCTCGTGGCCGGTGAGGTCCTTGACCGGAGCGGCGACGGCCTTCTGGGTGAGTTCGCCCTCGGCGGGCACGTGGCGCGGCAGGAAGATCTTGAACGTCGTGCCGACGCCGACCTGCGAGACCGGGTAGATGTAGCCCTCGGTCTGCTTGACGATGCCGTAGACCGTGGAGAGGCCCAGGCCGGTGCCCTTGCCCAGCTCCTTGGTCGAGAAGAAGGGCTCGAAAATCTTTTCGAGCACCTGCGGGGTCATGCCCGTACCGGTGTCTTCCACTTCGATCAGCACGTAGTCGGCTGTCGGCATGCCGGTGAAATGGAAATCGGTCGATTGCGCGGCGGTGACGTTGCCGGTGCGGATGGAAATCTTGCCGCCATTGGGCATGGCGTCGCGCGCATTGACGACGAGGTTGACGATCACCTGCTCGAGCTGCACGAGGTCGGCGCGCACCGGCCAGATCTTGTCGCTGTGATTGACCTCCAGCGTGATGGTCTCGCCGATGAGGCGCTTGAGCAGCACGGTGAGGTCGTCGATGTTGGTCGGGATTTCGAGAATCTGCGGCCGCAGCGTCTGGCGGCGCGAGAAGGCCAGCAGCTGGCGCGTAAGACCGGCAGCACGGTTGGCGCTCTGCTTGATCGACATCAGATCGCCGAAGGACGGATCACCCGGCTTGTGCTTGAGCAGCAGCAGGTCCGAGAAGCCGATAATGGCGGTGAGCACGTTGTTGAAGTCGTGCGCCACACCACCGGCGAGCTGGCCGACGGCCTGCATCTTCTGACCCTGCGCGAACTGGGCTTCGAGCTTGCGCTGGTCGGTCATGTCGAGGGCGTAGACATTGACCTGCTCGGCGGAATCCTCGCTCTGCTCGGATCCGGAAACGTAGAGACGAACGGCGTGGTCCCCCTCGCCTGCCAGGAGCGCATCGACAGGCGCAATCTCGGAGCGGTGCTGCGTGGCGGCGGTGACGGCGACCTGGAACGCCGCGCGGCTGTTGTCGGCGATGAGGTTCGCCATTGGCAGGTTTTCGAGCGTCTGCTGCTCGCCCGACCAGTTGAAGATGCGGCTGAACGGGGCATTGGTGCGCACGATGCGCCCTTCCCCATCGAGCGTGGTAATGGCGAACGGCGTATCGTTGAAGAAGCGCGAGAAGCGGACTTCCGCGGCGCGCAGCGCTTCCTCGCTGTCGGCGCCGCGGCTGCGGTCGAGCACGAGGGTACGCGTCTCGCCCAGTTCGCCATCGGCGAGGCGGGCGGCGCGATGCAGCAGGCGCACGGCCATCGAGGTACCGTTGCGGCGCACGAAGTCGATATCGATGATCTCGGTGCGGATTTCGCCGTCACCGCGCCCACGCATAAGAAGGCTCGCGCTGTCGCCGCGACAGATATCGGTAAGGCGCACGGTGCCGGCCTCGAACTCGGCAAGGTCGTAGCCAAGCCAGTCGGCCAGCGTCGAGTTGAGGTATTGCACACGCCCATCGGCATCGGCCGAGAAGAAACCGGCCGGCGCATGGTCGAGATAGTCGATGGCGCGCTGCAACTCGAGGAAGGCATTTTCCTGCCGCTCGCGGTCGCGCGTGATTTCCTCGACCGACCAGAGCACCAGCGGCTTTTCCGAGCGGTCGATCTCGGGCAGCGGACGCACCGCGACGCGATACCAGAAGGGGCGGCCGAAATCAGCGGCAGTGCCATCGAGCCCGCCGACCAGGCGAATGTCCTCAGTCGCCGAACGCCCATCCTGCGCGGCGCGCGACAGGCGGTAGACCGCCTCGCTCGCTTCGGGCTGGCCGGCAAAGAGGCGCGTCACGCTGACCGGCACGCCGTTGGAAATGCCGCCGGCAAAGTTGCCGTACTCGGCATTGACGTAGGAAATCTTGCCTTCGCGATCCGTCACGACCGCGCCGAACGGCAGGCTGTCGACGATCACGCTCGCCAGCGTGCGCTTCTCTTCATTGCCCGCGAACCGGAAGAGGCCGGCAGCCAGCGCGAAGAGGCAGAAGACGCCGACAACGGCCAGAAGACCGAGCGCCAGCAGCATGGCATCGGCGGGAATTCGATCGCTGAAAATCGCGTAGGCGCTCGCCAGGGCGATGAGAAAAATCGCCAGCGCCACGACGCGCCACAATCCCGACCCACCACGGGGCCGCGAAACGAGAGGTTCAGGATAAATATTCTCGTCGAGCGGGGAAGCTGCCATGCGGGTTATGTCACCACCGAATCACGCCTCGACTGTGGTAGCAAATGGCTTAACGCCTTGGGTAGGCCAAAGGCTAATTTCGCGGTTCAGAACCGCGCCACGCGCGCTTGTCCTTAAGCCGCATGACGTAGCCGATGACCTGTGCCACCGCCTTGAAATGCTCTGCAGGGATCGTGTCGTCGATTTCGACGCTCGCATAGAGCGCACGCGCGAGCGGCGGATTCTCCACTACAGGCACGCGATTCTCCTCGGCGACGCCACGAATGCGCAGCGCGACCGCATCCACGCCCTTGGCCACGCAGATCGGCGCCTGCATGGTCTTGTCGTATTTGAGCGCCACCGCGTAGTGGGTTGGGTTCATCACCACCACGGTCGCATCGGGCACGGCGGCCATCATGCGCTGACGGCTCTTTTCCATGCGCAACTGACGGATGCGCCCCTTGATCTTGGGGTCGCCTTCCATCTGCTTGAACTCGTCCTTCACTTCCTGAAGCGTCATCTTCTGCCGCTTCCACCACTTGTTGCGCTGGTAGAGATAGTCGGCGAGCGCGATGAAGGTGACGGCGATGAGCGAGGAGAGGATGACCTTCATCCCCAGCGACTGGAAGGTTTCCAGGATCATCGCCGGATCGGTGGTCATCATCGTGTCCATCCGGTCCCGCTCGGGCCAGACGGCGAAGAAGATGGCGGCGCCGACAATACTGAGCTTGGCCAGCCCCTTGGCGAAATTGACCAGCGCCTCCGTCGAAAACAGGCGCTTGGCTCCCGCGAGCGGCGAGATCTTCGACAGCTTGGGCGTAATGGGCTCCAGCGAGAGCAGCGGCCGATGCTGGATGAGGTTGGCTGCTATGGCGCAGGCCGTCAGCACCACCAGCGGCACCAGCGCCACGAGAATGATCGAGCCCCAGAGCCCCCAGAGGAACGACCCCAGGGCCGGCCCGCCAACCTCGAACTGATCGGCATTGGCGAGGAGGATCTTGAAGGTCCCGGCCAGCCCCGCGCTGGTGCCCGGCGCCAGCATGGCCATGAGCCCGGCAGCGCCCAGCAGCATGAACCAGGTGGTGACCTCCTGGCTTTTGACCACGTCGCCGCGCTTGTGCGCGTCCTCCAGCTTTTTGGCGGAGGGGTCTTCCGTTTTCGAGGATTCTTCCGGAGCTTCATCGCTCATGCGGCGGCTCCCGAACGATGGCTAGATGCACCCTGCGCCATCACACCCTCAGCGTCGCGAGTTCGGCTTCGAAATGCGTGAGGTACCAGCCCATCATCATGGCCAGCAGCAGGGCGAAGAGAACGAGCCCAACCCCGATATTGGCCGGCATGGCCATGAAATAAACCTGCAGCGCCGGCATCAGCCGCGAGAGGATGCCCATGCCCAGGTTGAAGATCAGGCCGAAGACGATGAAGGGCGCCGCCATCTGGACGCCGACGGTAAAGGCACCGGTCACGGCGCGAATAGCCGCCTGCGCGGCGTCGCCCGCCATCAGC